>JAZRXZ010000078.1:0-46220 GCA_045600445.1 Bacteroidales bacterium | reverse complement strand
GAATCAGCACCAAGATCGTTGGTGAAAGATGCCTCGAGGGTAACCTCTGACTCCTCAACACCAAGCTTCTCAACGATAATCTCCTTTACTTTAGCTTCGATTTCTGACATAATTGTATTTATTAAAAGTTAATATTGTTGTATTCTCTTTTATTTTCTGGTTTCTTGCCCGATTTTTGTGCAAAAAAGCCAGTTTTATTTGGTCATTTTGCGAAAAATATGTACATTTGTGCCCATAAAAACGCAAAATCACGCTGCAAAGAAACAAAAAATTATCAATGTGGCGAAATTTTTTTATTAGAAAAATAGAAAAAACGCACAAATACCCCTATTTTGTGCTAAAATGTAAAGTCAAAATGAGAAATATTGCTATTTTTGCCTCTGGTTCGGGTTCAAATGCCGAGAATATCGCCAATTATTTTGCTGATAACGCTGAGGTTAACATCGCGCTGATCGTCTGCAACAAGGCTGACGCCTATGTTTTCGAGCGTGCTAAGCGCTTGGGTATTGACTCCAAACTGGTCACCAAGGCCGATATGGCCGACAGCGAGGCGGTTCTCTCTCTGCTCAAGTCTTATAACATCGACTTCATCGTGCTGGCTGGCTATCTCTTGCTCGTGCCAAAGTATCTGGTCGACGCTTATCCACGTGCCATTGTCAACATTCATCCAGCTTTGATTCCGCTTCATTGTGGCAAGGGAATGTATGGTGACCGTGTGCATGAGGACGTCATTAAGTGTGGCGACAAGGAGTCGGGTATCACCATCCATTATGTCAACGAATTCTTTGATAATGGCGACATCATCTTCCAGGCCACCTGCCCTGTCGAACCAGGTGATGATGCTCATGCCGTGGCTACCAAGGTACATGCCCTCGAATATGCACATTTCCCACGCGTCATCGGTGAGACTTTGGCCAAATTATAATCAGGAATTGCCCCGAAATGTAATGTCGGGTGTATAAAAAAACATAAAAATTGTCGGAATGGTTAATTTTTACCAATTCCGACATTTTTTCGTCGTAAATATTTTGTATTTATACGGAAATTTGCTAACTTCGCGCCGTCTAAATACAAATATTTATAAATAATTGAGATGAAAAATAAAAAAGATAGAATCGCTGCTATCCGAGAAGTGATCCAGAGTCAGAGTATCGGTAGTCAGGAAGAACTTCTTAAGGTACTTGTGACACATGGTTTCGCAGTAACTCAGGCTACCCTTAGCCGTGACCTCAAGCAGATGCAGATTGCTAAGGTTGCAACTCGCGAGGGTGGATATATGTATGTTATGCCAGACGTGGCAGCTTCGGTCAAGACCAAGGTGGCACCACATATCATTCCGCCAAAGACTGTGGCTGGTGTGGTCAGCATCGAGTGCAGTCAGGTACTTATCGTGGTTCGTACCAAGCCTGGTTATGCCAGCAGCATTGCTTACGATATTGATATGAGCGGTCTGCCAGAGGTCATGGGTACATTGGCCGGCGACGACACCGTGCTAGTTATCCCTCGTGGCGGCTATACTACCAATCAGGTGGCTGAGGCGCTCTGCAATGCATTGCCTAAGACGCTCTAAGGAAGATAGGTAGGATTAGAAAAGGTACTATTATTATATACATTATTTAATATATGTGAGGGACACCCTTCTCCGTGGCCCCTTGCATAAACAACCAAGAACCCATTCGTAAAATACGGAAATGGAAGAAATGAAGACTCCTGAGGCTGCACAGCAGCCGGTAATCAGGATTTATGTTGCTGGTAAGCAGCATATCAAATATGTCGAGGAGATCCTTGATGTCATCGAGGAGAGCAGTAAGGCCCGTGGTACGGGTATTGCCCGCCGTAGTCCCGACTATGTAGCTCAGAAGATGATCGAAGGCAAGGCTATCATTGCCCTCTGTGGTGATGACTTTGCAGGTTTCTGCTATATTGAGTCTTGGAGCAATAAGACTTACGTAGTTAATTCAGGTCTGATTGTCAAGCCAACCTATCGTGGTTGCGGCCTGGCTAAGCGTATCAAGCGCTTCTCATTCGCCTATAGCCGCCGCCTGTTCCCAGAGGCTAAGCTCTTCGGTATTACCTCAGGTGCTGCTGTCCTCAAGATCAACAATGAGCTCGGCTATCGTCCTGTCACCTTCGAGCAGTTGACCGATGATCCAGCCTTCTGGCGTGGTTGTCAGACTTGTGTCAACTATGACGTCCTTCAGCGCACCGACTTCAAGCGTTGCATCTGTACGGCTATGCTTTACGATCCTGTAGAGCATCCAGATGAGGTGTTGGAGGATCTGGATAAGATCTAATCTGCGATAATTACGAATTATTAATTACGAATTACTATGGCAAAGAAAGTTGTTGTCGCCTTTTCAGGCGGTCTCGATACCAGTTATAATGTGATGTATCTCACCAAGGAGATGGGATACGAAGTCTATGCAGCCTGTGCTAACACCGGCGGCTTCAGTGAGGAGCAGCTCAAGACCAACGAGGAGAATGCTTACAAGCTCGGTGCTGTGAAGTATGTCACCCTCGACGTTACCAAGGAGTACTATGACAAGTCGCTCCGTTATATGGTCTATGGCAATGTGCTCCGTAACAACTGCTACCCAATCTCTGTTTCTTCAGAGCGTATCTTCCAGGCACTTGCTATTGCACGCTATGCTAAGGAGATCGGTGCAGACGCAATCGCTCATGGTTCTACTGGCGCTGGCAATGACCAGATCCGTTTCGATATGACCTTCCTCGTTATGGCTCCAGGTGTAGAGATCATCACCCTGACCCGTGACCGTAACCTCTCACGCCAGGAGGAGGTGGATTACCTCAATGCGAATGGCTATTTCGCTGACTTCACCAAGCTCAAGTACTCTTATAATGTAGGTATCTGGGGTACCTCAATCTGTGGCGGTGAGATCCTTGACTCTACCCAGGGCCTTCCTGAGAGCGCATATCTCAAGCACCCGACCAAGAGCGAACCAGAGATCCTCTCTATCGGCTTCAAGAAGGGTGAGATCTGCTCGGTCAATGGTGTTGAGTTCGATGACAAGATCAAGGCTATCCAGGAGGTTGAGAAGATTGGTGCAGCATACGCTATCGGCCGTGACTGCCACGTCGGTGACACGATCATCGGTATCAAGGGCCGTGTCGGCTTTGAGGCTGCAGCTCCTATGCTCATCATCGCTGCTCACCGCTTCCTCGAGAAGTACACCCTCTCTAAGTGGCAGCAGTACTGGAAGGATCAGGTCAGCAATTGGTACGGTATGTTCCTCCACGAGAGCCAGTACCTCGAGCCAGTCATGCCAGATATGGAGGCTATGCTCGAGAGCTCACAGCGCAACGTCAACGGTGTCGTTACCCTCGAGCTCCGTCCTTACAGCTTCCAGACCGTAGGTGCTGATACTCCAGACGATCTCGTACACAACAAGCTCGGTGAGTATGGCGAGACTGCTAAGGCTTGGACCTCAGATGATGCTAAGGGCTTCATCAAGGTAACCTCTACACCTCTCCGTGCATACTACTCAGTACATCCTGAGGAGCAGCGATAAAGATTCCCCCGAATTCACTTTTACTAATTTCTACTCCATCAAAGAAATCAAACTAAATCAGGAATAGTTATTTGATTTTCTATGATTTCTTTGAAGGATTAATAAAATCAAAAAAGTTATGGCAAACAAATTGACAAAATCAACTACTGATAAGAAGCTCTGCGGCGTATGTGCAGGTGTAGCTAAGTTCTTTGGCCTCGATTCGACTATCGTTCGTATCATCTGGCTCTGCTGTGTACTTCTCGGCGGTTTCGGTTTGCTTCTTTATATCATTTGTGCACTTGTCCTTCCTAACGAATAATTTTTTAGGATGATCAAAGTTGGAATATTAGGAGCAGCTGGCTACACAGGTGGTGAGCTGCTTCGCATTTTAATCAACCACCCTGAGGCGGAGATTGTCTTTGCTAATAGTGAGTCGAATGCAGGTAACCGCATTGCCGATGTGCATGAGGGCCTGCTTGGCGATACTGAGCTCTGCTTCACCGATCAGATGCCATTCGATCAGGTAGATGTCATCTTCTTCTGTTTCGGTCATGGCAAGAGTGAGGCGTTCCTCAAGGAGCATGAGATTCCTGCCAATGTCAAGATCATTGACCTCGCGCAGGACTTCCGTCTGGCTCAGGCTGACCTGAAGGCAGGTAAGGAAGACGCAGTAACTGGTGGTATCAAGCTCTCTCAGTGGATTTATGGCTTGCCTGAGATCCATCGCGAGGAGATCAAGCAGTGTCAGTATCTGGCCAATCCTGGTTGCTTTGCCACCTGTATCCAGGAGGGACTCCTTCCTTTGGCCAAGGCCGGTCTCCTGACCAACGACATTGCAGTCAATGCTATCACGGGTTCCACAGGCGCTGGTCAGAAGCCTGGCGCTACCACCCACTTCTCATGGCGCAACGACAACTTCTCTGTCTATAAGCTGTTCACTCATCAGCACTTGCATGAGATTACCCAGACGCTCAATGAGCTCCGTCCAGATGGCACTCCTCGCGTCGTAGATACCCTTAACGAAGGTTATGAGGCCGATGGTATCACCGTCGATTTCATTCCTTATCGTGGCGATTTCGCTCGTGGAATCTTCTGCACCGAGGTAGTCAAGCTCGACAAGGCCGTAGCCAAAGAAGACATCGTAGCCCTCTACAAGGACTTCTTCAAAGACGCCACCTTCACTCACTACTGTGATGCAGCACTCGATCTGAAGCAGGTAGTCGGCACCAATAAGGCGCTCATCCATGTCGAGGTCTTTGGTCGCAAGGTCGTCATCACTTCGATGATCGATAACCTCCTCAAGGGCGCTGTCGGCCAGGCTGTCCAGAACATGAATCTCATGTTTAATCTCTCAGAGGATGCTGGATTGAAACTGAAGGCCATTGCCTTCTAAGTAATTAGTAATTTGTAATCTGTAATTAAAAGTGAAACTTTTCGACGTATATCCACTTTTCGATGTAACCATCGATCATGGCAAAGGCTGCTATGTCTACGACGACAAAGGTCAGGAATATCTTGACTTCTATGGTGGTCATGCCGTTATCAGCATCGGCCATGCACACCCTAAGTATCTGCAGACCATGCAGGAGCAGGCAGCTAAGCTCAGCTTCTATTCGAATGCAGTCAAGAACCCTCTGCAGGTCAAGCTGGCAGAGAAGCTCGGCAAAGTCTGTGGTTATGATGACTATCAGCTCTTCCTCATCAACTCCGGCGCAGAGGCCAACGAGAACGCTTTGAAGCTCGCCTCTTTCTACACCGGCAAGAAGAAGATCATCGCCTTCGGTCACGCCTTCCACGGCCGCACCTCGGCAGCGGTCAACGTCACGCAGAACCCTAAGATTCAGGCTCCTATCAACGCCACCTTCCCAGTCGACTTCTTCGAGCTCGGCGATATTGAGGGTATCAAGGCTAGCATTGCCAATGGCGATGTGGCAGCTGTGATCATCGAAGGTATCTCTGGCGTCGGTGGCATCCATATCCCAACGGTAGAGTTCATGCAGGAGCTTCGTAAGGTCACTCAGGAGAATGGTGTTGTCCTGATCCTCGACGAGATCCAGTCGGGTTATGGCCGCTCTGGCAAGTTCTTCGCACATCAGCACTATGGCATCCAGCCAGATATCATCACCGTGGCCAAGGGTATTGCCAATGGCTATCCTTTCGCAGGTGTCCTGATCTCTCCGATGTTCAAGCCTGTCTATGGCCAGCTCGGTACCACCTTCGGCGGAAACCACCTCGGCTGCGCCTTGGCTTGCACCGTACTCGACGTCATCCAAGAGGAGAATCTTGTTGAGAACGCTGCCAAGATGGGAGAGTACCTCATGGAGGGCCTCAAGGCAATGAACATCCCAGGTCTTAAGGAGCTTCGCGGCAAAGGCCTCATGATCGGCATCGAGTTCGACTATCCATACAAGGAAGTCCGCAACCGTCTGCTTTCCGAGCAGCATGTCTTCACTGGCGCTGCTGGCACCAACGTGCTCCGCATCCTTCCACCTCTCTGCATCACCAAGAAGGAGTGTGATCTCTTCCTCGAGCGTTTTGCGAAGGCGTTGCAGGGATAAGAAGTGCTCGCCAGAATCATTGGAATACCTTCTTGAAAATTAAAATGTCCTGAACGAATCGTTCAGGACATTTTGTATATATGGGGCCTATTCTTATTCCTTCTTCAGCGTTAGTATCGTTACTTCTGGCTTGATACCAACACGTAAAGCTGGTCCTACACAGCCGACGCCAGTGTTGACGTAGAGGTATTGGTCACCTTCCTGATAAAGACCACTATGCTCTGGGTATTTCCAGCCGGAAGGGGACCAGCCGAGGATGCGGAACTGCATGTCGTGGGTGTGGCCGCTCAGCGTCAGGTCAATATTGGTGCGAGGAAGGACTTCATTGCGCCAGTGAGTAGGGTTGTGAGAGAGGAGCACGGAGAAGAGCGAGTCAGCTCCTTTCATTCCTCCGATAGGCTTCATGGCGTCCTCCAGATTGCCATAAATGGAGAAAGGAGGCTCTCCAATGTTCTCGACACCGATGATGGCGATGGAGTCATTACCGCGACAGATCAGTTCGGTGGTGTTGTTGAGCATCTGCCAGCCGGCTTCGCGCTGCAACTGCATGAGACTATCGACGTCCTGTTTGCGTCGCTCATCACTGAAGCCACGCATATAGTCAGCGTAGTCATGATTGCCCATGATGCTATAGACAGGGATGCCTGTTGAGGCTAGTCGCTTCAGTTCGTTGCGGAAAGGTACGGCCTCAGCTGCACGCATAGACACGAGGTCTCCGGTGAAAACGATCATGTCTGGTTTCTCTGCCAGAATGGCATCAACGAGCTGGGGTACGAACTTCCGACCACGTTCGTCTATGAACGAACCGATATGGAAGTCTGAGATCTGGGCAATGCGATAGCCATCAAAGGTCGCTGGTACTTTGGTCGAGACAATCTCCGCCTTCGTAATCTCTACTTGCAGACGGGTGACGTAATGTCCCATCAGGTAGCCTCCGATGATGAGCAGCAAGACGGCGATGAAGCTGTACAATCGCACCATCTGCGCGGTATGCTTTTCAAGAAACAGACGGATAATACGATAGTAGAGCTGGTCAACGATCAGCCCTACTATTATTAATATGAGGAGGATGACTCCCCAGAAAATGAGTCTTTGCATTGGGTAAGGGGAAAATATATATTAGCCGAATGTGAACTATCAGTGGAGGGTGATCACATATTTGACCTCGAACGTCTTCAGTTGTTCGAGCGTCTGGATCCAGTCCTTCGACTCATAGTTGCCCGTATAGTTGACTCGGTCACAGCGGCCATACCAAGGCTCGATGCATACGAATGGTGCATTCTTGCCAGGAGGTGACCAGAGGCCCATGAGTGGCGCTTCGGACTTGAGTGTGAGGTAAGGCTTGCGGTCCTGACCACAAAGTGTCACGGTAGGCACCTGGCCGTTCTCGAAGATCAATGCATCGCGGCCGAAGGTCTCGGTGTTGAGTGGGAGGAAACCTTCTGTATCTAGCTCAACGGTAGCACTCTGGATAGGGTCAACACAACCTTTTTCGGTAATGACGCTCTTTGTAAGTTGCTGTGCTGCGCCAGGGAGTTGGAAATAACCACGCTCAGTACTCTTGGCCAAGGTGGCGTCCTGTGCAGCTACACCTGTCTGGATGTCTTCGTTGCTAAGCAAAGGCCAGTAGAAGGCAGGATGAGCTCCAATCTGGAACTTGAGATCCTCGTCGCGGCTTGGGTTCATAACGCGCCAGATGACCTCGACGCTGTTACCGACGAGCTTATAGCCAATCTCAAGACGGAAGCGGTAAGGGTACTTCTTGAGTGTTTCTTCGTTGCTGCGGAGCACATAGAGAAGCTGTGGATTGCCCTCTGCATCTGGTTCGTCATCGATGAGCTGGAAGACCATATCGCGAGCAAAACCATGCTGACCGAGCTTGAAAGTCTTCTCTGTCCAGAGTTCACCTGGCTGGAGGATCCCCTTCTGACCCTTCGAGCGATACTCTCCATCCCACACTGACCCCACGATAGGGAAGAGGACGGGAGAGTGGCGCTTCCAGTACTTCGGATCAGCTTGCCAGAGGTACTGGCGGCCGGTATTGTCCTTGCGGAGGGAGGTGAGCTCGGCTCCGTCGTTTGAGACGGCAATGGTCACAATACCATTGGAAATGACACGATCAATATCAAGCCCCATTGGATTTACAAGATCATAAAGATCTACGGTATTTTCTTGTTTGCCAGGATAAAGTGATTCCAGGCTTATTTCTTTTGCCATAGTCGTATTATTTTATCTTCAAATCATATATTAAAGATCCACAGTCTGCTGGAGGCGGATATCCTCAGCTGACGCTGCTACATAAGCGGTGTACTTGCCAGGGGCAACGACACAGGTGTTCTGCTGCTCGTTGAAGTAAGCCACATCCTCGGCCTTGACCTGCACCATGATAATGGTTTCTTCGCCTGGCTGGAGCTCCTGAGTCTTCGCGAAGTTGACGAGCTCCTTGGCTGGCATGAGCAGACCCTCGACAGCAGGCTTGCCGACATAGAACTGCACGATTTCACGGCCAGCTACGTCGCCGGTATTCTTCACCTTGACCTCTACGACAGCGTGATCGCCCTCAATGCTGACCTTCAAGTCACTATAGGCGAAGGTGGTGTATGAGAGGCCGTAGCCGAATGGGTAGAGGGTCTTGACCTTCTTGGTGTCGAAGTGGCGGTAGCCGACCATCACATCTTCCTCGTAGCGAGCGTATGCAGCGTTGCCGTCGCTCTCAGGGAAGTTATTGGCCGATGAGTAATCCTCATACTTGAGAGCCCAGGTCATAGGGAGCTTACCTGATGGATTGACCTTGCCGGTGAGCACGTCAGCGATGCTGTTGCCCATCTCCTGACCACCCATCCAAGCGTGGAGAATAGCGTCTGGGAGGTTATGCACGGCGGTGAGGTCGATGATATTACCCATGTTGAGGATCAGGATTGCCTTCTTCTTGGCGGCGTGAGCCTCCTGGCAAACGAGGCGGAGGTTAGACTCCTCAGTATCGCTGAGCAGCCAGTCGCCCTTGACGGCCTTGCGGTCGCCACCCTCGCCAGCCATACGGCTGATAGTGAGTACTGCTACGTCGGCGTTCTTGATAGCACTCTTGACCTGCTCCTTGGTGAGGAGCATCTCAGGAGCAACAGGGATGGTCCAGAAATTCTCGGCTGGCATCTTGGCGAGTTCGGCTGCAGTGTAGGTTCGATAAGTCTCAGCGAGTTCGTCCTCAAGCTGCAGGCCGGCATTGACCAGACCTTCGTTGAGCGAGACCTTATACTTGCGGTTTACATTGCCCGAACCTGAACCTCCTACAAGCAGGTCATAACTGGCTGTGCCGAAGAGGGCCACCTTAGCACCCTCGAGAGGCAGGGCTTTGTTTTTGTTTTCGAGTAATACCATGCCGTCGGTAGCTGCCTGACGGGTGACGGCTGCATGGGCGATGAGGTCTGGCTGGTTGCTATATTTATAATGCTTGTAGGTCGGAGTTTTGAGCATGATTTGCATGATACGCTTCACGCAGAGGTCGAGATCCTTTACATCGAGCGTACCATTCTGCACGCCTTCCACAATCTCGTTGTACTGGTGCTCGGTACCTGGCATGAGCAGGTCATTGCCTGCAGCAATCTGGCGTGCACCATTCTCCTCTGCCCACCAGTCGGTCATGACAAAACCCTCGAAGCCCCAGTCGTCACGCAGGATCTCGGTGAGGAGATGGCGGTTCTCGCTGGCCAGGGTGCCATTGACCTTATTATAAGAAGACATGATGGTCCAAGGCTGGCTCTGCTTGACGGCAATCTCGAAGCCTTTGAGATAAATCTCTCGCATGGCACGTTCGCTTAGACGAGCATCCACACCATTACGACAAGTCTCCTGACTATTGACTGCGAAGTGCTTGAGCGACACGCCTACCCCGTTGCTCTGGATACCGTCGATATAAGCTGCTGCAATTTTGCCAGCCAGGACTGGATCTTCTGAATAATACTCGAAGTTGCGGCCACACAGAGGATTACGATGGATGTTGATGGCTGGGGCGAGGAGCACATCAGCACCATATTCTAGTACCTCATTACCCATGGCGGAAGTCACTTCTTTGACGAGCTCGGTGTCCCATGAAGCCGCCAGTGTAGCGCCAACAGGGAAGGCTGTGCAGTAGTACTCCCCGTCATCGTCCTTTCGCTTTGGGTCGATGCGCAGGCCCGCAGGCCCGTCAGCATAGACGATAGGTTCTACACCTAGACGTGGGATGGCATAATGCTGACCAGCAGAACCGGCTACCTTGCCTTGCACAAGCGAGGTGGCAATCATCATCTCGTATGCTTTGGCAGAGTCCTTGCATTGAGCAAGCTTCTCTTTGAGAGCGTCGCTGAACATCTCGCGTACAATCATGCCAGGGGCACGATCAGGAGGCGTCACCTTCATACGTTCGGTACCGATGACGAAATTGGCCTTCTCTTCGAGGGTCATGGCTGCTATTACCTCATCGATAGGATCCGATCCTAACTGAGGCGCTTTAGGGGTACAACTGCTTGCAAGCATAGTGAGAGTGATTAAACTAAGAGTAGATGTTTTCATGTCTGTAATGATTTTTAGCGTGGCAAATATACTGAAATATTCGTCAATAAACAAAAAAATGACACGTTTTTTGCATACTCTACAAAAAATATACTATCTTTGCACCACATAACTTAAACAAAGCAACCAAATAACCTCGATAACCCATGCAGCAAGAGCTCTCATTCTATCCGATATTCGCCGAACTGAATAATGTGCCACGTCCATCTCATCATGAGGAAAAGGTGGCGCAATATCTCTGTGACTATGCAAAAAAGCTCGGTCTCGACTATAGCCGTGATGTGCATAACTGTGTCGTGATACGCAAACCAGCCACGCCAGGCTATGAGCAGGCCACACCAGTAGTCATCCTCAATCACATGGATATGGTGTGTGTGTCGGAAGAAGGACACGTGTTCGACCCACTTAATGACCCGATCAAGCCTGTCATATATGAGGCTCCATCAACAGATAAGCAGCAAGCCAACGCCCGTTGGATGAAGGCAGATCATACCAGTTTAGGTGCGGACAATGGAATGGGCCTCTCTATGGCATTGGCCATCCTGGCTGACAAGACACTGGTGCATGGCCCGCTCGAAGTCATCACTACGACCAATGAGGAGGATGGTATGGACGGCGCTGCCAACCTGTCGCCAGACTTTATCAAGGGTCGACATGTGCTCAATTTGGATAGTGAAGCCTATGATGAGATCACCGTGGGTGCTGCTGGTGCTTTCATCCAGAAGGCGAGACTGCCGTATGCACAAATCCGCATGCCAAAGGACTATATTTCATATAAGGTACGTGTACGAGGTGGCCTCGGTGGTCACTCGGGCGTCGATATTGTGAAGAATCGCGCTAATGCCATCAAAGTGCTGGCTAATTTGCTGCAGGTGAGCATCCAGCATAAGCACATCGCTCTCTATTTGGTGAAGTTTGAAGGAGGTCAGGCGTCGGCCAGCATCCCAAGCAGCGCGGAGGCTATGGTGGCACTGCCAGCAGGTGCAGAGCAGGATTTCGTGGATTTGATGATACAGGGTTCTTGTGCTGTGCAGGCGCAGTTTGGAGTATCAGATCCGGATGTGGAGGTGCTTTATGAGCCTGCGGTATGGCACGGGAATATAGTGGATGAGGAATCAACCCGCTGTCTCTTGGCAGATTTGAACGCCATCCCTGTAGGTCCGCTGGAGTGGCACCCCGATATTGTCGGCACCCCGATGACCAGTAACAATGTCGGTACTGTACGCCAGTTGGAAGAAGTCTTTGAGATTTCTACTCACTCTCGCAGTTTTCGTGGTGAGGATATGGAGTTGTTGGCCAACAAGATACGCGAGATCTTCCTCGTCAGTGGCGCTGAGGTAGAAGAGATTATGAACGCTCCTTCATGGCAGGAAGACCAAAACTCTCCTTTCCTACAGCTTGTCAGCAATACCTTCCAGGATGTTCTCGGCTTCCGTCCGAAGCCTGTGGCTATGCACTTTGTACTCGAAGCAGGTTATTTCGTACAGAAGTATCCGGGCATCCAGATGGCTTCTATCGGTCCGCGTATCATTGAGCCACACAGCACTTCAGAGCGCGTGGAGCTCTCTACCTGCGATGATATCTGGAAGGTAGCAGTGGAGATTCTCAAGAGATTGGCCGTTGATTCTTTCAAAGGATGATTGATTCCTTTTGATTTCTTTGATGGAGATTATATATCATATATTTATATGAAGCAATTACTACCTTTATTCTTGCTCCTTTTGTCCTCCTGCACCACCAAGCCTGTGGCACCGCAAGCAGAACTGCCAAGTCCTGTAGCGCAGGAAGATTCTTTCCTGCTTTATGCCGTGCATGATTCGTCTTCTGGCTTAGAGATGGCTGTGACTAACTATGGAGCACGTTTGCAGCGTCTTGTTGTGGGTGGTCAGGACGTGGTGCTGGGGTATGACACCCTCTCGCACTACCAGCGATACAAGCAGAACTTCGGTGCTGTGGTAGGACGCTACATTGGCCGAATCCTCGGTGGACATCTGGAGCTCGATGGGGTGGAGTATAGCCTTCCTATCGGTAGCAATGGCGACTGTTCTCATGGTGGCACACCCAGCTTCAGCCAGCGTTTCTGGACGGCGTTGCCAGTGGAATCTTCGAATGAACTGGCCTTTCGTTACGTAAGTCCTGATGGTGAGAATGGCTTCCCTGGAGAGCTCACACTCGACGTGACTTATACTTTGCTCACCGATGGTCTGCGCATTGACTATCAAGCCACCACGACTAAGATTACAGTCCTCAATCCTTCGAACCACTCGTTCTTCAACCTTACGGGAGATCTCTCAACCGACATCCTTGATGAAGAACTCTGGATTGACAGTGACAGCAT
The DNA here is from genome assembly GCA_045600445.1 of Bacteroidales bacterium. Classification (GTDB taxonomy): domain Bacteria; phylum Bacteroidota; class Bacteroidia; order Bacteroidales; family UBA3663; genus Liminaster. Next base: position 33,264 of record JAZRXZ010000078.1, on the reverse strand, counting down.
TGCGATCTACAATCCAGAGAAGCGTGTCACTGGCCTTTTGGGCGCTGTGTCAAATACTTCATTCGACTTCAATACCCCGCAAACTATCGGCTATCGCATCGACGATGAGAACGATCAGTTGGCCGTCACAAAAGGGTATGACCATTGCTACCAGCTCAAGAATGGAGGCTCACTCGATCGTCCCGTTGCGCGTCTTTCAGATGCTGGGACCGGCTTACAGATGGAAGTCTATACCACCGAGCCAGCTATGCAGATTTATACGGCCAATGGTCATAAGGGAGATTTGATCGGCAAACAGGGTAAGGCCTATCCTCGTCGCAATGCTATTTGTTTCGAGACGATGCACTATCCGGACTCGCCCAACAAACCTCATTGGCCTACCACTACGCTTCGCCCAGGTGAGACTTTCCACAGTACTACTATTTTCAGGTTTGAGAGAAAATAATCATCGACTTTTCGTGTATCTTTTTATACATATATAATAATGAAGAAACTATTAGCAATATTCTTGTTCCTATCTTTCATTCTTCCGGCCTTGGCGCAGGCCGAGATAGAGCAGGGCGATATGCAGCAGCAGAGCGCTCTGAAAAGATGGTGGAATAATCTTGTGAAAGGTAATGTTGACAAGACTTTCGAGAAACCTTACGACCTAGTCTTCGCTTTTGCCCCTTATTATTCGCAGGAGTCAAAAGTCGGTTTTGGAGGTCAAGCCACGGTGATGTATCGTCTCGACCGTACTGACTCCATTATGCAGCCTTCTGACTTTACCCTTCTTGGAGGAGCTTCGATCAATGGTAACTATAGCTTTGGAATGCAGGGTAATACGCATTTTACACGCAACAAGCGTCTCTATTATCTGGCTGAGTTCAGAAACCAGATACGTGATTATTGGGGCATAAATTACTATGATTGTGATATTAATCCTGCCACACATGCACGTTTCAATCGCATTAATATTCTGGCCGATTATAAGGTCCGTTTTGGTGGTAACTGGTTTTGGGGTATCTCTGCGCAGTTGCGCTATGGTAAGGCCAAACTTGCAGACAATCCTGAGTATCTGCTCGGACAGAAAGACAACGCCTTCTATGCTGGCATAGGTGTAAGTATCATGTACGATACAAGAGACTATATCCTCAACCCACAAAAGGGTTTCCATTTCTTCCTTCGTCAGATCTACTATCCGAGCTTCATGGGTCAGTCCGACAACGCTATCGGTACGACGACCTTGCAACTCAACTATTATCATCATGTCTGGCCAGGTGGACTGCTGGCATACGATGTCTATGGCGAGTTCAGTTATTCAAGTGGAGAAGTACCTTGGCAGCTGCGTCAGGAGACTTGCACAGATGACCGTCGTATGCGTGGCTACTATGCTGGTAGATATACCGATGTTTCACAGATGGTTGCCCAAGTTGAACTTCGTCAGAACATCTATAAGCGTCTGGGCGCTACTGTCTGGGGTGGTTCAGGTACGTTCTTTGAGCATGGAAGCGACTTCTTCGATCATTTCCTGCCTACCTATGGCATTGGCCTTCGTTTTGAGTTGAAAAAGGATACCAATATACGCCTTGATGTAGGTGGCGGCCGTCATGCAGGTGGTCTGATTTTCGGTTTTGCAGAGGCCTTCTAAACTGATTTGATGATTTGAAATACTATTCGTCAATCTCAGCTTCTTCCATGTTGATAAGTCCAACGGGGAGATGCATCAAGATGGTGCGAGCCTCATCATCAATCTCTTCAACCAGATCATCAGCGGCAGGAACCATGAGTTCTTCTCCGTTACGGTCTACGAGGAAAAGTACATTAGCGGTCTGATCATCAATGCCGGTGATTTCGCCGATAGGTCCTAACACGGTATCAATGAGCTGGTAACCGATGTAGCCGAGTTCCTCTTCTGCTGCCTTGTCATAATCCTTAGCCTCCTGCTTGGTGAAGCAGCGACGGTCGAAATACAGGGTCTGGCCACAAAATGGCTGGGCCTTTTCTTGTGTGTCAATGTCCTCAAAGGTGAGGAGCATGGAGGTATCAGAACGGAAGCGGTAGTTCTGGATGAAGAAAGGTACATAGATACCATCTAGCAGGCAGACAAGGTACGGACACTTTTTCACGTCGTCAAAGACAGGATCAGAGACCGTGGCTTGCATCTCGCCTTTGAGACCGTGCAGTTTGGTTATATAACCGACTTCAATGAGTTGCTCAGAAATAATCATATTTTATATTTAATCAGAGTCCACGCTGATTTTTTACAATTGCCTCACGGACCTTCTCTGACAAACTCTCATAAGAATCGCTCTCCTGTGGCTGAATGGCCGGGAGATATTCTACCCAAATCTTTGTCGGACGAGGGAATTTAGAGTGCTTTGGCATAGCCTCGTAAGCGCCATGGATGCTGACAGGGATGATAGGTACGTTGAGTTCCTTAGCCAGGATGGCGAAGGTCTTCTTAAACTCGTTGACCTCACCGCTCTCAGTACGTGTTCCCTCTGGGAAGATGATGATATTCTTGCCCTGCTTGAGCGCCTCGCCCATGCGCTGGATGGAGGTCTTGAGGTTCGAACGCTCCATGACGATGACGTTGTGACGCTTGGCCATCCACTGCACGTAAGGATGCTTAACGTGCTGTTCCTTAGCGAAGAAGAAGGTCTTGCGGACGAGGTTTGTGCGGTTGTATGCCATCACGAACATGCCGTCGAGGTATGACTGGTGATTAGCTGCGAGGATGAATGGACCCTGGGTCGGCACGTTCTCCTTGCCCTTGCCGAAGAAGCGGAACCAGAGCTTGAAGAAGCACTTGAAGAGACCGAGGATCAGCAGGTCGTCGGCCCATGCGTCTGGCAATTCTACCTTGGTCGAAGACTCGTCGTTGAGGATCTTCTTCCAGTCAATGTCTTCTACCTCGATGCGTGTCTTGTAGTCGGCTACCCACTCGGCGAGCTCGAGGACGTTGCGGAAGGTATTGAGCTTCTCGGCGGTCATCTCGAGGCCGAAGGTCTGCTCAAGGAAGCCCTGGAGGCCAACTTTGTCAAGAGAGTCGAAGGCCAGGTCGGTCTCTAGGTTGTCGGTCGGGAGGACAGGACACTTCTTCTCTTGAATGATGTACTGCTTGACGACCTTATACTCTGGGAAGCCTGGCTCGACGATGGCAGGGCGCTGGTTCTTATCGGTATGCTCGCCAGCGGTGACGAGTGCAGGGAGCTTGAAGCGCTGCAGCTTGTCGAGCTTGGTGCGAGGCAATTCGCCGTGGTAGATGAAGAGCGACATTAGCTTCTTATACGACGCAGCCTCCTGGTTGTATGGCTCGAGGAGTTCGCGCTTCAGCGCCTCCTCCAGCTCCTCGTCGCTACGTCCGTGTACCCATTCTGGTTGAGGAACGATGATAGCCTTGAGCATGTCACCGTCCTGAATGACACCGACTTCCTTGACAATATCTGCGTGGTGCTCCAGCTTGAACTCTATCTCGGTAGGATTGATGTTCTTGCCGTTCGAGAGGACAATGATCTCCTTGGTGCGGCCGGTAATGATGACGCGGCCTTTCTCGTCGATGGTGCCAAGGTCACCCGTGTGGAGCCAGCCTTCTTCGTCGAACATGGCAGCCGTCTCTTCCGGTCGGTTGTAATAACCCTGCATAACATTAGGACCCTTGGCACAGATCTCTCCATTCTTGATGATGACCTTGGTCGATGGCAAAGGCAAGCCGACGCAACCTGGCTGGATGTCGTCAGGACGGGTGAAGGCAATAATTGGAGCCGTCTCGCTCATACCGTAGCCTTCGAGCACGTCGAGGCCGAGGGTCTTAAGGCCGACGCCGACTTCCTTGTCGAGCGCTGCGCCACCCGAGACGAGATAGTCGATGTGACCACCCATTTTCTGACGGACAGAGGTGAAGATAAGACGAGAGAGCCAGCGCCACTGCAGCGACTTACACATATTAAATAATCCGCGTGTGATGGCCTTCTCGAAGATCTTGCGTTTCATTCCGCCGAAAAGCGTCTGATAGAGACGTGGCACACCGATGATGATGCTGATCTTGCCACGCTGCAGGGTGCTCATGATGTCCTGAGCTGTCATGCTCGGGCAGATGGCTACGCCGCCACCATTGATCATTGGAGCCACGACAGAGCCCTGCAATGGCAGGACGTGGTGGAGTGGCAGGAGGATGAGTGTGCGGCGATTCTGGTTGAAGATAGGTACTTCTTTCGACACAGAGTCTATGTTAGCCAAGAGATTGCGGAACGACAGCATAACACCCTTTGGCGAACCGGTGGTGCCGGAGGTGTAGATGATGACGGCAGTGTCGCTCAGCTCATAGTCAATGTCGGCGGGCTGTATGTCTGCCGAGAGTTCCTGCTGTTCGTAGTCGTCGATCATCAGGACTGGGATGTCAAGACCTGTCTGTGAAAGTGCTTCTTTCACCGTGTCAATGCGCTTGACTGCTGTCCAGATGCACGCAGGCTTACAGTCTTTGAGGACGTAGGCGAGGTCGGCAGCCGAACTGCTTGCGTCGACAGGGATGGCTACACCACGGTTGTTCCAGATAGAATAAAAGGCGTAGATCCAGCCTTCGCGATTCTCACTGAAGATGATGGTCTTAGGGCCGAGGTCGTAACCTAAACTATTGTCGTGCTGGAGGTCGAGGTTAGGAACCTGCTGCTTCTGGACATTGGAAAACAATGTGATGCGTCGTAGCATCTCGTTGAAGCTGATGTAGCGTTCTCCGGCGATGATGGCGGTTTTGTGGAAATCTTTAATCATTATGTAAGGGGGTTAGTCTTCCATTCGTGTAATACGCGCACCCAATGCATTGAGTCGCTGATCAATATTCTCATAGCCACGGTCAATCTGACCAATGTTGTCAATCTTGGAGATTCCCTCAGCGCTCATCGCAGCAATCAGCAGGGCGATACCCGCGCGGATATCCGGACTGGTAAGGGTAGAGTGACGCAGGTTATACTGATGGTCGATACCTATTACGGTAGCGCGGTGAGGGTCACACAACACAATCTGTGCACCCATATTGATGAGTTTGTCGACGAAGAAGAGTCGGCTCTCAAACATCTTCTGGTGAATCAGCACAACGCCGCGAGCTTGTGTAGCAGTGACGAGGAGTACAGACAAGAGGTCTGGAGTGAGTCCAGGCCAAGGAGCATCGGCAATATTCATGATACTACCGTCAATAAATGAGTCAATGACGTAGTGCTCATGAGCCGGAATATAGAGGTCGTCTCCTCGCTGTTCAATAGTGATACCTAAGCGGCGGAAGGCGTCAGGAATGATTCCCAAGTCTGGAACGGATACGTCTTTGATCGTAATCTCAGAACCTGTCATAGCAGCCATGCCGATAAAAGAACCTACCTCGATCATGTCTGGCAACAGTTTGTGTTCCGTGCCATGCAGTTCGTCCACGCCGTGGATGGTGAGGAGGTTTGAACCGATGCCATCAATCTGTGCACCCATGCGGCAGAGCATACGACAGAGCTGCTGGATGTATGGCTCGCATGCAGCATTATAGATAATGGTGTCCCCTTCGGCCAAAACCGCAGCCATCACAATGTTGGCAGTACCTGTAACCGAAGCCTCGTCGAGTAGCATATAGCAACCTTTCAGACGCTTGCTAGCAGCCTGGATGCTGACCTTATAGAGATGGCGTTCTGGGTCGTAACTGAAGTTTGTGCCAAGACGCTGCAACCCTAAGAAGTGGGTGTCAAGGCGGCGACGGCCGATTTTGTCTCCACCGGGCTGAGGCAATAGCGCGTAGCCGATACGGTTGACCAATGGACCCAGAATCATCACCGAACCTCGCAGAGAGGTGCAGCGGCGCAGGAAGTCATCGCTCTGTAGATAATCCTCATCGAGATGTGCAGCACAGAAGCTGAAAACTCCGCGCGAGAGGTGGTGCACCTCCACGCCCATCTGGCGCATGAGTTCTATGAGATTGAGCGTATCAAGGATCTCAGGAATATTGCTGATGGTGACGGTCTCACGTGTCAGCAACACTGCGCAGAGCACCTCCAGGGCCTCATTCTTGGCACCTTGTGGTGTAATCTCGCCTTGCAGCTTGTGGCCGCCTTCGATGATAAAACTTGGCATGGGTAGCTTGCGGATAGCCGCTAATATTATTATTTACTATAAATTATTTGCAATTTGGCAGATTGCTCACTCTTCCTTCGTCAGGTCCAACTTCACGTCGTCACGTCCACGAGGAATCCACTGCTTCTCCAGCGGAGAGTGTGTGCAGTAACGATAGGTGCTACGTGCGCGATAGATATCGATGGCCGCATAGATGGCCTCACGGAGCGAAACCTCGCAGGCCTCGCCTTTGCCTGCTATCTCGTAGCAGATGCCGAGCATAGGGTAGGTGAGGACTAGTGGCAGGCCAGATACATAGCCGATGGTGTGATCCTGGTTCAAACCGTCCATGACGTGTGCCAGCGCCTGGTCCTCGTCGAGAAATAGGCAGGCGTCATAGTGCGACTGCCATCCGTTGTCAATAAATGTTTTTCCTACGAATGGACCAAAGGCGTTGATGCCATCTTCATGAAGTTCTATCAAGTCACCCCGAGTCTTTGTGATGCTAGAAATAACAGCAATGCGAGGTCGTAGGAGCATGTAATCCTGACGAACACTTGCGTTTACCGCCTTAATGTCCTGCTGGAAAGCCTCTGCCATGAGTCCTTCTCCAAGCTCTGTTGACGCATCCAATGCATGAAGTTCCAGAACGCGGCGCTTGTCATTGAGGCTCCAGTCGAAGATCTTTGCGTCGGTCATACCCAACGCGCGGCTGATGAAACTGGTCAGCGAATGGCTGCCATCCGTGTTGCTGAGTCCACCAGGAAGAGTGACCAGTACGTCAATGTGGTGATTGCGGTAAGCCTCCAGTGCCGCCGTCAGTGAGTTGGCCTCGGCCTTCAGCGCCTCTTCTGTCTGCTGACCGAAGGTAAGCACCGGTACCTCTTCTTTGCATACGTCAATGAGGTTAATGCGGCCCTCCAGTGCATCGGCTGCAGTTTCGCAGAGGTAGAATGGGAGTGCTTCAAGGCTCAACGCCTGCGATGTCTCATCTGCTACTTTCTGGCAACCGAAGATGACCGGAGTACAGAGCTCCAGAATCTCAGGTTCCTGCAGCAACTTGAGGATGAGCTCATAGCCGATGCCATTGATGTCTCCGTGAGTGATTCCTATTTTGAGGGATTTCATTTCTTTAATGTTAAAGTGCTACTTCTATCTCTGGGATCAAATTATCCGATGGTAACTTCAGCGTGTAGAGTACAGCTTCAAGATTGCGGATCAGCATACGTTTACTCTCGTTGGGAGCGTAGCAGAAGCCTTCAGCAAATACTACACGCTTGTTGAGCTCATCCAGACGCATATGGCAGACAAATGGACCTGCCATCAACCCGTTCTTCATACGCCACATGCCGCGCAATTCTCCTACGTATCGGCCACCAATGTTAATTGCCTTGTACTCTGGCAGGATTACGTTCTTGTTGGTCTCCATGTACTGAGTAGAGTCTGAGCCGGTGATATTGAGTCCCATCACTGAATCGCGTACAGCTACGGCGCCCTCCAGCGAGAAGATGTTCTGATCGGTATAAGGTACGCTATAGACTACGAGGTAACTCTGCTTTGCAGCAAAGTTGTCCGATACCCAGAAGAACGTGCTGTCTACAGCGGCCTTGCAGGTCACATTCATGGTCAATGGGATGAAGAGCGAAGCATTCTGCATCTTCATCATACGGTCATATTGCTGAGGCTGGTGCTCCTCCTTAAGTACCTTCATTCGGCGGTTGAGTTCGGCTTTGACAAAAAGCTGACGCAACTGATCCTGCATCTGAGGCAGGTAGTCAGCCAATGACTCGATGCTCTTGGCGTGCATCTTGACGATGGTCTGGCCAGTGGCGTAGCGGTCGCGGTCGAGGGTGATGACTGGGTCTGCAGCGTTCGATGGATCAATGTCAATCAGTACCACGTTAGCCACGATGCGGATGACAGACGACTGGAAGTTCTCTGGAGAGAGGTGACGTACGTGGAAGTACTCGTCGCCATTAGGGGTGCATTCCATTGGATACTCGAAGATGGCGTGCAGCGTGTCGTTGAGCGCTGTCTCTTTCAACCCGTCTGGCATGACAATATAGAGGTCGTATGGGGTACCTGAAGCATCGGGTTTCAATGCTTCGCTGAGATTCTTCTTGCATCCTGCAAACAGGATGGTGACAAGGGTCAAAAGAAATGCTATCTTCTTCATACTAATTATGAATTATGAATTCAACCTATTTTGGTGCAAATATAATAATAATTGAGCATTTCCGCAAATTTGTCTTGCACTTTTTGTCCTTTTCGGCACGTTGGTGCGATTTTTGCGCAAAAATGCTCAATGTGTGAAATATTACCTTCTCTCGAAGAAACTGAAGTGTACTGCTCCATAGGTGCGCAACTCCACGAATCCTGTCGCATCTGAGAAGTCATTCTCCTTGCCATGTTCCAGTACAAAAAGACCATCAGGAGCCAGCCATTCCTCTCTCAATGCGAGTTCAGGAAGCTTGGGTAAGTCGGCCAAAGCATACGGAGGATCGGCAAAGATAAAGTCAAAAGGCTTGACTGGCTTGCCGCTGAGATATCGGAATACATCTCCACGTACCAACTGATGCTTGGTAGTAGGGACTTTCAGTTCCTGTGCCACCTTCTGGATGAAGAGTTGCTGCTGGCGTCCCATTTCTACACTCACCACCTTCTCTGCACCACGGCTGAGCAACTCAAAGCTGATACTTCCTGTGCCGCTGAAGAGGTCGAGCGCCTGAATGTCTTCCAGATCAATCCTGTTCTGTAGAATATTGAATAGCGCCTGCTTGGCCAGATCGGTCGTCGGACGGGCCTGCAGATTACGTGGCGCATCAAAGCGTCGTCCGCCATAAATTCCTGTGATAATCTTCATGAGAACACATGCTTTATAAATCGGTGTGTACTAGCTCTCACCTGTAGGCCCTCATTGGTGCCGCCCAGCACAAGCAGATAGTCACTAAGCTGATCCAGTCCTAATTGCTGCCAGGTATTCATGACGTAGTAGGTGCGATTCTCTGCTTGCGTAGTGTGGTAGCTATTGCAGAGATGCAACTGTTTGTCGCGGAAGAGAGCCAGCTCGAGATATCGCTCGTCGCAGCGTACCACCAGACAGTTGCCTTGTGCCATACGTGCACCTTCCTCCAGTAGCGTGACTATGGGATGGCTGAATCTGGCCGTCTCATAGTTGCGCTGCAGGAAGTGATAGAGCGAGCGATTGAGGCCAAAGCAGAGCTGTACTGTCTGTCCCGTGGGGAGTGTGACCGTCTGTGTCAGCAGCTGTTCCTCCTCGGGAGTCGCTGAGAACGTCACGTCGAACATCTGCTGTTGCAGTTCTGCATTGGTAATTTCAGTAGGCAACAGGAGCAGACGCGTAGTCTCCACCTCGCATACCAGTCCATCCTGCGTGTCGGCTACAGGCAGATGATCCAGGATAGCTTCCTGCATTCGCTGGTAGAAGTCTGGTCCTGGTGCAATGTCGTATGATGTGCAGCCATCGGCGGCATTGTGCAAAGAAAAACCATCCGGCGTGAGCCGGATGGTCGATATATTGGTATTCATAGAGTCGTAGATTACTCCCAGTTACCGGCATTGTTGTTGGCCTGGGTAGCATCACCAACCTGGAGACCAGGGAACTTGTCCTGAAGCTTGCGGTCGTCGATCTTGTTAGCAAGCTCCTGTGGGTTGAGATCCCAGAGGTATGCCTCGTATGGGGTCTTAGCCTCGAAGAGTGCCATCTCGTAACCAGAAGCGGTGGTAACGGTACCAACGTTGAGCTCGAAGGTGTCAGTGCCATTCTCGGTGAATGGAACGATCATGATGTTGTCAATGTCGAAGTTAGGACGAGCGATGAAGCTTGAGTCCTTCTGGAGAACATTAACATAGAAAGTATCACGGCTGAAGGTTGCCTTGCTGAGGCCGAACTTAGCAATCTCCTTAGAGTACTTTGAAGGGTTGCAGAGGTACTTCCAGGCATCCTTCTCGTTGAGACCCTCCTTAAGCTGGTCGTCGGTAAGAGAACCTACCTTGTTAACCTGTGGGAGTGAGTCGTTCTTCGCAAACTTGACGAGCTCTGCCCATGATGCGCAATAAGACTGGTACTTGTCGCGGTGGTGCTCCTGAATGGTACGGATGTCCTTAAGACGCTGGATGATTACTTCGTCACGCTTAGCGACCTCATCGTTAAACTGAACAGGGATCTGTACGCTCTCGTAGCACATCCATGTCAAAACCACTGCTGCTGCAGCGAGGAGAATGTTGAGAATACTTTTCATGATGTTATGTTTGACTTAAAATTTATCAAAAAAGAGGAGTATTGTTTGTTTTTACGGGGCAAATATACATAACATTTTTGAAAAATGGTTATCTTTGTGCCGAAAAAATTAAAAAAATATATGATATTTTCCGTTTTTGCCCAAAAAATTGCCGAAAAACTACCTTTTTCGCCTAACAAAACGCAGATTGAGGCGCTTAATTTGCTCGGCGAATTTCTTTTCGGTCCACCAGCCTCTGCTGTTTCGACCGACAAGGTCTTCGTACTGCGAGGCTACGCGGGTACCGGAAAGACATCGATCGTGGGTGCATTGGTCAAACTCCTCTACGAACACAAGATTCCCGTCATGCTCATGGCACCGACAGGTCGCGCAGCAAAGGTCTTCTCTTCTATGGCGGGATTGCCCGCATACACGATCCATAAGAGTATCTACCGCCAGCAGAAATTCAGCGTCGAGATGGATAATTTCCAGCTCACTGAAAACAGACGCAACGGAGCGCTTTTCATCTGCGATGAGGCTTCGATGATCAGCACGCTCAATGAAGGATCTCCCTTCGGAACAGGCAATCTGCTCGACGATCTCATCGAATATGTCTACGCCGCCCAGGGCTGCCGCCTCCTGCTGGTTGGAGATGCCGCTCAGTTGCCACCGGTAGGACAGAAGCAGAGTCCTGCACTGGAGGTGGAACGCTTGCGCGGCTATGGATTGCATGTAATGACTACCGAGCTCACAGAGGTGGCGCGCCAGCAACTCGACAGTGGCATCCTTTACAACGCTACACAGTTGAGACAGCTGCTGATGGCTGGTCAGGTCGATGCATTGCCTCATATATATTATAAAAGGTATAAGGACGTGCTGAGAATTGACGGCTATGAGTTACTCGATGCGCTCTCTGATTCCTACCATCGTGAGGGCCTCGATGAGACCATCATTATCACGCGCAGCAACGCCCGCGCCAACCGCTTCAATCTCGGCGTGCGCAATCAGATCCTAGAGCGAGAGGAAGAGCTCTCTTCGGGTGACCGCCTGCTCGTTGTCAAGAACAACTACTATTGGGGTAAGGAGTTCGACCAGCTGCCATTCATTGCCAATGGCGATGTGGTCACCGTCAAGCGCGTCCGCAGCACCATCGACCTTTATGGCTTCCGTTTCGCCAAGGTGGAGGTCTCACTTCCCGACTATGACATAGAGACCGAAGTCATCATCATGCTCGACGTTCTCACGACCGAAGGTCCCTCTCTGTCACAGGAGCGTCAGCAGCAGCTTTTCTATGAGGTGGCGCAGGACTACCCTGAGTGTCGCACCCAACGCGACCTCTACAAGGCCATCAAGGCCAACCCTTACTTCAACGCTCTTCAGGTTAAATACGCCTACTGCGTCACCTGCCATAAGAGCCAGGGCGGACAGTGGCAAGATGTCTACCTCGATCTCGGATATATCAACCCCGATCATCTCGGCATAGACTTCTACCGCTGGATGTATACTGCTTTCACCCGCGCTCGTCAGCGATTGTATCTGGTCAATATGAGCGATGAGATGGCTGAAAATAGAGAGGAATGAGGAATTGAGAGCGATAAATTGTAATCTGCGTCTTTCAAAAATAAAGCGTTTGAGCCGATAATCTTGAAGAAATAGTATTTTTGAAGAAAATAATTTGGAAGATGTCGAAAAAGCCTCTATCTTTGCAGCGCTAAAACAGAAAAGAAGTCCCTTAGAGGACATCGAAAATAAGGCCGTTATAGCACAAGGGCTCCACCTCTTACCATTCCGAACAGAGAAGTTAAACCTTGTAACGCCGATGGTACTGCCAACGCGGGAGAGTAGGAAGCGGCCACCTTACAGACGCTTTCAACGAAAGTTTAAGTTGGAGCGCAACTTAACAAGGATCTGGACAGCTATAGTCCGGATCCTTTTTTTATTGGAAACCCGGAACGGAAAAGTTATTGCAGTAGGGTTGAGCAATCAATGTCTGTTCCATTTCTACAAACATTATTTATTATTATGGAACAGAATCAATCAGAAGAACTTCTGACCCCACAGGCAGAAGCACCAGTACAGAATTTTAAGACCTTCGAGGATCTTGGCATTGAGCATACTCTTCTCCGTGCTATCGAGGAGATGGGTTACGAGCATCCTATGCCTATCCAGGAGCAGGTCATCCCAGTTATCTTAGGACAAGAGCACCGTGACGTCGTAGGCCTTGCACAGACAGGTACTGGCAAGACCGCAGCTTTCGGCCTGCCATTGTTGCAGAGCATCGACATCGTCCCTGTCTACAGCGACTACCAAATCAAGAAAGACTACAAGACCGGCAAGTGGCTCGACCCAGAGGATGCTCCTCAACCACAGGCGCTCGTCCTTGCTCCAACTCGCGAGCTCTGTCTCCAGATTGCCGCTGACCTGCAGGACTATTCCAAGTACCTGCGTGGCATTGCCATCCTTCCTGTCTATGGCGGTAGCAGTATCGGCAGTCAGATCGGAGCCCTAAAGCGTGGTGTACACGTCGTAGTCGCTACTCCAGGCCGTCTCATTGACCTCGTGGAGCGTGGCGCTGTCCGTCTCAACGAAGTCAAGACACTCGTCCTCGATGAGGCCGACGAGATGCTCTCGATGGGTTTCCAGGACGATATTGAGACCATCCTCGGCAACCTCCCTGAGGAGCATCGCACCATGCTCTTCTCGGCCACAATGCCAAAGCCGATCGCTGAGATTGCCAAGAAATATATGACCAACCCAGTGGAGGTCACCATCGGCCATAAGAACGAAGGCGCGGCCAACGTCAACCACGTCTATTACCTCGTGCATGCTAAGGACAAGTATGCGGCCCTGAAGCGCATCGTCGACTATTATCCATCAATTTATGGTATTATCTTCTGCCGCACAAAGCTTGATACACAGGAGATTGCCAAGAACCTCATGGACGAAGGCTACAACTGCGACGCTCTGCATGGCGACCTCTCACAGGAGCAGCGTGACCTGGTGATGCGCAAGTTCCGCACCCGCCACCTCCAGCTGCTCGTAGCAACCGACGTGGCTGCGCGTGGCCTTGACGTTGATGACCTCACGCACGTCATCAACTACGGATTGCCAGATGACGTAGAGGTCTATACCCACCGCTCTGGCCGTACCGGTCGAGCAGGCAAGAAGGGTACCTCGATTTGTATCGTCCACATCAAGGAGCGCCGCCGCCTCAACGATATTGAGCGTATCATCGGCAAGCAATTCGAGAAAGGCACCATCCCAACCACCGAGCGTATCATTGAGAAGCAGCTCTTCGGCCTCGCCGACCGTTTGGAAAAGGTAGAGGTACTCGACGAGGAGGTCGACAAATATCTCGATCCAGTCCTCAAGAAGCTCGGCTGGCTCTCGTCCGAAGACCTCATCAAGCGCATCATGAGCCTGGAGTTCAACCGTATGTTAGAGTTCTACAAAGGATCAGAGAATCTCGATATCCCAGAAGAGCGTCCGAAGCGCGACCTCAACCGTGGCCATAAAGGCGAGCGCGCTGCCCGTCGTGGCGAAGGCGAGAAGTTCGGCGAAGGCGCACGCAACGCTTCCTTCGGCCGTGTCTACAAGGGTGAGAACACTCAGGCAGAACCTGGCTACACCCGCCTCTTCATCAACCTCGGCAAGCGTGATGGCATCTTCCCTAAGCAACTCATTGGCCTGATGAATTCCAATGTGCATCACCGCGTAGAGATGGGTCGCATCGACCTCTTGACCAACTTCTCCTACTTCGAAGTCCCTGAGCAGGACGCTCGTTTTGTTATCAAAGATATGAATGGTGCTGACTGGCATGGTCGTAAGGTGGCAGTCAGTGTGGCCAATGCCGATAACTCTCCAGAGGAGAAGGCTGCCAAGAAAAAGGAACGCAAGTCTTTTAAGTCATTCAAGGACGGAGAGAAGCCTTTCGAGAAGTTCCGCAAGGATGGCGATAAGCCTACACGTAAGAAAAAGAAGTAAGCAACAACAAAGTCTACTCCCAAAAGTAAGTCATCTCCTGCACTGTACAGTGGGGAAGATGACTTACTTTCGCCATCCTCCCTGCTGTACGGCGTAGGAGATGCCTTCGTCTCGTCATCTCCCCCATTGTACGGTGTAGGAGATGCCAAGCTCATGCCATCCTCCCCACTGTACGGTGTAGGAGATGCCTTGATTAAGTCATCCTTTCCACTGTACCATGGAGGATATGCTTAAACCATTTATTCTTTTATGTCCTTTGTGTCGAACGGATCGTATATGCCGTGGCCAGCCAGCCGATGAGGGTGACAGAGAGAAGAGTGAGGAGAACGTCCGACCAGAGTAGGTGGACGGGATAGGCGTTGACGACGTATTGAGCGGTGACGCCGGCACCGAGAGAAATAATGCCGAAGTGCTGCTGGAGGAGACAGAGGGTGACGCCGAGGATAACGCCGAGGATGGCGCCACTGCCGCTGATGAGCCAGCCTTCGAGGGTAAAGATGTTTTTAATCAAAGAATTAGAGGCTCCGAGATTGCGTAAGGTCGTGATTTCGGAACTTTTGTCGATCATCAACATGGAGAGTGCGCCGATGATATTGAAAGAGGCAATGAGCAGGATGAAGACGACGAGGAGATAGGAGATCCACTTCTCAATCTGCATGATACGGTAGGCATCGGCTTGCTGTTCGCGTTGAGTGAGGATGCGAAAATGAGAATGGTTAATAGCTAAAGGTGAAGAGTTGTCCTTGTCGTCTGATAGGAGTTCCGTGAGTTTGGTTTTTACGCGGTCGGCATTGGCACCCTCGGAGAGCTTGACTTCATACGCCGTGGTAAGTAGGCTGTCGCCAAGGAGCTCGCGAGCGGTAGAGAGGGAGCAAAGGAAATACTGGTCGTCGTACTGAGACTGCTGCACCATAAAGATGTTGCTGCAGTAAAGGGGCATCTCGGAGAAGGATTCTTCGGGATTGAGCAAATCGATTTTGCCCGTGCGACGCGGGCAATAGACGCTGAGTGGACGGACGAAGCCGCGGCTCATACCTAAGGTGGAACCAAGGCCTGCGCCGAGGATACAGTAATGTGCTACCTCGTCTTCGAGCAGGAAGCCGTCGGTGCCGAGCAGGATGCTGTCAATCTGTGTGACTTCGGCAAAGGTGTCTTCTACTCCCTTCATCTTGGCTGGTACCTGATGTCCGCTGTAGCTGAGCAGGACGGTCTCTTCGAGGGTGACGTTAACACTCTCTACTTCAGGGAGGTCTTCAATGAAGGAACGTAGCTGAGTATCTTCGGTAAAGCCTTTGCCGACTGAGGCCTCGATGCGCAGATCGGGGTCAAAGCGTGAGGTGAGGTCGCTGACGAGGCCCTCAAAACCGTTGTAGACCGAGAGGACGCAGATCATCGCCGCTGTAATGATGGCCACACCGCAAGCAGCCACCAACGTGATTGTGTTGATGGCTGAATGGCTCTTAGGCGCCAAGAGGTAGCGCAGGGCGATGTTGAATGCGAGCATCTTTATTTCTTTAGAAGCTCGTCAATACGCTCCAGGTAGTCGAGCGAGTCATCAATGTCGAAGCGGAGCTCAGGGATGACGCGGAGCTGATAGCGGACCTTATTGCCTAAGGCGAAACGGATGCCACCGACCTGATTATTGAGGTTCTCGACGACACTCGTTCCACGGTCAGATGGGAAGACGCTGACATAGACACGGGCAAAAGAGAGGTCTGGTGCGGTGCGTACAGCACTGACGCTGACCAGCAGGCCGTGGGTCTTGGCGGTCTCCTGTCGGAGGATCTCTGCCAGCTCCTTTTCGAGGAGGCGGTTGACTTTGTCTAATCTTGTATTTTCCATAATTTTCTCATTTTTTCATTATTATCGTGAGTCCGTCGCGCATCGGGAGGATGACCTTCTCGACGCGAGTGTCCTGAGCGATGCGGTCATTGAAAGCCTGCAGGCCGCGTGTCTGCGTATCAGACTCCTTCGGGTTCGGATCTAAGACCTTGCCGTCCCAGAGCGTGTTGTCAGCGATGATGAGGCCGCCTGGACGGACGTAGGGGAGGACGAGGTCGTAGTACTTGTTGTAGAGACGCTTGTCGGCGTCAATGAAAACTACATCCCACTTCTCACTACTCACTCCTAACTCCTCACTAATTTTGGTGATGAGCGATAGCGCATCGCCAAAATGCAGGTGAATCTTCTTGCCGAGGTCGCCAGCGCGTGACATCACGTCGCGGAGGAAGTCTTCAATCTCGTCGAATACTTCTATCGTGTGCAGTTCCTCAGTGCCGGTGACAGGGTCGGGGGTAAGTCCTTCGGCCATGCTGAGCGCGCTGTAGCCGCTGTAGGTGCCGAGCTCGAGGACGCGGTGTGCATTGACCATCTGACACAGCATCTTGAGGAGTCGGCCCTGCAGATGGCCGGAGCACATGCGAGGGTAGGTGAGGCGAAGATGCGTGAGGCGCTGCACCTGGTGGAGCAGGGCAGGCTCAGGGTCGATGTGTGCACGGACGTATTCGTCGAGCGCATCGGCAATCTCTTCGTATCTCAACTCCTTCTGCATTTACTAAATGTAAAATTAATAATGTATAATGTAAAATTAAATTTACTTGAGTCGATTGACTGTATTAATAGATAATGAGTAAGCACCCTTGCTGGTAGCACCCATGAGGCAGGCTACGAGCTCTTCGTCTTCGATGATGTTCTTGGCCAGGAGCTGACGGATACCGAGCTGCTGGAACATGTGATCGCTCATTGAGGTATCGGAGAACTGCACGAAGTATGGCTGAACGCCGAAGCTCAGGTTGAGGATTCGCACGATGTGCATGTCGTTGCAGAGTGCGTAGATAGGCACCTGAGGACGGAAGGCGCAGAGCGTGCGGCTGGTGACACCTGTATTGTTAGAGGTGATGATAGACTTGACACCGAGGCTCTCGCTGGCGATGGCAGCATGCTTGCAGAGGTAGACGTTGGTGGTGTCTGACACGCCATTAAGGTTGCGTGGCACTGCGTATGGTTGGCTCTCCAGCTCTGCTTCGGCCTCCTTGCAGGCAAGTGCCATGGTCTGAACGGCCTCGCGTGGGTAAGCGCCGTAAGCGGTCTCGCCACTGAGCATCACAGCATCGCTATGTGCGAAGACGGCATTGGCAATATCGCTGATCTCGGCACGTGTAGGACGTGGGTTCTTGATCATGGTGTGCAGCATCTGAGTAGCCACGATGACTGGCTTGTGACGCTGCATACACTTGCGGATGAGCATGCGCTGGATGGCAGGGATCTTCTCCTGAGCCACCTCAATGCCGAGGTCACCACGTGCTACCATGACACCGTAAGCTACATCGAGGATCTCGTCAATGTTGTCGACACCCTCCTGATTCTCGATCTTGGCAATGATCTTGATCTTAGAGCGCTGAGCGTCGAGAATCTCCTGGATGTCGAGCACATCCTGCTTAGAGCGGACGAAAGAGTGGGCGATGAAGTCGATGCCCTGCTCAATAGCGAGGTCGATGTTGTGACGGTCCTTCTCGGTGAGCGATGGGAGCTTGATGCTGACGCCCGGCACATTGACCGACTTGCGCTGGCCGAGTTCGCCGTGGTTCTGCGCCTCTGCGATGAGGACGTCGCCCTGCTTGTCAATGATGGTGAAGGCAATCTCTCCGTCATCAATGAGGACGGTAGCGCCTACTGGCACGTCGTTGCAGAAATCTGCATAGTTCATCGAGATCTCATCGTGAGTGGTGCGACCCTGTGGATTGCCCACCATGCGGACGTGCTCGCCTGGCTCGAAGATGAGCGCCTTGACGGTGTAGTCGTCAGGGAAGGTGGTGGTGCGGATCTCAGGACCCTTGGTGTCAATGAGGATCGGGATATTCTCGCTGACTTCACGCACATTGGCGATGAGGCGCTTAATTCCCTCGTCGTTGGCGTGAGCCGTATTCATTCGTACTACGTTCAGACCGCGCTCATAGAGGTCGCGGATGAAGTCTACTTCACAGTTGATGTCGCTGATGGTGCAGACGATTTTGGTTTTCTTGTCAATCATAATACCTTAAAATAACTTATTATAAACACTATTTATTTCTTGCAATTTGCTTTGAGTCCCTCTATCGCCAACCTATATCCCTCAATGCCAAATCCGACGATGATGCCGCTGGCAGCAGGGCTGATATAAGAGTGGTGGCGGAACTCCTCGCGCTGATGTACGTTGCTGATATGCACCTCAATGACTGGCGTCTTGACGGCCTTGATGGCGTCGTGGATGGCTACGCTGGTGTGAGTATAAGCGCCTGCATTGAGCACGATGCCGTCTTGAAGGCCGATAGTGCCAGCCTTTTGCGCTGTCCACGCTTCATTGAGATTGGCCTCATCGCCGAACCCTGCCATGTGGATGGCATCAACGATGTCTCCCTCGTGATTGCTCTGGTAGTAGGAGATCTCGATGTCAGGATAAGAAGCGCGCAGTTGCTCAAGGTATCCCTCGAAAGTCTGTGCACCGTAGATTCCAGGCTCGCGGCGGCCCAGAAGATTCAAATTAGGTCCGTTGATGATGAGAATTTTCATAATTTCCTTGTTTTATTGACCAAAAAGGCATATATTTGCCGCTGCAAAATTACGTTTTTTCTGCGACATGACCAACAATTACTTCGATAAATATTATTCTTACCTCAAATTTGAGCGAAACTTCACCGAAAATTCAGTGCAGGCCTATCTTTCTGATATCGCTAAATTGCAGAAGTTCGCTGAGGGGTTGGGTAAGTCGCTCACAGAACTGGAGCCTGTGGAGATCGAACAGTTCATCTGGGGACTCCACAAAGTGGGTATCGTGCCAAAGTCGCAAAAGCGTATCCTGGTAGGCGTGAGAGCGTTCTACAAATTCCTGCGTCTAGAGGGGGTGATGGAGAAGGATCCGACCGACTGCATTGATTCTCCGAAATTGCCAGAGATCATCCCGACCGTGCTGACGCTGGAGGAGGTGAATCGTATCATTGCTGTGCCAGATCCATCGACCATCGAGGGTCAGCGCAATCGTGCCATTTTGGAGACACTCTACTCGTGCGGCCTGCGTGTCTCGGAGCTGACTGAGCTGCGACTGTCGCATATTTTTGCCAAGGAAGGTTTTATCCAGGTGCTGGGCAAAGGCAGAAAGGAACGTATTGTGCCGATTGCTGAGACCGCGCTGAAGGAGATTGACAACTATCAGCATTTTCGCTACGAGCTGGACGTCAAGCGAGGTTACGAAGACTATGTCTTCCTGAACCGCTTTGGCAAGAGTCTGTCGCGTATCATGGTCTTCAAAATTGTGAAGCAGTGCTGCCAGCAGGCGGGGATTGAGAAGGAAGTGTCACCACACACTTTCCGCCACACATTTGCCACGCATCTGCTGGAGGGAGGCGCCAACCTGCGAGCTATCCAGATGATGCTGGGACATGAGCAGATTTCGACCACCGAAATATATACAAAGGTGGACCGTCAGATGCTGCGAGAGGAAATTTTGACCTATCATCCGCGTAACAAAAAGAGGAAAAAAGAGGGAGAATAAGAAAATGTGTATGTATTCTTAAAAAAAACATACGCGATTTTTGCTTTTGTCGTATAATTTGAGTATCTTTGCGCCCGTAGAATGTACTAAAACGCACATTTTGCCTATATACAGCTATTTATTTGAAACAAAATACCAACAATTTTAATTATCAAACGAAATGATTAAGAAACTGTTTTCGACCGTTTGTGCTGCTGTCATGCTTGCAGTCATGGCATCTTGCGGCAAGCTCGATCCACTCACAGCTGACAATTTCGTATGCAACCCTAATCCTCTCGTAGAGCAGGGTGGCATGGTAAATGCTACTGTGACTGTGACCTATCCAGAGAAGTACTTCAACAAGAAGGCAACCCTTACCATTACCCCAGTTATGGAGTATGCTGCTGGTGAGACCAAGGGTACTCCAGTATCTTTCCAGGGTGAGAAGGTAAGTGGCAATGATCAGGAGATTAACTACAAGTATGGTGGTACTGCTACCTTCCGTTGTGGTTTCCTCTACAAGGATGAGATGGCTAACTCACGCCTCCGTCTTGACTTCGTCGCTGATATCAAGGGCAAGCAGATCACTCTTCCTAGCGTATACATCGCTGACGGTGTTATCGCTACTGAGAGCCTCGCTTCTGCTACCAGCAATACTCCTGCTTATGCAAAGGATAACTTTGTAAAGGATACCTTTGATAAGTATATTGCTACTATGATCTATCAGTACCAGAGCACTAACCTCCGTGCTACTGAGAGCGCTAAGAAGCAGGAAGTAAAGGATATGCAGGATGCTATCACCGCTACCAAGGATCAGGAGCGTCGTCAGTTCGAGGGTCTTGACATGGTCAGCACCGCTTCACCTGAGGGTAAGTACTCTCTCAATGAGAAGCTCGCTGCAGGCCGTGAGAAGTCTTCTGCTGCTTACCTCCAGAAGTTCCTCAAGAAGGCTAAGATGCAGGGAGAGATTACTCCTGAGCAGATCGCTGAGGATTGGGACGGCTTCAAGCAGCTCGTTGAGAGCAGCAGCCTCCAGGACAAGCAGTTGATCCTCAACGTCCTCGGCCGCATCAGCGATCCTGAGGCTCGTGAGCAGGAGATCCGCAACCTCTCTTCTGCATACAAGGAGCTCGCTGACGAGATCCTCCCACAGCTTCGTTATTCTAAGGTAACTGCTACCGTTCGTAACATCGGTCACACCGATGAGGAGATCGCTGATCTCTGGAACAATGATAAGGACGCTCTCACCATTGAGGAGCTTCTCTATCTTGCTACCAAGAAGGACGCTGCAGCTCAGGAGGCTATCTACAAGTACACTGATAAGAAGTTCGCTTCTGACTACCGTGCTGCTAACGACCTCGCTGCTCTCTACTACAAGCAGGGTAAGGCTGCTGATGCTGAGCAGCTCTGGAAGAACATCCTCTCTAAGGACGCTAACAACGCTCAGGCTAACATGAACATGGGTCTTGTTTCTATGAACGCTGCTGATTGGCAGGCTGCACAGACCTTCCTTGGTAAGGCAGGTGAGTGTGCTGAGTATGGTGAGGCTATGGGTACTCTCCTGACCAACAAGGGTCAGTATGCTCAGGCTATCTCTAGCTTTGGCGATGCTAAGACCAACAATGCTGCTGTTGCTCAGATCTGTGCTGGCAACTACAGCGCTGCTAAGTCTGTACTTGACGCAGTTGCTAACAAGGACGCTATGACCTACTACCTCAACGCTATCGTAGGTGCTCGCACCAACAATAGCTCAGATGTTCAGAGCAACCTCCTCAAGGCTATCTCAATGGATAGCTCACTCAAGAACAAGGCTCTCAATGACCTTGAGTTCGCTAAGTTCGCTAGCGTAATCAGCGCTCTCTAATCCGGAACATTTCCGAATTAAAACATAAAAACAATTCACCATCCTGGTTGATCCGGGGTGGTGAATTACTTTTTTATAGCTTGCTATTCTTATTTATATTATACTAAGATAAGGATGTATTTGATGCAGACCGTATGAGTTAGGAGATTTTCATTACCTTTCCATCTT
Source organism: Bacteroidales bacterium (assembly GCA_045600445.1). Classification (GTDB taxonomy): domain Bacteria; phylum Bacteroidota; class Bacteroidia; order Bacteroidales; family UBA3663; genus Liminaster. The sequence goes on along the minus strand of JAZRXZ010000078.1, from coordinate 11,435 downwards.
TGATGAAGAGCAGATAGCCCTCAACCTCTGGATATCCGATCTGATGCAAAGCTTCCATGTAGTCCTTGACCTGTGTGCGGTAATCCTTATGATAGTGTCCGGTCTTGTAGTCAATGACGACGGCGCGGCCTTCTGGAGTTATGACAAGACGGTCGATGCGCTGCAGCTTGCCTTTGTTATCGGTGATCGCCTGTTCGTTGAGAATGGTCAGAGTAGGAGCAAACCAAGGTTGCACCTTGGGATTAGCCAGCAGCTGACTGATAATCTGCTGCATTTCTTCCTCACAGATTATCTCTGGATTGATGATGCCTCGCAGATAGAGCGAGTGGATGGCTGTGGTGGCATCATTGAGCGTGCGAATTTCCTGCAATGCGCGGTGGATGTAGGTGCCTTTGTCTTTGGCCGTGACATCTGGCAGAAGAGGACTATGGAGTACTTTGACCTTAGGCAATTGAGTAGCAGTAGGGAAGAGCTGTTCGTTGCTACAGGTTACCACATTCTCATCTTCGTCTTTCTTTTGCTTTGTGTCTTTTTGCTCCTTATTCTCTTTTCTTCGGCCGTCACCCTCTGTCTTGCAGGTCTTACCGTCAGATAAGTTGCAATATTCGGACAAGAGTTCCTCCAGCATGCTTCCTCCGCTCTTTCCCTTAGGCTTTGGCGTCATGATAATCATGGCTTCCTTTGCTCGAGTAAAGGCTACGTAAGCGGTGTTGAGATTGTCGATGACCGTGCGAAGACGTTCTTCGTCAAACTCTTTTGAGAAGATTGTATTGCTCAAGGACTTTTCGAACTTGATTGGCAAAAGGATATCCTGAGTAAATGGTTCTTCCTTCGGTTGGCACCAGATGACTTCTCCATGAGTTGTGTCAATGTCCATATCCCAAGAGGCGTATGGTAGGATAATGGCTGGCATTCCAAGTCCTTTTGACTTATGTATGGTGAGAATCTGGATGGCATTCTGTCCATCAGGTGTAGAGATACTTTTTGTGCTTCCGCTCTGGTCCCACCATAGTAAGAAAGAGGAAAGATCAGAACCTTGTGTGCCGGCAAAGTTGAGCACCAGATCTCGGAACGCCTGAAGGAAAGGTGCATCCAGCTGCTGTACGGGTTGTGGGAGTTTGCCAATGATCTGCTCAGTCATCTCATAGATAGGATGATGTGCCAACATCTTATCAAAGAGACTTTCGCCAGATTCCATTGCAAAGAACTGGTTCAATGCTTCGCTTGGAGTACATTCTTCGAGTTGGAAAAATCCCGTATGTGCTACCATGCGTTGGATGTCCGACTCTGGAGTCTGTAAGTGTCGCATCACATTGATGACCGTTTGTACTGAAGGTCTGGCAGAGATCAGCAGAGCCTCATTGGAGATAATGTTCATGTTATAAGGACTGTCAGGATTCTCCTGCTTATATTTCAAAAGAGTCTCTGCTACCTTGCTGCATTCGGACTTCTTACGGCATAGGATGGCGATGTCTTTGGCTTGGAATCCGAGGTCCATGAGACGTATAATCTGCTCTGGCAGTCGTCGCATGGCCTCTGTCTCTTTATCATCCGCACTTGGTTTGTCAATCACATTGCCTTCATTATCATGGCATTCCAGGAACTCAACGCTTACCAGACCTTTAGGCGCAGAAGAATCATTCTTGAGATGCTTGGGAAGATCCTGTTTCAAGTCTCGGTATATGCGTGTGATTTGCTCGGATTCAACCAAGCGGTCAAGACGCTCGGCAGCAGCTTCAAAGAACTGGTTATTGAAAGAGACGATAGACTCTAAGGAACGCCAGTTGACCTTCAACGCCTCTGGATCCTCAAAGTGCATGCCGGGGTGATAACGATTGAGCTGAGAGTCGAGAAGACCCCAGTCGCTGCCACGCCAGCGGTAGATACTCTGTTTAACATCTCCAACGATCAGATTCTGGTAGCCTTGACTCAAGGAATTGTCAATCAGCGGTACGAAATTACCCCACTGCATGCCAGAGGTGTCTTGAAACTCGTCGATCATATATGACTTGATACGCGTACCCGTCTTCTCATAAATAAAAGGAGCGTCATCTGGCCCTATCAGTCTGGAAAGCAACTCGTTGGTGGAACTGAGCAACATCATGTTCTGCTCATCGCAATAGACCTTTAACTCCTCGTCAATGTTGGCCATGATACCCAACTCGTAGAGGTTGCGAGCAATGGCTGTAGCAGTGCAGTAATCGCGATAAGGCTTGCCTGTGAAATGATCGATACAGCGTGTGAAGACGTCCTTGATAGCGACTTCTGTCTCAGCGGGAAGGCCTTTTGCATAGGGACTGTTCTTGGCGAACCAACTGTCTGGATTTTCTGCAGCGTTGACGAACGTAGAGGTCGGCTCAGGAATCTTTCCCGATTCGTAGTTGGCCCAATCTGTCAGTCGACTCGGGAAAGATCGGTAGAAATCGCTGATCTGCAGGCCGAATCTTTCGAGAGTGTCAAGGCCGTCCTGACCTAAGCGCTTTACATTTTCGCGCCATTCCTGACGGATGCTTTTGAGTAATTTTTCATAAGCTTGTAGGGCTTTCTTGTCCTTAGTGAACTCTTTGATTCGCTGGCTGTGATTGCGGTATTCTTCGCTATTCAAAGCCTTCTTGGCCATCTTGAGGAGTGGCTCGCGGAAATCCCATCCAGCGCCTTCTTCATTGCGCTTTTCTGAGAATTCGACCAGCCAGTCAAAAGTCTCTTTCTGATTGCGTTCGTCTAACTTGTCAAGGAAGTTTGAGAGGGTTGCATCCAGTGTTTTGTCCAGATCCATCTCAATCTCGTAATTGCCTGATACATTGAGCTCTCTTGCAAAACTTCTAACTACCTTCTGAAAGAAACTGTCAATGGTACTGATGTTAAATGATGCATAGTCATTAAGGATCTGGACCAGCAGATCCTTGGCTTTTTTGTTGATCTGTTCTGGAGTCTTATTGCAATCAGGATTGACATCTCCCCAATAGTGCGATTCTTGTGGATTAACGCTCAAAAGGTATAGCTCCTCAATGATACGCCCTTTCATCTCGGCCGTAGCCTTGTTAGTAAAGGTTACGGCCAGAATCTCACTGAAGCGTAGCTCTGTATTGGATGAATCCGGTAGTACAGAGGGTAAGAAGAGTTGCTTGAGGTAAAAACCTGTCAGCAGGTGCGTCTTGCCAGAACCGGCAGACGCTCTATAGATATTGAGCGGATGTTCTTTTTCGAGAGTAATCATGAGACAAATGAAGAAAGTTTCTTCTTCTTCGATTGCAAATATAGACTTTTTCTATAGAAAAAACAAGATAGAAGCGCAAAAAGTCTTAAAAAATGTCCAATAAATTGGTAAGTTCTTATTTTTTTTGTAACTTTGCCCCCGAAATAACGACTAATTTGAATGAATAAAATTTTTTACGCAATAAGTGCTCTGTTTTTGTTGGCTGCGGTCAGCGCTTGTGATGTTGACATGTCTACGGTCGACTGGAGAGGAAAGCTCTCAATCGGAGAGGTGACCATCAGCAGTTCTCTCGATCAGGAGCAACAAAAGGCCGTCATCTCTTTGCTCGACAATATGGTGAAAGTAGAAAGTTGCCAGTTCTATCAGGGTGCCCAGTCCCGCATGGCTTCTCGAGCTAACTATTCTTCTGCTTTTTCGACCAATTCGGATTCTTTGAAACTGACTGAATTTACAGATTCGAATGGCAAGATGACCATCACAAAGAATTCTGCTTTTGTTGATTTTGTGCATCTTCTAGACAAGCGTGCATATCGTCATACACTGGAAAATGGTACAGTCAAAGTCGATACCGTTCGCTTCACTCAGATCTATAAGATGCCAATGGCTTCTGGCCAGGACAATGGTCACCTTTGGGTAGGTCCTGTGACTGAGATGTGCATTCCTGAGGATTACTACATCGGAAAATTTGAGGTGACACAAGCTCAGTGGATGGCAGTAATGGGGAAGTGGCCAACAGGTCGTCGCTGTGTTGAGAGCCTTAGCCGCCAGGATAGTGCATGGTATAGTTGTGTAGGCGTAGGTCCGGATTATCCTGCCTATAACGTCTGGTATGCTGATGCAGTTGCTTTCTGTGAACGTCTCAATGAAATCTGCCACATGCCAAATGCTCAGGGTATGCGCTTCCGTCTTCCTTCCGAGTCAGAGTGGGAGTGTGCCGCTCGAGGAGGTCGATATTCTGGAGGATTCCTTTATCCAGGCAGTGATAATTTTTCAGATGTAGCTTGGAATGCTTCTAATGCATTCTCTCAGGGTATTGGTGGTACTGATTATGGTATGCATCCAGGAGGCCAGTTACTTCCTAACGAACTTGGTATCTATGACATGGCAGGTAATGTCTCTGAGTGGGTGGAGAATGCATATTATCGATATTCTTATCGCGATAGTATCGCTTCTCCGACGTTCAATGCAAAGCACCTGCCTCTGCATGCTAATGATGGATATGTCGGTGATACACTTATTACCCGTGGCGGTTCGTGGTATCAGTCGAGTGGATATTCGTTTGACAATGCGGGTCGTCAGGAGTATACCGGTGGCGCTAAGGATTCCAATCGCCTTCAGAGCATGATTATGCATTGTGGCTTCCGCATTGTTCTTGCAAAATAAGTCTACATTGTTCCAACTTCCAGCAGGTAGCTGATAAAGATAATTTCAAATTCCCTAGCCATGACAAAGAAGGGTATTCTTTTTATGCTCTATTCTTGTTTGATGATGCTGATTTCAGTGTCGTCTGTCAAGGCTCAGCACCTGTTGTATCCCACTCATTTCGACTTGAGTGAAGTTTCTCTGCTTGATAGTCCATTTAAGCAGGCGCAGGATCGGAACTATCAGACCTTGCTCAATTATCAGGTAGATCGCCTTCTGACTCCTTATGTCCGTCAGGCAGGATTAAGTGATGCTCCTGGCAAATATAATGGTTGGGTAGAGAAGAATAAGCCTTATACTAACTGGGCATGGCAACCGGATTTGGCGATGGATGGCCATGTGACGGGACATTATCTTTCGGCTCTTTCTATGAGCTATGCATCTTGTCGCGATGAGAGTATGCGAGCTCAGTTGAAGGAGCGTATTGATCATATTGTAGATGTCCTTTCTGACTGTCAGGCTGTCTTTGACGATGATAACAGCGGATTGAAAGGATTCATCGGAGGTGTTCCTGATAATGAAATTTGGAAGGCTCTGTACTCAGGAGACTACCGTGTATATAACCAGCGTGGAAACTGGGCTCCTCTCTATTGTGAACATAAGGTACTGGCCGGTTTGCGTGATGCATACGTTCATGCTGGTAATGCCAAGGCGCTTGAGGTTTTCCATAAGATGGCAGATTGGATCATTGAGTTAGTTCATAACTTCAAGGATGCAGACATGGAGATGCAGATTCTTCAGTGGGAACCAGGTGGCGTCAATGAGGTTTTGGCCGATGCCTATAAACTCTTTGGTGATGGCAAGTATATCAAGGCGGCTAACAAATACTCTCATCAAATCATTGTAGAGAATGTCCTTCGAGATGGACCTAATCATGGATTCCTCGATTTGAAGAACGTCAACGAGACTTCTGCCAAGTTCGTCGGTTATGCTCGTATCAGTGAATTGAAGCATGAAGATCGCTATGATCGTGCAGCGGACGTCTTTTGGGATGAGGCTGTCAATCATCGCATGACTGCTATCGGCGGTACGGGTGTCAATGGCACTTTCCAGCCAGTCAACAAGAGTACTCGTTACATTTCAGAACTTAATGGACCTGACGCTTGTAGTACCTATAACCTGCTTAAGTTGACAGAGCGTCTCTTCGACCGTTCTCGTAATGCTCATTATACCGATTATTATGAAGTAGCCATGCTCAACCATATCCTTGGTAATCAGGATCAGGAGTCAGGTGGCTATGTCTTCCATACTTCCCTTCGTCCAAATACCTACCGTATCTATTCACAACCAAATGTCGCTATGTGGTGCTGTGTGGGTACTGGCATGGAGAGCCAGTCTAAGTATGGAGACTTCATCTATACAGTCAATGAGGATACGCTCTTTGTCAATCTTTTTATCGCTAGCGAACTGAAGAACGACAAGTATGCACTTACACAGGAAAGCAAGTTCCCATTTGGCGAGAAGAGCAAGATTACGATCAATAAGCCAGGTAATTATGTGATTGCCGTCCGACGTCCATCCTGGACCAATCAGGATTACGATGTGAAGGTCAATGGCAAACAGCCAAAGAACTTCGTCTCATTCAAGAAAGACGAAGAGTGCTATTATGTGGCTTGTGGAAAGAGCTGGAAACAGGGAGATGTCATCGAGATCAAGTATCCTATGTCTTTCTCTTTTGAAGAATGTCCACGCGTACCTACTTATATTGCATTAAAGTATGGACCTACTGTTCTGGCAGGTGTTACTGAGACCAGTACACGCAAGACCCCATTTGAGCATGAATATGCTGGAGCTGGTCGCCGTGATCATTCTAATGCTGATCGCCAGCCACAGCAGAGCTTGGCGATTGCTCCAATGTTGATTACTGAACGTTCTCAGATACCTACCCGTATCAGTGTCGTGGATCCTTCGAATTTGGAATTTGAGGTCAATGCTTCTGCTCCTGGTTCTGCTTTCGATAAGGTTGAGGTGCGTCCACTTTTCCAGACACAACATAAAAAGTACACTGTTTATTGGAATCAGCAGACCGAGAGCGCTTGGCTTCGCAATCCTCTCTATCTTCGAGAGAAGGAAGCTCAGCTTCTGGCTAAGTTGACTTTTGATGCAGTTGAAGTCGGAGAACCGACTAGTGAAGCCGCACATAATGTGCAAGTCGGAGAAGCTCACAACAGTGGTAAGCTTAATGGTAATACTTTCCGTTCTTGTCAGCCAGGAGACTGGTTCCAGTACGATTTGGCGCTTGGTAATAATGTGCCATTGGCCACGAGCGATAGTGTGACTCTTCAATTTCGGTTCTCTTTGCTCGACCGAGGTCGTAAAGGTGCTATCTATGTAAATGGTAAGCTGGCCCGAGCTATCATCATCCCTGCCAAGGTCAGCAATGCAACCAGAGATCGCTTCTTTGATTATACTATTACTGTCAGTGCCGATAACTTAGTAGGCAAAAAGACCGTTCCAGTGCGATTTGTCGCACCAGAAGGAGCATTCCCTCGATTGTATGGATTAAAGATGTATAAAAAGGAATAAAGTTATACTCTCATCTAAAAACACCACACTCACATTCGTCGTGTCAGTGTGGTGCTTTTATTTTATATCAATGCCATTACCATATAATATGTCATCATCGCTGTCAGTATCAACTTGATTACCGAGGTAAAGAGAAATGACAGAAACGATAGAAATGCCACCCACAGCGCTTTGCCAAGTCGTTGCGAATTGGAATACTCTCCGATGAACGCTCCGAGGAGCGGGCCAAGAATCAGACCTAACGGCATGAAGAAGAGGCCGACCATGAGCCCTAATGTTGTACAGAGTACCGCTTGTTTTGATCCTCCGCCGACACGAGTCAGTAGGATAGGAGCCAGATAGTCAAGTACCGCTGCCACCATGGTCAATATGATCATGGTAATGAGCAGAGGTGTACTGATGCTTCCTGGTACAAACCAGTAGATGATAGCCAGTCCCGCCAGACTTAGTGGAGGTCCTGGTAGGGCAGGGAGGATGGCTCCAATCAATCCCACCGTAGTGAGAATGAATGCCAGAATAATCATGGCAATTGTTAGTGTTGTCATAGTTTTGGAGTTGGTTAAATATAAACTACGCTGCAAAGATACGTTTTTTTCTCTTACTGCTATTCAAAAATACGTATCATTTGTTGCATTTGATAAAAAATAATTGTTTTTTGTCTTATAATTGTAAATTTTATGTTATCTTTGTGCCGATAAAACACTATTAGTAGTGTTCTTTTCACTTTAGAACCTCTACGATTAACATTACTTGTACTATATACTAACACAAAATAATCAGTAAATGAAACTTACAGACATCCTCACTCCCGATTTTGATAAGGCCGAGTGGGAGAGCAAAGGCTATCAACTGCCTTCGTTCGACATTGCTGCCGTAGCCAAGAAGACTCACGATGAGCCAACCTGGCTTCACTTCGGCGCTGGAAACATTTTCCGTGCTTTCCCAGCTGCCATCCTCAATGATGCACTCAACAGCGGTAAGTATGATCGTGGTGTCATCGTAGCAGAGAGCTTCGACTACGAAATCATCGACAAGGCTTATCGTCCATATAACAACCTCTCGCTCCTGGTGAGCCTCCAGTCAAGCGGCACCATCGAGAAGAAGGTCATCGCTTCAGTAACCGAGAGCCTCAAGGCTGATCCACAGTTCGGTGACGATTGGGCTCGCCTGCAGGAAATCTTCCGTGCGCCATCGCTCCAGATGATTACCTTCACTATCACAGAGAAGGGATACTCTTATAATGATGCAGACCTCGCTCGCGGTCTTGCTCCAGTTTTTGCCATGGGTAAGGTCTGTGCATTGCTCTTGGAGCGTTTCAAGTCAGGAGCATTTCCTCTCACCGTGCAGAGTACCGACAACTGTTCTCACAATGGCGACAAGGTTAAGGCCGGTGTCTTGGCATACGCTCAGAAGTGGGTTGCTGATGGCTTGGCCCCAGCAGAGTTCCTCGCATACCTCCAGGATGAGAAGAAGGTGACCTATCCTTGGTCAATGATCGATAAGATCACTCCACGTCCACACGAGAAGGTACAAGCTATGATCGCTGCCGACGGCTTCGAGGATAATGAGACCATCATCACTGACAAGAAGACCTTCACCGCACCATTCGTCAATGCAGAGGAGGTGCAGTATCTTGTCGTCGAGGATAACTATACCAATGGCCGTCCACCACTTGAGCTCGGTGGCGCGCTCTATACCACTCGTGAGACCGTCGATCAGGTTGAGACCATGAAGGTTACCACCTGCTTGAATCCGCTCCACACCGCTATGTCTATCTATGGCGTGATGCTCGGCTACGACCTCATCTCTGCTGAGATGGCCGACGAGGATATCCGTTCGTTCATCCAGAAGATCGGCTACATCGAGGCCATGCCAGTGGTTACCGATCCGGGCGTGCTCAACCCATATGAGTTCATCGGCACCGTAATCAACAAGCGTCTGCCTAACCCATTCATGCCAGATGCTCCACAGCGTATCTCTACCGATACGAGCCAGAAACTCCCAATCCGCTTCGGTGAGACCATTAAAAAGTATGTGGCTCGCGGCCTCGACATGAGCAACCTCGTCCTTATCCCTCTCACCCTTGCAGGTTATGCACGTTTCCTCAAGGCGCTCGATGACAACGGTAATCCTTTCACCCCATCTACCGACCCATTGCTCGACGAGCTCCAGGCTATCGTCGCCCCTCTCGAGCTCGGTAAGGCCGATCAGGACTACAGCTGCCTCAAGCAGCTCTTCTCTCGTAAGGATGTCTTCGGTCTCGATCTCTACGAGGCTGGCCTCGGTGAGCAGATTGAGGGCATGGTCAAGGAACTGTATGCGGGTCCTGGTGCAGTGAGAAAGACATTGCACAAGTATGTGAGCCAAAGATAATAGAATAATAATAAATAAAGCCGCAACCACTCCGCGGAAAGGATTTGTAATTTATAAATCCCCCTCCCTATGAGGGAGGGTTGGGGTGGGTCTAGTATGGAAAGAACCTGGCGCTGGTTTGGCAAGAAAGACAAGATCACTCTTGCACAGCTTAAGCAGATTGGTGTGGAGGGTATCGTTACCGCTCTGCACGACGTCCCACTCGGACAAGTATGGACACGTGAGAAGATTCACGAGTTGAAAGAATATATCGAGTCTTACGGCATGAAGTGGAGTGTCGTAGAGTCGCTCCCTGTCGTTGAGACCATCAAGTATGGTGGCCCTGATCGTGAGCATCAGATTGAAGTATATAAGGAGAGCCTCCGTAACCTCGGTGAGGAAGGTATCAAGTGCATCTGTTACAACTTCATGCCAGTACTCGACTGGGCACGTACCGACCTTCTGCACGAGAACCCTAACGGTTCAACCAACCTCTACATGGATTGGGGCATGTTCGCTTACTTCGACATCTATATCCTCAAGCGCGACGGCGCTCGTGAGGAGTGGTCTGAGTTCTCAAAGAACCACCAGTGGGGCCGTGACCTCGTCGCTGAGGCTGACAAGATCAAGGAGACTGCTACTCCTGAGTTCGATCACGCTATGGTCGAGAACATCATCATCAAGACTCAGGGCTTCGTCTCTGGTAACTTCAGCGAGGGCGATGCTGCTCCTGTCCAGAAGTTCCGCGACTTGCTCAAGCTCTACGATGGCATTGACAAGGAGAAACTCCAGGAGAACATGAAGTACTGGCTCAATGCCATCATGCCAATCTGCGAGGAGTACGACATCAACATGTGTGTTCACCCAGACGATCCACCTTATCCAGTCTTCGGCCTGCCACGTATCGTAGGCAATATGGAGGACATCCAGTGGTTCCTCGATGCAGTACCTAACAAGCATAACGGTTTGACCTATTGTGCAGGTTCCCTCTCAGCAGGAGAGCATAACGATCCTGTCGCACTCGCTAAGAAATTCGCTGACCGCACCCATTTCGTGCACCTCCGTTCGTGCCATATCTTCCCTAACGGCAACTTCACCGAAGCCAGCCACCTCGGCGGACGTGCAGACCTCATTGAGCTCTGTCGCATCTTCGAGCAGGCTGAGAAGGAAGGCAAGTGCAACTCTGGTCGTCGCCTCCCAGTTCGTGTTGATCATGGTATGACCTTCACCGATCAGCCTGGTGGCGTGTTTGATGAGTCAGCACACGGCCACAACTCGGGCTACACCCTCCTCGGCCGTATGTTCGCCATGGGTCAGCTCCAGGGCATCATGGCCACCGTCGATCGTGAGCTCGGCATCGAGTACAAGCAGCCAGGTTTCTTCGATTGACCTGTATAATAAAGAAACTTCAAAAGCGCTCCGCAGATAGGGTAGTTTATCTGCGGAGCGCTAATGCTATGCCATTATAAAGAGATAATTAGATAACAAAACCATTACTTTTTCAGCTGAAAATTTGGAAGTTTCAATTATTTTTCGTGTCTTTGCGCCATAATTTAGGAATACTCTTAAGACGAATTCGACAAAGTTTTACTGAACGAATTTTAAAAGAATAGACACAGACGAAGACAAGACGATAAAAGCAGAAAAAAAGTATAAGATTTATTTTTTAAGATTTTACCGACCTACATTTTATCAGCAACCTAAATTAACTTCGATCTTCCACTTATTTATACATTTTGCCGCGCTAGCCAAAAGTACGTCTTGAGGTCAGCGATGTTACTTGCGCTGATTTTTGACTGGCGTTTCCTTCAGTCGCAGCAAGTCCTTCTCAATACAGATTTGCTATACTCAGAAGTCGTCTCCCTTTGTGGCTATGCCAACGAGAATGTCCTCATCGGGCAATACAAAAAGCGTCTCC
>JAZRXZ010000077.1:0-1230 GCA_045600445.1 Bacteroidales bacterium | reverse complement strand
TGCAGCACGTTCACACCGTGGCCCAACTCATGAGCTATGGTTCTAACATTATCATACTGATTGTAAATAAAGCCGTAATGTCTGCCTGCTGGCATGTAGCCACTTACCGCTTCTCTGGAAACCATTCCCGCCGTGTCTAGTCGGTCGTAACAGTCTACAAAGAATAGGTAATAATCATTCTCATCCGCTCCCTCCGGTAATGCCCGGATGGCCGACTTCTGGTCTTCATTGTAGTTCTGGAACGTACCCTTGCCTCCATGCACAAACTTCTCTCCATCAGCGTAGCTGATACTTACAGGATGTAGCTCGTCAAAGGTGTATCTGACCACCGACGGATGCCATATCTCGTTGACTCCATTCTCTATCTTGCCGAGGTCAAGTGGCTTCGTGTTATTCACTCTCACCAGATGCACTTTCACCTCCTTGTAGCTGTAGGCCTGCACGTTCAGCTTGCCTACAACAGTCGTGTCGTCATACGCATATATAGCCTGCTGGTCTGACGTGCCGGCGTTGAAGGTCAGTGTATTGTTCTCTTTGTCGGCTATCAATGGCACGCCACGCTCATTCTTGAAGGTCAGGCCTTTTGTACGGCTTGCCTTTATCTTGACTTCTTCTCTCTTCTCTATGCCAAGGTAGGCAGGGCGGTAGTCATTATGGTTGGTGATTGTCGGATACTGGTCTTTGTCATAGTCCGCTCCTCGCCACTTGTCAAATCCATATTCTTCTCCTTCTACCTTCTCAAAGGTTACATTGCCTGATGTTGCCATCATGCTGTCTTTTTCAGCATTGTACTGTTTAAGCAGTAAGGCGCTTCCACCACAGTTCCTGTACTCTTCCACTCCCATCACATCACCGTCCTTGTCTATCACCAGCTCATGACCTTTCTCGTCCTTCACCAATACTCGCCTTTCACCATTTATCATCGAGGTTATCTCTTCCCTCTTGCCGTCACTCGTCACCGCATAGTATCTGTTGCCTTCTCTTTCTATCGTCTCAAAGCTCACTCCATGGTCTATCTTCACAGTGTCCTTGATACTGCTGTTGTACGTCGCCCCGGCTATGTTCAGCGCCAACTCGTCTGCCCAGGCCTCCATTGCTTCCGGGTCGACTGCCAGCTTGTCCGACTTGACGGATCTCCACGTAAAGGCTCCCAGCATAACCCCGTCAGTATTCACCTTCAGGTGGTCATACTCCCCTAGTATCTTCACTCCCCATATGCTGAGCTTCGCG
>JAZRXZ010000076.1:0-11272 GCA_045600445.1 Bacteroidales bacterium | reverse complement strand
GTGCCACCCATGCGAAGCTCTACGGCACCATCTGCCTGCTTCGCTACCTTACCCGTCTCAAGAGTGATGGTACGTCCATCGCTCAGGGTAATGGTCTTCTTGATTGGATTAACCAAATTGTTTACCATAAAAAATCTTCTTATATCTCGTAATATTGTAAATTCGTCTCTTAGTTGCCCTTGAAAGGTACTCCTAAAACTGCGCAAAGTTAGTCATAAATTATTACATAATCAAATAAAAAGGAGAAAAAGTGCAAAAAAACAAAAAAATAAAACCTTTTACTTGTTTTTTCCGATGAAATGTCCTATATTTGCGCCGCTAAAACCTAAAAATAGCATTTTATTAACAAACAGATGAGAAGAAATACATTGTTTATTTTATTGGCGGCAATCACATTGTCGCTGATATGCAGTTGTACTAATGATAAGGGAACCGTTTCTATCAAAGGTACGATCAGCGACGCTAAAGGAGAGAAGCTTACCTTGATGCACCTCTCAGGCACCAATCCTGTGATGGTAGATACCCTGACCCTCGGTGAGGATGGTAAGTTCAGCTTCAAGCCTGCCGTTGAGCAGGGAGGTCCTGACTTCTTCTGCCTGGTGCTCGATGGCCAGACCATCCCAGTGATCAGCGACACGCTACAGACCCCTATCAGCATCATTGCCAACAAGGATAAGTTCGGTACGAACTATATCGTCGAGGATAGTCTCAATAGCCTTCTTAAGCAGGCTGTCAACATTGGCGGTAACCTCCGTCGCCAGCTCTATAACCTCACTGCTGACCGTCAGAGTGGCAAGGTGAGCAATATCGAGTTCGGCCAGACCGTCGACAAGCTCGTAGGCGATTACAAGCAGCAGGTACTCAGCGACTATATCTATAAGGATCCTGCATCGCCTATCAGCTATTATCTCCTCTTTGAGACCGTCTCTGGTATGACCATCTTCGATCCGATCGATGCTAAGGACAACCGTGCTTTCGGTGCTGTAGCCAACCTTTGGCACATGGTCTATCCTAACTCGCAGCGTACCGCCTTCCTTGAGCAGCAGGCTATCCAGGGACAGGCCATCCTCCGTCAGGCTCGTGCCAACCAGCAGGCCGCTGATTCGATCATGCAGAACGTAGTGGTCAATGAGGCTAATTTCGTTGATCTCACGCTTGTAGACAAGCAGGATAAGCTCGTATCGCTCTCTGATCTCAATGGCAAGGGTGACGTCGTCCTCGTCGACTTCACCGCCTTCTACTACGATATGTCTGTGGCTCACAACATGGCGCTCAGCAAGGTCTATGACCGATTCAAGGACCGTGGACTCAAGATCTATCAGGTCTGTCTGGACTTCGATGAGAACTTCTGGAAAGTCAGTGCCAACAACCTCCCTTGGACCGTCGTCCGTGACCGCGACATCCTGCTCGACCAGAGTGGCCTCGTGCAGTACAGCGCAGCCGCAGCTCTCTACAACGTCACAGCTATCCCTACCGTCTTCATCATGGGTCGCGATGGTGGTATCGTCGAGCGTGTAGAGGATGACGCTAAGCTCGAAGCCGCAGTAGCGAAGGTACTCTGATACAGACTTGAGTTTTAAGAAATAAACGACATAACGCAGGGCAATTGAGCTCTGCGCTATGTGATTTTTTTACATCTTAGTAATTATTAAAAAACAACATAAAGAAAAACACTATGGCAGCTAGTTACATGTCAGAAGAGGGTTACAAGAAGATGCTCGAAGAGATTCAGTATTTGGAGAGTGTAGAACGTCCTAAGGCATCTGCAGCTATCGCAGAGGCTCGTGACAAGGGTGACCTCAGCGAGAACGCTGAGTACGATGCAGCAAAGGAGAACCAGGGTAAGCTGGAGGCTCGTATCGCTCAGCTCAAGGATCAGGTTGCCAACGCTCGTATCATCGACGCCAGCAAGCTCTCTTGCGATAAGATCCAGATTATGAACAAGGTCCGTCTGCTCAACAAGAAGATGAACAAGGAGGTGACCTACACCATCGTCTCTGAGAGCGAGGCCAACTTCCGTGAGGGTAAGATCAGCGTGGCTACCCCTATCGCCAAGGCGCTCCTCGGCCATGAGGTAGGCGATGTAGTGAGTGTTAAGGTACCTGCGGGTGTGCAGGAGCTGGAGGTTTTGGAAATCAGTCTCTGATTATGGCAAGCATTTTTTCCCGCATCGTAGCCGGTGAGATCCCAAGCTACAAAGTCGCAGAAGACGATAAGTTCTATGCATTCCTCGATATCAATCCTGTAGCCAAAGGCCATACTCTGGTCATCCCTAAGCAGGAGATCGACTATATCTTCGATGAGGACGATGAGCTCCTCGCTGCACACATGCTCTTCACTAAGCGTGTGGCTGCAGCTGTCAAAGCTGCTATCCCATGTGTCAAGGTAGGTATCACCGTCATGGGCCTCGAAGTTCCTCACGCTCACATCCACGTCATCCCTATGCAGCAGGAAGGCGATATGGACTTCAAGAAGGAACATCTCAAGCTCACTGCTGAGGAGATGAAGGAGATTTGTGAGAACATCGCAAAGAATTTCAAATAAATGAAAAAAATGAATCAGAACGAATTCTATAAGTTTGCTACCGGACACGTCGGCCTCAATGGCCATGCATTGGATGACTACATGCGCTTCCAGAGCAAGGTGATGCAGCCACGTGCTTCGTATATCAATCCATCGATCATCGAGGAGCGTCAGCTCAACGTGGCTCAGATGGACGTATTCAGCCGTCTGATGATGGATCGCATCATCTTCCTCGGCACCGAGATCGATGAGTACAGCGCTAATGTCGTACAGGCGCAACTCCTCTTCCTGGCCAGCACCGATGCTGATAAGGACGTGACCATGTATCTCAACTCGCCTGGTGGTATCGTCAGCGGTGGCCTCGCCATCTATGACACCATGAACTATATCTCTTGCGACGTCAGCACCGTCGTCACCGGCATGGCAGCTTCGATGGCTTCCGTACTCCTTGCAGCAGGTGCCAAGGGCAAGCGCTTCGCATTGCCACACAGCCGCGTCATGATCCACCAGCCACTCGGTGGCACTCAGGGTCAGGCAAGTGACATGGAGATTGCAGTCAACGAGATCAAGAAACTCAAGCAGGAGCTCTATAACATCCTCAGCGAGTGCTCTGGCCAGCCATACGAGAAGATCGAGGCTGACTGTGACCGCGACCACTACCTCACCTCACAGGAGGCGCTGGAGTATGGTATGATCGATAAGATCTTCACTAAGCAAAAGTAATCAATGGCAAAAAGAAACGAAGATAGATGCAGCTTCTGCGGTCGTGGCCGTAGTGAGGTCCGTCTGCTCATCTCGGGTGTCGATGGCTTCATCTGCGACGAGTGCGCAGAGCAGGCCAAGATTATCGTCGATGATGCATTCAAGAAGCAGGCCGCAGAGTCTGCCAGCAACCTCCAGCTCAAGAACCTGCCGAAGCCGCAGCAGATCAAGGAGTTCCTTGATGGCTATGTCATCGGTCAGGACGAAGCCAAGCGCAACCTCTGTGTAGCTGTCTACAATCACTATAAGCGCCTCCTCCAGCCGAAGAGCAAGGATGAGGTGGAGATCGAGAAGAGCAACATCATCATGGTAGGTCGCACAGGTACGGGTAAGACTCTCCTGGCTAAGACCATTGCGAAGATGCTCGAAGTGCCATTCGCCATCGTCGACGCTACCGTCCTCACGGAGGCTGGCTACGTAGGTGAGGATATCGAGAGTATCCTGACCCGCCTGCTTATGGCTTGCGACTATGATGTGAAGAAGGCTGAGCGTGGCATCGTATTCATCGACGAGATTGATAAGATCGCACGCAAGGGAGACAATCCTTCGATCACCCGCGATGTGAGTGGCGAAGGCGTGCAGCAAGGCCTCCTCAAGCTCCTCGAAGGCTCTAAGGTCAACGTACCACCCAATGGTGGCCGTAAGCATCCTGAGCAGAAGATGATCGAGGTGGATACCAGCAATATCCTCTTTATCTGTGGCGGCGCCTTCGATGGCATCGAGCAGAAGATCGGCAACCGACTGAACACCCGCAGCGTAGGCTTTATTACTGATGCTTCGCGCAAGGACGTCGACCGTAACAACCTCCTGCAGTACATCACGCCAGCCGACCTCAAGTCGTTCGGCCTGATCCCGGAGATCATCGGTCGTCTGCCTATCCTGACGCACCTTGATCCGCTCGATGGACCAGCGCTCCGTCGTATTCTCACCGAACCTAAGAACGCCATCACCAAGCAGTACCAGAAGCTGTTTGACATGGATGGTATCAAGCTCACGTTCGATGAGGAAGTTTATGACTATATCGTGCAGATCGCTATGGACTTCAAGCTTGGAGCCCGTGGCCTTCGTGGCATTGCAGAAAATATCATGATGGATGCCATGTTCCACATGCCGTCATCCAAGGATAAAGCCCTCCATATCACGCTCGACTATGCCAAGCAGCAGGTCGCTAAGGCCAATATGGACCGACTTCGTACAGAGTAAATAAAGAAATGTACAACCTTAGTCAAATTGCCAAGATCCTGGGTTGCCCGCTCAAGGGCAACCACATGGCAACGGCCAATACGCAGCCACAGGTCTCTCTGTTGCTTACGGACAGCCGTAGTCTCACCTTTGCTGACCAGACGCTTTTCTTTGCCATCAAGACACAGAAAGGCGATGGTCACAAGTATGTCTCTCAGCTCTATCAGCAGGGTGTGAGAGCATTTGTTGTTTCTAAATCCAACGAGGAGTTCCGCAACACCTGTCCAGAGGCCTGGTTCCTGGTGGTCAGAGACGTGTTAGGAGCCTTGCAGAAGCTGGCAGCACATCACCGCGCTCAGTTCACAGATATTCCTGTTGTAGGTATCACGGGTTCCAATGGTAAGACCGTTGTCAAGGAGTGGCTCTATCAGTTGCTCTCTCCATCGCGCTCCATCGTACGTTCGCCACGCAGCTACAACAGCCAGGTAGGTGTGCCGCTGTCTGTCTGGCAGCTTGAGAAGCAGTACGACCTCGCCATCTTCGAAGCAGGTATCAGCCAGCCAGGAGAGATGGAGCGCCTGCAGAACGTCATCAAGCCGACCATCGGCATCCTGACCAATATCGGTACCGCTCACGCTGCTGGCTTCGAGTCAGAGCAGCAGAAACTCCTCGAGAAGCTCAAGCTCTTCAAGGATAGCGATATCATCATCTACAACGCCGACATCCCTGGCATCCAGGATGCACTGGAGATCGCTGGAGTAGGAGCGAGGAGTATGGCGTGGACACGCCGTCATAAGGACGCGCAGATCGAGGTGCTCCACGTCGATCGTGACGAGACATCGACCACCATCAGCTATCTCTTCCTCGGCATCGATGGACAGTTCACTATCCCGATGACCGATGACGCGTCGTTTGAGAACGCCATGCAGTGTCTCGCCTTGATGCTCTACCTGGGTATCAGTCCTGACGAGATCGCACAGCGTATGCCACAGCTCACCTCACTGGCCATGCGCCTCGAAGTGATGGAAGGTAAGCGTGGCTGTCTCCTCATCAACGACGTCTATAGCAACGACATCACCTCGCTCGAGACCGCGCTGGAGTTCCAGAAGCGTCGCTCATCGAAGGCTATGAAGAGCAGTCTCATCCTCAGCGACATCCAGCAGGCGCAGCTTGACGATCAGCACCGCTGTCGCAAGATCGCACAGCTCTGTCGTCTCTACGGTCTCTATAAGATCATCCTCATCGGTCAGCGTTGGCTTCATACCAGCCACATGCTGCTTGAGGAGCTCAACAATGAGGGATGCCGCATGATCACCGACTTCTACACTACGACCGAAGAGTTCCTTGAGAGCGAGGAGATCGGACGTTTCCAGAACGAGCTGATCCTCCTCAAAGGCGCGCGTAGCTTCCAGTTCGAGCGTATCAGCGACCAGATGCAGCTCCGTCGTCATGAGACCATCCTCGAGGTCGATCTCGATGCCATCGTGCACAACCTCAATCAGTATCGCAGCCACCTCAATCAGGACACCAAGCTGACCTGCATGGTCAAGGCCTTTGGCTACGGCACTGGCAGCTACGAACTCGCCAAGACACTGCAGGATCAGAACGTCGACTATCTGGCCGTCGCAGTGGCCGACGAAGGCGCTGAGTTGCGTCGTCAGGGTATCCGCATCCCTATCATGGTGATGAATCCTGAGATGACCGCCTTCCGCACCATCATCGACAATCGTCTCGAACCAGAGATCTATTCCTTCCGACTGCTCGACGCTTTCGTCCGTGAGACACGTCGCATGGGTGTGACCAACTATCCTGTGCATATCAAGATCGACTCAGGTATGCATCGCCTTGGCTTCCAGCCAGACGAGATCGATGAGTTGCTCGATCGTCTCACACGTCAGACATCGATCACAGTACGTAGCGTCTTCAGTCACTTCGCTACGGCCGACGATCCTATGCAGCATGAGTTCGTGCATGAGCAGAAGCGTCGCTTCGACTATTGCGCCGACAAGATCCGCAAGGCCTTCCCGCATAAGATCCTCCGTCATATCTGCAACAGTGCAGGCATAGAGGTATTCCCAGAATATCAGATGGAGATGTGTCGTCTCGGCATCGGCCTCTATGGCTTCGAGGCTGCACCTGTCAATATGTCGCTGATGACGGTGGCATCGCTCAAGAGCACCATCCTTCAGATCAAGGACATCCCTGCCACTGAGACCGTCGGATACATGCGCAATGGCAAGCTCCGTCGCGACACGCGCATCGCCATGATCCCGATCGGTTACGCCGATGGCTACGACCGTCGCCTCGGCAATGGCAACTTCTGCATGATGGTCAATGGCCACCGCTGTCCGACGCTCGGCAATGTCTGCATGGACGTCACGTTCCTCGACATCACCGACTGTCCTGACGTCAAAGAAGGCGACAGCGTAGAGATCTTCGGTACTCAGTTGCCATTGCAAGAAATGGCACAGAAGCTCGGTACCATCAACTATGAGGTGCTCTCTACGGTGTCGGTGCGTGTGAAGAGAGTCTATTACAAAGAATAGAACTTCGCAAATATCAAATAACAGGTATCAAATAACAAATATCAAATAACAATTAATCTGTTTGGCAAACATTAAGCGAACTATAGTCAGCCTCGTCCTGACCTTCCTGTGTACTGTCAGCGCATTCTCTGCAGAACGTGCTGACAGTACACTCATGCGCTATCTGAGAGGGGAGGGGCTCATCTCATATTCCGCTACTAGTGTAAGCCTCTACACCAATGGTCATGACAAATTCGAAGCCTTGATCAATGACATCGACCATGCCAAGCGTCGTGTCTGGATCGAGTACTTCATCTTTGCCAACGACAGTATCGGTACGCTCGTCATGGATCATCTGGTGCAAGCCGCTCAGCGTGGCTGTGACGTGCGCGTAGTGACTGACTATTATAAGGATCGTGAGCGCCACTATGGCATGAGCCGGCCAGAATACGCTGACTCCTTGGCTGCATTAGGCGTCGACTTCCAGATGTTCGACCGTTATAAAGTCCTCTGGTTCAACCACGTCTGCCGCGACCATCGCAAGATCGTCAACATCGACGATTCCATCGGCTACATCGGTGGCCTCAATATTGCTGACTACTATATCGTCGGCAAGCCTGCGTTTGGAGGTTGGCGCGATACGCATGCACGTATCACAGGACCAGCGGTAGAGGGGCTCGCGTTATTATTCCATAACCAATACAGTGCAAGTGGTGGCCAAAAGGAGTATACTTTCTCGCGTGAGGGGAGTAGCTCCCTCCCTATGAGGCTCTCGCAAGAAAGAGTTGATAACTCTTTCGAGAAAGAACGGGGAGGGTCTTCCGTCGTCTATTTCGAGCGCATCCACAACGGCGGCCACAAGAAGCAAGCCGAGACCCGCAACGCCATCATCGCAGCGCTCGACGCAGCTCGTGACACCATCCGTCTTGTCTCACCTTATCTGCTCCCTACACACACCGTCCGCCAGGCTATCATACGAGCTTTGGATCGAGGTGTACACATGGAAGTCCTGTTCTCTAAAGTAGGCGACTCACCGATGCTCTCATACGGCAACTACCACTTCGCTAAGCGCCTCCTCAAGCATGGCGCTCACATCTATTTATATAAAGGCAAGTTCCACCACAGCAAGATCATGATGATCGACGGACAGGTGAGCATGGTCGGTTCGGCCAACCTCAACAGTCGCTCGCTCAAGTGGGATTATGAGGCTTCGTCGTTTATCTTCAGTCATGAAGTCACCCGTGAGCTCAATCAGATCTTCGAGCAGGACAAGCTGCAGTGTGATACTTTCTCTATCCCATACTATAAAGAGAACTTTTCTCTCGGTTTTCGACGCAAAGGATGGTGGATTGATAGGTTTTTGACTCCAATTTTATAATTTTTGCGCCTAAAAAAGCAATTTTCCTTACAAATGTTTGCCAATATTTCAATTTTTGTGTAACTTTGCAGCGGATAAATTTGGAAAAATCTAAAATAGAACAAAAGAGGAATGAATAAAGGCTTGAATTTAAGCACAATCTTTTCCAAAGAAAAAGTCAATACAGGCAGACAGTTGGAGTTTGATCTGGCAAAGGCCGTGACAATTGTTTTGATGATTTGGACTCATGCGTATGAGACCCTGTCCAACGGCTTTGAACCGTCCCTTAGTTCTATGAATTCATATGTGAGAGGATCGATTGCTGGTGCTGTCACTTTTATGTTTTGCATGGGAATTGGTTTTTCTTACACCAGACATAATTCGGCACAGGAGTGTCTGCAGCGTGGAGTAAGACTTCTTACCACTGGTTTCACCCTGTTATTGTTTAGAGCAATCATTCCAACATTACTGAATAGTTGGATTTACAATCGTCCTGAAGAACTGGTGAATTTAGTTTTTGGATTCAGTGTCGATATTCTTCAGTTTGCAGGTCTTGCTTTCCTGTTAGTTGGCTATCTCAAGAAACTCAGGATTGGGAATGGCGGGATGGTGATTATTTCCTTTGTATTGAGTATTCTTGGCACATTGCTCGAAGGAGTGTCTACCGGATGCTATCCTCTTGATCAGCTACTCGGCTTCTTCTGGGGAACCGAATCAGAAAGTTATTTCCCGCTTTTCAACTGGTTCATTTTCGTAGCGGTCGGACAGTGGGTTGGTGACAAATACCAGTACATCCAGGACAAGAAAAGGTTCCATGTCATATCTCTTTTGGTGGGGACATTATTGTGCGCAGCTTATATTTATGTGTCTTTCTTCGTCGAGCAGAATATCTTTAAGGGTTTGACGGGTGAAATATACCTTGCTCATCGCCCATTTTTTGATGCATTAATATGCTTGCCGATAAATGTGGGACAGATAAGTCTGTTCTATTTTATCTGTCAACTGATACCAGAGAAGGCGATGCCGACTCTTACCCATCCATCCAAACACATTAATCAGTATTATTGCATATCCTGGGTAATCCTTGCATTCTGTGCCAGTCTTTTCCCAGAACTTAACGGCCTCAGTACTGATGCTCAAGTTATTATTGTCTGGATTTGTGTCATGGCAGCAACGATACTTGCCGTAGTCATATATTCAGGATATCTCAAAGAGGGAACCGAATCCTTCTTTGGAAAACACCGGATGTTTTGGTCTATTCTCGTATGGACATTATGCATTGCCTCATTCATACTGGCGATGTGCTTGTATGATAAATACCCGAATTTGATGAACAACTATTCTATTGGAGTATCAGCAACTTGAGAAGGAACAGGCAGCTTGCTCCTGACTGTCTGAGATTTATGTCAGTGATACTTGCTACCGAATTATGTTATATATAAGTATTGAAAAGAACAAATAGACAAGAATAATGAGTCAATTAATCATTCCGCAGGATTATCAAAGTGCCCTCGACCTGAAGCAGACCGAGCAGGCAATCAAGAAAATCAAGGACTTCTTTTTGCAGAGCTTAAGTACCGAGCTCCGCCTTCGTCGTGTAACTGCTCCTTTATTTGTGTTGCGTGGTTTAGGTATGAACGATGACCTGAACGGTGTAGAGCGTGCTGTCAACTTCCCTATCAAGGATATGGACGAGGCACGTGCAGAAGTAGTACATTCTCTGGCCAAGTGGAAGCGTAATACTTTGGCCGAATATCAGATAGATCCAGGTTTCGGTATCGTCACCGATATGAACGCTATCCGTGCTGACGAGGAACTCGACAATGTCCACTCGCTCTACGTCGACCAGTGGGACTGGGAGCGCGTCATGGTCAAGGGTGATCGTAACATCGCCTTCCTGAAGAAGATCGTGCGCAAGATCTACAGCGCCATCCTTCGCACCGAGTTCTATATCTGCGAGACCTATCCGACCATCAAGCCATTCCTCCCAGAAGATATCTTCTTTATCCACTCAGAGCAGCTCCGTCAAATGTATCCTGACATGACACCTAAGCAGCGTGAGGACGCCATCTGTAAGAAGCATGGTGCCGTCTTCATCATGGGTATCGGTGGCAAGCTCGGTGATGGCAAGGAGCATGATCTCCGTGCTCCTGACTACGATGACTGGACTTCAGAGAACGAAGACGGTTTCCTCGGTCTCAATGGCGACCTCCTCGTCTGGTATCCTGTCCTCGATCGTGCCATGGAACTCTCTTCTATGGGTATCCGTGTCGATCCTGAGGCGCTCCTCCGTCAGCTCAAGCTCACGGGCAAAGAAGACCGCGTGCAGCTCTACTTCCACAAGCGCCTCCTCGAAGGCGAGCTCCCACTCTCTATCGGTGGCGGTATCGGTCAGAGCCGTCTCTGTATGGTGCTCCTCCACAAGGCTCACATCGGTGAGACTCAGTCGAGCATCTGGCCAGAGGATATGCGCAAGAAGTGCCATGAGAATGGCATCGCGCTGATCTGATCAGCACAACATAAAACTTCAAATATCACCACCCCTTCTACTGCTTCTTGTAGGGAGGGTGGTGATATTTGTTTATTGTTATTTTGACTTTGTCTCACAGCATTAAGGAATAAAATAAGAAGAAAAGAGAGTATGTGATTGAAAAATTATACTATGAAGTTTTGCATTTAAAATATAAATACGTATCTTTGTCCTGCAATTTATATATCTTTCTATTATTAAGTAATCAGTCAAAATTAGTTTATATTATTTTTGATCTTTAAATACTAAACACATAACGATTTCGTTATTATCATAAAAACGATACAGTTATGGGTAAGATTACAAAAATAGAGTTAAGCGAAAGCGAGCGTATCAAGCTCAATCTCGGGTTCAAAGAAGGAACGAGTCATTGCTATCGTATGAGATGCAAAG
>JAZRXZ010000075.1:0-15074 GCA_045600445.1 Bacteroidales bacterium | reverse complement strand
ATATTTCTATTTAGGTACGGTTAAAGAATCAGAGCGAGATATCAAGAAAACAGTAAGCTATACGAATGTCGGAGATTCTCCTCTTTATATTGATGAGATTAAAACGAATTGTCCATGCATTAAGGGAGAATTTAGCACAGAAGCGTTACTTCCCGGTGACACAACAGTGTTCACCTTGATATTTAACCCTCTGCATGTAGGTGATGTCTATCAGGTTGTAACTCTCTATTATAATTCTGAGACTGACGAAAGACCGCATCAGAGCTGTAATGTGCTTGGAGAAGTTATTCAATAAAGTTAATAGTCCATCTGTCATAATACAGATGGACTATATTTGTTTAAGCATATTTATGTCATTATTGCTCTTATATTTATATTTCTACTGAACAAACCTTGTTTATTTTGCAATAATTCTACCCTTTTTAAGGTTTATTATGTCCTTGATTTTGAATTTTTGCCAGAGATTTGCTATTTTTGCATGCTATTTATGCAAGTAATTTTAGAGAATGAAAGCGAGTATTTCTATATTTTCACTTTTTATTTTTATTTGTTGCTGCTTGCTTTCAGCTTGCGTTACAGATAAATATGATTTCGACAAAGAATTTTCTCTAGGTATATCTACCACAGAGAATGGTTTCTACTTGCCGAAAGAGAGTGATATTGATATACCGATGAGCCAGTTGATAGAGCTAAGCGACAGTAGCGAGCTGATAGTTGATGCTGAGACTGGTAATTATTTGTTCTATAAGACGAAAGACTCCATGGATACCATCACGGTGTGCATGCAGCGTGGAAGCTTATGTAATGGTACATTAGATGAATTGGATTTTCCACTACATCAGAATCCGGCAGTCGTCCTTACTCCTAACAAGAGAAATCCACAATTTGCCTCGCTTGCTTTCGAGACGGTGATTATGCCATCGTTTGATCCAGACCAATTGAAAGATGCCATCAGAGAACTTTTCTACATGCATGTAAATCTGGATATAGATGTAACCATGAACTTTAATCAGATTGAGGGATTCTCGTATATTAATGAACTCGTATATGAGGTACCATTCTTCTTTGTGGTAGCTGATGAGTCAGAGTTGATCGAAAAGAACGTTAGGGCTGAAGGTCTGCATACTCATAAGATTCATATCGTAGGAGTGGATTTCTCACGCACCAGTGCTTATGAGGGTGATAAAATCGGAATTAATCCAACCACTCATAAACTGGAGATGAGAGGTGGTGTTCGTGTCAAGGGTTCAGTTAAGACTGTGAACGTTGCGGATTTTGAATCTTCAGCAGATGCTCAGATTAATTATCGTGTCATGGTAGGAACCCTCGGTACATTGGGCGTAACAGGCCGCTTTGATCAGCGAGAAAGAGTTTCCATTGATCCGTTGGAGTTTGATGACCTGCCAGATTTCATTAAGGACGAAGAAGTCTCATTGGATATCGAAAACCCCATCATACGCCTGTCTTTGTGGAGCCAGATGCCTGCTGACATCTCGCTTAATGCTGTTCTGACAGGAATGCGCGACGAAAAAGCAATCTCAACCTTGTCTATTGGTGCAGACTATGGCACGGAGGACATCGTCTTTCATGGACCAGACTATGGCACTGGAGAAGCAGTCCAGACAAATATCTGGGTTTCGAGAGTCCCAGTGGACCAGTTGCCTGATTCGGTGGATAAGAATGTGACTATTCCTGAGGTGATGAATATCGTGCGTCACATGCCAGATGCGGTTTATATTGATGCTTACGCTCGCACAGATTCAACAAAAGCTTTTACTCTGTCGCTCATGGATGAATATAAAGCCGTACCAAGATATGAGATGTTCGTGCCACTCAAAATGGGTAGGGACATGAAGATTGTCTATAATAAAGACTTTGAGAATCTGAATAAGTCTCTGAGGCATATTGACCTAAACGAGATTGTCATTACGGCTCAGGCAGAAAACCACTTGCCTTTGGACTTGAGCATGAAGATGGAGGCGTACGATTGTGATGGACAGGAAATCTCAGGACTGACTTACGACTTGCCAGATACAGAGAATCCGATTCCTGGACAGAAGAGATTCGCTATGCCAGCTGATGCTATCAGCAATATCACTTTGGGTATTAAGAATGCGGGTCGTGAAAACGCCTTGCAGCAGCTTGACCATCTGCGACTGAAGATCTATGCTACGTCCAGTGCTGCTCTGGAGGGTCAGTATCTGAATCGCAATCAGAATTTGCAGCTACGAAACATTAAAGTGATGCTGAAATAAGATCAATGAGAAGGATACTTTACACATTATATATAATAATAGGAGGTCTGGCTGGTACTTTGATGGCACAGACGCCCCGTACGGCTTATCATCAGGAGGGCTATGTCTTCGGTCATGAGCTGAATCCGGCTTTTCAGCCGGAAGAGAGTTATTATTCCCTTCCTTTGCTGGGCAATATGTCGTTATCGATGCAATCCTCACTAGGATTAGGAGATTTGATCTATGATCGCAAGGATGGTGGATTGACTACCTTTATGGCTCATGAGACGATCTCGAAGTCTGCGCTGATGAATAAAGTAGGTTCGGCCTTCAAGAACTATATGGAAGGGAACCTGACACTGATCAGTCTGGGGCGTCGTGTTGATGCAACCCGTTATCAGACCCTTGCGGTGAGTCTGCGTGGTAGATCTGCTTTACGTATCGATAAGAGCATGTTTGATCTGTTGAAAGACATAGAAAACAAGCATTATTGGCTCAAAGATACCCGCTTGGATGCATCGATCTATGCCGAAATTTCTGCAGGGGAAAGCCGAAAACTCGGTGATCGTTGGACGATAGGAGCAAAGGCAAAGTTGCTGGTTGGTCTTAAACACGTAGACTTTGAGGTCGATAAGATTCATATAAAGCTGGATCAGCGCGAATGGACAGCAGACGGAAAAGTCACAATGTATGCTTCGGGCTTCAACTATAAAACAGAGATGAAAGAATATCGAGAGGATGGCCGAGGACAATATGAGACTGTTACGGGGCTGAGCAACTCGGGTTTTTCGCCTCGTGGTATTGGTCTGGCTGTAGATCTTGGAGCCGCTTATCAGCTGGATGAGAACTGGATGTTTTCGGCAGCTGTGCAAGATTTGGG
Source organism: Bacteroidales bacterium (assembly GCA_045600445.1). Taxonomy (GTDB): domain Bacteria; phylum Bacteroidota; class Bacteroidia; order Bacteroidales; family UBA3663; genus Liminaster. The sequence continues at coordinate 11,960 of JAZRXZ010000075.1, read as the reverse complement.
TTTTATGTGTTGGCCAGGTAGCAAGAAGGCGATGAACTATGGTGGAACTTTTGTCTTTGATGGCATCCATAATGTAAGTCTTAAAGAACCAGATGAAGAGTATCATACCGCCTATCCGGTGAAGGAATCGCTCAGAAATCAGCTTGATCGCTTAGGTGATGACCTGATGAGTCTGGCACATCTGGAAGAGATGCGATCTGATACAAAGACTCAGATGCTAGGAGCAACACTTCTGGCTGGAGCACGCTACAAGCAGGGACAGTGGACTGCCGGAGCGCTTGTATCTACTTATATTATGGGCAATCTCTCTTGGGTGGAGGGTCGACTGAGCGCTTCTTATTCTCCTATCGAGCATCTGGATATTACCTTGGCTCCTGCATACGCTACTACGGGGTTCTCTTTAGGAGCACTGGCGAGTTATCAGTTTGATAATGGTATCCATCTGCACATGGGAAGTGATGCACTGGTTCCCTGCTTTAATCACCAGCTGATGCCAACTACTCTCTGCGGCTCGTTACAGATTGGGATGGCTTTTGCAATCAGATAATCAAAATAAACCTTATGAATATGAAAAGAATTTTACTTTTAGTGTTATTGGCGGTTACAGTCGTTTGCTCTGCTTTAGCTGAGCGAATTGGAACAATGAATATCCGGGGTGTGGCTTGCCAGTATGATACCTTGATACATCGTCATGTGGGACCTGGTGTGACCTATACCCAGTTCCAATTTAACGAAATGAAGATCGGAGGGTCAATTCCATATGAGATGCGTATGCACCTGCTTACTATTGATATGACCAACCAATATAACCAATTGTCTCCTTATCTGACAGAAGGCACTTACTATGAGTGTTATGACCAGGTGAAAGAGATAAATCGTCAAAAAAAACTGGGATTGAAGCCTTTTGCATCAGTCAATGGTATGGGATTTGTACAGGCTCCGCCATTATCTACCGATCCCTATACATATATGGAGTCTCTATATAATCTGGTGCATGAAGGCCTTGTTAGATATGAGGGAGATGCAAATCGTGTACGTTATTATACAGATGCTTCAAATAAAGGAAATGTAGGAACCCTCAAGATGAGTGCTAAAGTGACCTCTTCTAAGGGGGTGTCTGCAAATATCGGTCAAATAAACCATAACAGAGATTTTGCGCGAAAGAACAATAAGCTGGCACTTTTCTGCAATGGCATGGATAAGGCCAAGGATACCAGCCCTAAGGATGGTGTGGAAGTCTTCTTGCAGGGAGATGAAATCAAAGTGGGGATGAATCAGTTGGAGGTGGTTCAGAAAAAAGCAGGATGTGGAGCGCCTATTCCGAGCGGACAGTGTGTAATTACTGGAGTCGGATCGGATATGGAAGCGTTCCTGAATGGTCTGGAAAATGGAGAAACTGTGACCATTGAGATTGAATATGTTGATGCTGCTGGTAATACAGTCGTTCCTTCAAATACTTATTCTGCGTTTATTGCAGATTGCGTAAAAAATGGTGTAGCTTGTGGTAATTCAATGACCAACTATGCTTGCTCTGCGACTGGTGTATCAAAAGATGGTAATACGGTGTATCTGGCAGATCTGGAGATCAGCAGTTATTCAAATGCTCCGTTGCGATGTCTCGAGGACTTCCTTATAGAGGTTGGAGCCTGGAATGCTTGTTATAACGATGGTGGTCCTTCTGCAGAGATGACCATTGATGGGAAATTTGTAACTAATAGTTCTGTTGGATTTGGCTTTAATGGTCGTTACATTCCAAATGGAATAATGGTCTATTCTGTGGCACCTGATGATCGCGAGATTGTCAGTGTGGAATGTGCAGATCCTTCTCCGAAGAAACTAAGTATCGGAGAATCCTTCACGCTGAGTCTTTATGGTTATAACCAGTATGGCGAGATGATTGATGAGCAGGCAGTTCGGAATGCCAAGGTAGAGATTAGTTGTCCTAATGAACTCGGAACAATCTCTTCAGATGGCAAGTTTACAGCAACCCACGTTGGTACTGGAGTAATTACTATCGGGGTGAAGAATCATGGTACACAGGTTAGTATTCCAATTAATGTAGAAAACCATCTGGATTTGATTGTTTATCCAAGTAGTGTATTTACTGGAGAAAATCGAACGGTACAGTTGTATGCAGAGCTTAGATCTATGACAGAGGTCATAGAAGTAGATCCAGCTTTGATTGAATGGAATGCTGATGATGAATATGTCATTTCAAGCTGTAGCAACGGTCTCGTTGTCCCTTATATGGATGGTTATTCTACTATTACAGCTACTTATCAGGGACTTTCAGCAACAGTAGATGTCGAGGTCGAGAATCTCGAAGAAGAAGGTACAGAGTATATAGATTTTACCGAACAGTTGCCTTCTTCTGGAAATTTGAATCTGCGTCTTCCTAGTGTTCCTCATAGCATCTATATTGAGACAAAGCCAGTAGGAGATGAGACGATAACACTGACTTATTCCACTGGAGAAAATGAGATTAGGAAGGTCCTTGAAAACCTGGGTGCAGGTTCAATAAGTAGAGAGACAATTGAACTTGATTACGATGTGGTCGATACCTATCCTGTTATAGTGAAGAAAGTGAGACCTTCAACTACAGAAATCGTGCGTTTGATAGCCGTATATACTACAGAGCCATATACTGGAATTAGTGACTTGCATATCGATAAGTCTTCTCACTTCGAGTTCTCTCGCTCTGGAGAGAGTCTCACGCTGATCAATTGCTCTTCTGCTACAGATGTCTTAGTGTCTGTCTATTCTTTGAGTGGTGTAAAGCTTGCAGAGAAGCAGAGTTATCTGTCAGAAGCAGGATCTTGCACGCTTGAGGTGAAGATGTCTGAGCCAGTTGTCGTAAGAGTGCAGACGAATAACGGCGTGCAGGTATATAAACTCGCTGGTGAATAATATTTAGTGACTATAGGAAATTCTGGAATACCTTCTTATCTGCATGAAGGTATTCCAGAATTTCTTTTGATACCTTCCTGTCTGTAAGAAGGGATCGCAGTGATCTGTGCGAACCCTTCCTGCATGCGGGAAGGTACTCTAGAGATTCGTGTGAACCCTTCATAGATCAAGGCATCCTCTACACGGTACCGTGTAGAGGATGCCTTGGTCTATGAAGGAGTAAATCAGAAAGATTACTTGCTGATCAAGTTAACGCCAGTCATATCAGCAGGCTGAGCGATACCCATGATGCCGAGGATGGTTGGAGCTACATCGCAGAGCTTACCATCGGCAACCTTAGCTCCCTGCTCCTTAGTTACGTATACACATGGAACTGGGTTGAGAGAGTGAGCGGTGTTTGGAGAACCGTCAGCGTTGACAGCGAAGTCACAGTTGCCGTGGTCAGCGATGATGATTACCTCATAGTCAGCCTCCTTAGCAGCCTCGCATACGTCGTGGCAGCAGATATCGATGGTCTTGACGGCCTTCTCGATAGCCTCGTAGATACCGGTGTGGCCAACCATATCGCCGTTAGCGAAGTTACATGCGATGAAGTCATACTTCTGAGACTTGATAGCGTCAACGAGCTTGTCCTTAACGATGAGCGCGCTCATCTCTGGCTGGAGGTCATAAGTAGCAACCTTTGGAGAAGGAACGAGGATACGCTCCTCACCCTTATACTCAGCCTCACGGCCACCGTTGAAGAAGAAGGTTACGTGAGCGTACTTCTCAGTCTCAGCGATACGGAGCTGGCTCTTACCAGCGTTGCTGACAACCTCACCAAGGGTATTCTCAACGTTCTCCTTAGGGAAGAGGATGTGGAGGCCCTGGAACTTAGCATCGTAAGGAGTCATGGTGCAGTAGTAGAGAGGGAGAGTCTTCATACCCTCAGCTGGCATATCCTCCTGAGTGAGGACAGCGGTGATCTCCTTAGCGCGGTCGTTACGATAGTTGAAGAAGATAACGGTATCGTTAGGCTGGATGGTACCCACTGCCTTGCCGTCCTTTGCCAATACACAAGGCTCAACGAACTCGTCGGTAACACCTGCGTCGTAAGAAGCCTGCATAGCGCAAACTGGGCACTCATACTGTGAGCCAACGCCAGCGGTGAGCTGATCGTAAGCCTTCTTGATACGATCCCAACGCTTATCGCGATCCATTGCATAGAAACGGCCGGTGATAGAAGCGATCTCGCCACATCCAACCTCCTTGCAGTGGTTAGCAACGGTCTCGATGAAGCCCTTACCAGAGCGTGGATCGGTGTCACGACCGTCCATGAAGCAGTGGAGGAAGGTACGACCCTCGAGGCCATACTCCTTAGCGAGGTCAACGAGCTTGAGGAGGTGAGCGAGTGAAGAGTGAACGCCACCGGTAGAAGTCAAGCCCATGAAGTGGATAGCACCACCCTTCTTAGCATTCTCGAAAGCACCTACGATCTCAGGATTCTGAGCGATGGTACCATTCTCGCAAGCCATGTTGATCTTAACGAGGTCCTGATATACGATACGGCCACCGCCGATGTTCATGTGACCAACCTCAGAGTTACCCATCTGGCCCTCAGGAAGACCTACGTTCAGGCCATCGGTGCGGAGCTGTGAGTGTGGATACTGTGCGAGGAGTGAATCCCAGTAAGGGGTAGGAGTCTGTGCGATGACGTCAGACTTCGAACCATTGCCGCATCCCCAACCGTCGAGGATGAGCAGAAGTGCTTTCTTTGCCATGATTATGTTTGAATTTTTATGTTTGATACGATGTTGATGGGAATCGTAAAGACCCATTTGGGTGCAAATATATTTATTTAAAATGAGATGTGCAAATTTCGCGCAAAAAAATCACCCTCTGCTACGTAGAATAGCAGAGGGTGTAAAGTGTGGTTGCTAACTTATTATCCGATAGCTTTGCCAAACCAGACACACAAAAGACCGAAGATAAGCGTCAGGCAGAAATAGAGTGCAAACATCGCATAATTGCCAGAGCGGAGCAGCGAGAGTCCTTCGTTGGAGAAGGTGCTGAAGGTCGTAAAACCACCACAAAGACCTGTGGTCAGGAGCAGTCGTGTGTCAGGGCTCCATCCTAATTTGTCGGACAAACTATAGAAAAGGCCAATGAGCAGACAGCCGGCTAAATTGGCCACAAAAGTTGGCCACGGGAAGAGTGTCTGACCCAACCAGCTGAGCGGATTGAGTTTGAGATGCTGGCCTAACATTGAGATTATATATCGCAGGACGGACCCGATTCCACCGCCGAGAAAAACAAATAACAATGAGCGCATATTGAAGAGATTGTCGATTTATTGGAAAGAATTATTGATAGTATTTTGTGCAAAGGTAGTACTTTTTAATCGTATAATCAAAAAAAAGAATCGGGAAATCGTGTTTTTAATGTTAAAAATTGTGTAGTTGCCGAAAAATGAGTATATTTGCACGCATTCTTATACACACAGTCATTCATGAAAGTTCTGAATCCTATTACTGCACTATCAATTGTCGCCTTATCATTCGTCGGTTGCTCCCAGCAGGAAATGCCGAAAGAGCAGGCTTATGTCTTGCATTATGATCGTCCTGCCGAGTTCTTCGAGGAGTCGTTGCCGTTGGGTAATGGCCAGTTAGGCGCATTAGTTTATGGTGGTGTGGCCGAAGAGAATATTTCGCTGAATGATATTACGCTGTGGACGGGAGAGCCAGACCTCACTCCTTGGACGCCAGATGCCTGGAAGAACCTTGCTGAGGTGCGCCGCCTTTTGGATAAAGAGGACTATGCTGCTGCCAACGAGGCCAACATGAAGCTGCAAGGACATAACTCCGAGATCTATCAGGCTTTAGGCAAATTGCACTTGACCGACCTCTCGGCTACCGCTGATTATACCGACTATCAGCGCCAGCTTACTTTGAACGAGGCTGTGGCTAAGACTTGCTATACGAATGGCAATGGAGCTCAGTTGCGCGAGTATTTTGTTTCGGCTCCGGATAGCGTCTTTGTAGTTCGTCTGAAGAGCGAGGTCGGTTTGAATTATCGTGTCGCCCTCTCTACTCTCCTGCCACATACTTATGTAGCGCAGAATAACATGCTGAGTACCGAAGGCTATACGGCTTATAGCACCAAGCCTGAGGCAGGCAAGAATGAGTGGTTCCACTATGACGAGAACCGTGGTATTCACTTCCGCACCGAGTTGCGTGTCGTGGCTCCTAAAGGTTGTGTCAGCGCTGATTCAGACACAACGCTCTTGGTCAAAGGATGTGAGGAGGCAATCATTCTCTTGACCAATGTGACCAGCTATAACGGTCCTTATAATGATCCTGTGAAGGCTGGTCGTGACTATCGCACTGCGGTAGCAAATCGTCTCGATAAGGCAGAGCAAATGACGTATGCACAGTTGGCAGAGCGTCACCAAGCTGATTTCAAGAGTTTCTTCTCGCGTGTCTCTTTGGATCTCGGTACGACTCCAGACAGCATCGCAGCGCTCCCTACTGACCAGCAGCTGTTGGCTTATACGGATGACGATGCGGCTTTTAATCCTGATTTGGAGGAACTTTATTTCCAGTATGGACGATACCTGCTCATCTCTTCGAGCCGCACGGAAGGCGTGCCAGCTAACTTGCAAGGCCTCTGGAATGAGACACTTACTCCGCCTTGGAGTGGCAATTATACTGTCAATATCAACGTAGAGGAGAACTACTGGCCTGCGGAGACCACCGCGCTGCCTGAGATGCATAACTCGTTCCTGACTTGGGTCAAGAATATGCCAAGGAGCGGCAGCGTAACAGCAAGTAATTACTACGGCATAGGCAATAACTCCTCACTCCTCACTCCTCACTCCTCACTGTTGTGGTGTCTCAATCACAACAGCGACATCTGGAACATGACCAATCCGGTCGGCTATCAGAAAGAGAGTCCTGAATGGGCCTGCTGGCCTATCGGTGGCGCCTGGGTTTCTACTCACTTGTGGGAACATTATTCATTTACGCAGGATAAGCAGTTCCTCCGCGAATATTATCCTGTTTTGAAGGGAGCTGTCCGCTTCTTCCAGCAGTGGATGATTGAGAAGAATGGTCACCTGATGACCTCGCCTTCTACCTCGCCTGAGAATCATTATCTCACTGATAAGGGTGTCAATTCTACCACACTATATGGTGGAACAGCCGACGTGGCAATGATTCGCGAACTGCTGATCGATACTCGTAAGGCGGCCATGATTCTCAGTGAAGAGTCGATGGTAATGGCCAAGGAGAAACTCTTTGCCGACACATTATTAGATATTATCTGCAAGCTCGAACCCTATAAGGTCGGCAAGAAAGGCAACCTGCAGGAGTGGTATTATGACTGGGAAGACCCTGAGCCAACTCACCGTCATCAGTCACACCTCTTCGGTCTCTATCCAGGCCATCATATCAATGACTTCGACACTCCTGACCTGATGCAGGCCTGTGCCAAGACGCTTGAAATCAAGGGCGATCAGACCACTGGCTGGAGTGCTGGCTGGAGAGTCAATCTTCAGGCTCATCTGCGCAATGCCGAGGGTGCTTATCACATCCTGCGCAAGCTTCTTTCGTATGTCTCGCCACAAGATTATCAGGGTCCTGGCAAGCATTGGGGTGGTGGCACTTACCCGAACCTCTTCGATGCTCATCCTCCTTTCCAGATCGATGGCAACTTCGGTGGCACGGCAGGTATTGCTGAGATGCTGGTACAGTCAACCGATGAGGGTCGTGTGGAACTCCTTCCAGCCTTGCCTGCTGCATGGATGAAGCAGGGAGAGATCAATGGCATCCGACTCCGTGGTGGCTATGAGCTCTCAATGGCTTGGGCCGACGGCAAGATCACTCGCCTTGAGGTCAAGAACCTTTATGCAGGTGACGGTACGCTGATCTTCCGCACTCCTGAGGGAGAATTTGAGGTGGAGATAAAAGCGAAAGAAAATGTTTCAGTAGAAATCTAAAAATATTTACGATATGAAGAAACTTCTCATGACCTGCGCCCTGGCACTCCTTGCCCTGGCCGCACAAGCACAGCAGGACAGCGTGCGCGTCACCATCTTCGGTGACTCTTATTCGACGTTCGAAGGTTGGCTCGAACCAGCAACCAACGAGCCTTGGTACTGGAGCGAGAACAGTCCTTACCGCGACAAGAACAACGACGTGACCAAGGTCGAGCAGACCTGGTGGTGGCAGGTAATCGACCAGATGGGTTGGAAGCTCGAGAAGAACAACTCCTACAGCGGCTCTACCGTCGGCTACTACGGCTATCAGAATGAGAACTACCAGCCACGCTCATTCAACACCCGCGCTGGAGACCTCGGTGAGCCAGATATCATCCTCTCTTGCTGCATCACCAACGACTCATGGACCGGTGAGACCGTCGGTAAATATAAGTATGCAAACTGGGATGAGAACGATATGTGGTACTTCCGTCCAGCCATGGCACGTCTTTGCTCTACTTTGAAGCAAAACTATCCATTGGCCAAGATCTATTTCATCCTCAACACCGACCTCAAGCCAGAGCATGCTGAGTCGATGCGCGTCATCTGTCGTCACTACGGCTTGCCACTCATCGAGCTTCATGACATTGATAAGCAGGACGGCCACCCAAGCCAAAAGGGTATGAAGGCGTTTGCTCAGCAGGTCATTGATTACATCAAAAATGAGGAGTGAGGAATGAGGAGTGAGGAATTATTACTCCCCCTCATCAGAATTATCGCGCAGAGTGGGTATCAATTCCTCACTCCTCACTCCTCATTCCTCACTAAAAAGAAATTTCCAATTTATTTATAATATGAAACAGATTTCAGTTTTATCAACCGCCCTCCTTGCTACCGTTCTCTTCGCTTCTTGCGGAGACAACGACGTCAAGCAGCAGGGACAGCAGGTCACCGTCAAGACACAGTCGGGTGACGCTAAGCTCGTCCGCCTTGAGGTCATGGGAGAGAAGATCATCCGTGTCAGCGCCACTGCAGAAGGCAAGTTCGCCGACAAGCCATCGTTGATCATCGTCCCACAGACCGAGAAGACCCCTTATGAACTCATCCAGAATGGCGACACCGTACAGGTCAAGACCTCGCAGGTCATTGCCAACGTCCTGAAGAGCAATGGCCGTGTCTGGTTCACCGACGCCGAGGGTCAGCTCATCCTCAGCGAGCAGGCCCAGGGCAGCAAGACCTTCACTCCTTACGAGTGTGAGCAGACCGTCTGGACACGCAACGAACAGGGTCCAGCCGAGAAGGCTAATCCTACCAAGTACACCGGCTGGAGCACTCGCGTAGTGTTCGACAGCCCTGCCGACGAAGCTTTCTACGGTCTCGGTCAGCATCAGGCCGATGACTGGAACTACAAGGGTAAGAACGAGGAGCTCTTCCAGTACAACACCAAGGTTTCTATCCCATTCATCGTGTCAAGCCACAACTACGGCGTCCTCGTCGATAGCTACTCATTGATGCGCTTCGGTAATCCTAAGGACTACAGCCAGCTTTACGAGCTCTTTACCTTGATTGACAAGGACGGCAAGGAAGGCGCACTCACCGGCACCTACTCAGCTCCTGATCAGGAGACACTCGTACGTCGTGAGGACTCTATCTACTTTGAGAACCTCAAGTCGGCCAAGAACCTCCCAGACTTCCGCCTCGGTCGCGCCACCGTTACTTACGAAGGCGAGATCGTGCCAAAGGCTTCTGGCGAGTATAACTTCAGCCACTACTACTCAGGCTATCAGAAGATCTATATTGACGGCCAGAATGTTTATACCGAAGACGTTATGGGTACCGGCAAGGAGGGCGACCAGACCATCTGGCGTACCGCTTGGAACCCTAACGCCCGTAAGTTCAAGGTCAACCTCGAAGCTGGCAAGCACTATAAGTTCCGCCTGGAGTGGACTCCAGATGGCGGCGAGGCTTACTGTGGTCTCCGCGCTCTGGCACCAGTAGCACCAGAGGAGCAGCAGCAGCTCTCATTCTGGAGCGAGATGACCCAGCAGCTCGACTATTACTTCATCGCTGGTCAGAACGCTGACGAGGTAGTCAGCGGCTATCGCGCCCTCACTGGCAAGGCTCAGATCATGCCAAAGTGGCTCCTTGGTTACTGGCAGAGCCGCGAGCGTTACAAGACTCAGGACGAGATCCTCGACGCGCTCGATGGCTTCCGCAAGCGCCACCTCCCTATCGATAACATCGTGATGGACTGGAACTACTGGACACCAGACGAGTGGGGTGCATTCACCTTCGATCCAACCCGTTTCTCTGATCCTAAGCAGATGATCGACAGCATCCACTCACAGAATGCCAAGATCATGATCTCTTGCTGGCCAAAGTATTACCTCACCGTAGATAATATGAAGGAGCTCGACGAAAAGGGTTACATCTACCAGCAGTCAATCAAGGACTCACTCTACGACTGGCTCGGCTACAAGTACGCCTTCTACGACGCTTACGACCTCGAGGCTCGTCAGATCTTCTGGCGTCAGCTCTACGAGAAGCTCGGCACCATCGGCATGGACGCCTGGTGGATGGACGCATCGGAGCCAAATGTACGCGACTGTACCGATATGGACTATCGCAAGCTCCTCTGTGGCCCTACCGCTCTTGGTTCTTCTGACGAGTATTTCAACGCCTATTCTATCGTCAACGCCGAGGCAATCTACGATGGTCAGCGTGGTTACGAGACCGCTGTTGAGAAGCAGGGTGTGAAGTTCGACGACAGCCAGAAGCTCCAGCAGGTGGCTAAGTGGAACCAGCAGGGTCACAGCAACGAAGGCGCCTTCTCGCCTGAGAACAAGCGTGTCTTCCTCCTCACCCGTAACGGCTTTGCAGGCGAACAGCGCTTCTCTACCGCTACCTGGTCAGGCGATATCGGTACCCGTTGGGAGGATATGAAGACCCAGATCACCGCTGGCCTGAACTTCTCTATCTCGGGTGTTCCTTTCTGGAGCCAGGACCTCGGTGGCTTCTCTGTTGAGAGCCGTTATGCCAACGCTCAGTACGCTTACGATGCTACTGGCAAGGAGAACGAGGACCTCAAGGACTGGCGTGAGCTCAATGCCCGCTGGCACGAGTGGGGTGTCTTCACTCCAATGTATCGCGCACACGGTCAGTTCCCATTCCGTGAGCCTTGGAACATCGCTCCTGCAGGCCACCCAGCTTACGAGGCTATCAAGGGTACCCTCGAGCTCCGTTACCGCATGATGCCATACCTCTACTCATTGGCTGCACAGGTTCACTTCGAGGATTACACCATCCTCCGTCCGCTCGTCATGGACTTCGGTCAGGATCAGAACGTCCTCAATATCGGCTATCAGTTCATGTTCGGCCCAGCCTTCATGGTCAATCCTGTTTATACCTACAAGGCTCGTCAGCGCGAGGTTTACTTCCCTGCTGGCAAGACCTGGTATGACTTCTGGACAGGTAAGGTTGCTTCTGCAGGTGCAGAGACCAAGACCGTCGAGGCTCCATACTCACGCGTTCCTGTCTTCATCCCATCAGGCTCGATCATCCCATTCGGTCCAGCTATGGAGTGGGCCGATCAGAAGGCAGCTGACGTCATCCGCCTCTATGTTTACGAGGGTGCTAACGGTCAGTTCACCCTCTATGAGGACGAGAACGACAACTATGGCTACGAGGCTGGTCGCTTCGCTAACATCACCTTCACTTACAACGAGGCTCAGAAGACCCTCACCATCGCTGATCGCGAGGGTAACTTCCCAGGCATGCTCCAGGAGCGCACCTTCATCATCGTGCCAGTCAGTGCTGACAAGGCTCAGGCATACGATCCTGAGGCAGCTGGCATCGAGGTAAAGTACGATGGCAAGGCTCAGACCGTCAAGCTCTGATTTCCCTCCTATATATAATATAATAATGTGTCCCCAGACGCCGTCAAAGGCATTTGGGGACATTTTGGTTCGCCCAGCATGGGCATGTTCTAACGGGTGTAAGTCCCTAAGCCGCCCTGATAGTGGGAAGGCTACAGCCAAAGACAAGGGTGTCCGTGGCGACGCGGAATTTGAAGGAAGTCGGCGGCAAACATCTGGTCTGA
>JAZRXZ010000074.1:0-19582 GCA_045600445.1 Bacteroidales bacterium | reverse complement strand
TTTGTTCCATCAATAGAGTGAATTGATTCTATCTGATAATCCTGTGAATAAACATTGATGATGTCTGAAGGCACACCTTCGTTTATGTTCCAGAAATTTTTCCAAGGATTAGTTTGCAGGTAAGTTTCTTTCGTCCCGACTGGAATATATAAGTTTACACTTGCATACTGGTTATTGGAGAATGATCTGCATTCAGGAGGAGTAATACATAGAAGTGTGATCGTTTCGACATTGCTACATGCCATCCAAACAAGGCTGCTAACATTGGATCCTATTGTATATTCTTTGGGTGTTGTCATCTGCCAGAATATGTCCTTGTAATAACCTGGCACATGACCTATGTTTCTTCCAAGATACAGTTTTTCTATGTTTAGCCCATACCAAGGATGAGTAGAGCCAAGTTTTAATTCTGTGGTAGCATCCTGAATTTCGAGTTCTATGAGATTACTACATTTTTCAAAGCAGTAGTTATCTATACTTTCCACACTTTCAGGTATAGAAACCTTGCTTATTCCCGAGCATCCATTAAACACTCTTGAGCCTAATGTTTTTACACCATTTTCTATGGAGAGATTTATAATGCCAGAGCAGTTTGAAAATGCGTAATCACCAATAGTTTCAATGTTGCCTGGAATAATGAAAGATGTGAATCCTTTGCAGTCAGAAAAAGCATATTTCCCAATAGTCTTAATTTTTCCAGACAATGAGATTTCATTAAGACCTGTACAGGCATAGAATGCACGATCTCCAATCTCTTCTATATTGGCACCTAAAATCACGGATGTTAATTCCGCACACTTATAAAAGGCTTTTTCTCCAATAGATACGACCGATAATGTTTTTCCATTATACTCAACTTGATCTGGGATTACAATGTCTCCACAATACGTTCCCTCACCATCATGAGATACTTCTACTGTCAAATCAGTACTTGATTTGATATTATAATAGATACCATTAGACTCGAAGTCACTGGCATTTGCTATGACCGACAATGCCATAGCGCATAGTACAGATAATAATTTGTTCATATATTTAGTTGGAAGATGATGAATTATCAGATGTTATTAGGATTAACGACCTTGTCATACAAAGGTCTATCGTCCATTCCTGCACCAATTATTGGTAAAAGCCCACCCATTGCCTTTATAAGAAACAGCCACTGTTGTGGTGTGATATCCTTATAGGGATTTTTTCGCTCTCGCTCAATGTTGTAGCCATATACAGCCACATTTAGGTTGAACTTGGAGAAGCGTTCGTTGATCCTTGGCTTGAAGTAAGTCCAGAATTTGTTATAGCGTCTGAGATGGTCAAGCTCATCTGCATGAGTTTCCTTCATCAAATACCGCATAAATTCACCACGGTTGCGCATGCTGCGTTTTTCTAGTTCGGCCGCAAGCTGTCTAGCTCCTGTTTCATTGAGGAAGGCGAACTGGACACAGTATTTACGAGTATCTGGACGTTTATATAACATATAGTATAGACTATCACATTCCTTGAACTTCTTCACTTCACATGTATATTCTCCAAAGGAACCTGAACTGTTTCTTTGGAGCCACGTGACCTTATATCCCTTCTTTCGGAATGGAGCCAGGTTTTCAGTATCCTGAGCAAGGCAACACGAGATCATGACCATGAGTATGGTCAGCATGAAAAAAAGTCTTTTCATAATTGTGGATTATTGCTGTCTGCTAATCAATAATTGAAAAAACGCTCTTTGCCTCACTACTCCATAGTTGGCAATAGTGTACAAAAAAGACGGGAGCTTCCTACTAGTTGCTTACCCGACTTCGAGGCCTTCGCATTGCCCTTCCAATAGATAAGCAACGTTCAATAGCCCCACGTCGTAGCGATATGCATATACCAACTCCCTGCCCACATACGGACGTGGAAATTGGTGTTGTACAATACACCACCAGTGGACACTATAACCGTTGCATTATCTTCATTGGAGAAAAGTTGCGAAGTTTTCGAAATCGAAGATAACGACGTTGTAGCGTCTTCTGTTAACAATAAAATTATCAAGAGCACCTGTGAACCGACACCCTTTGACAGTTCAAATATACATCTTTATTTTTATATAGCAAAATCATAATGGGAAAAATGTCTGTACCATACAATATTTTATACCTTTTCCTCAATTTTCACCCTATCAAATTACAATTAAGTACAACAAATCGACAGAAAATCTTTCTATAAGAATGATGTCTGATTATTTGGAGACAAATAAAATCTGGCAGATGTAAGAGAGCTCCATACCCCACGTTTGCATCTGCCAGATGTTGCTTTCAATCCACCGCCAAGAACGCACTGCCAATCTGGTGCAAACCATCAATGATACGCTAGCGCTGGGCAGCACTTGGTTTCTTTACCGAACTTGCATCGTGGCTGAGGAGTTTCTGGTTGATTACTTAAGCACGACTGATAGCAGCCATCGTGGTATATTGTTCCAACTGTCGGAGGATGGCAGAAATAGTCAGGTGATAAGAGATCTTCTATTCCTTATCAGCCAACCATTCAGGCAGCGTGTCGCCATCGGCTTCCATTCCTTCAATGTGAAACTCAGGACGTTATGAAATGATCCATGTGTAAGGTTTGTAAATAAAAAGAGGTAAAATTCACTATTCAAAAAGAGCTTTGCGAAAGATTTGACATACGTATGAAAAAAGAGCGCATCACTGCACTCTTTTTTATTATTTATAATCGCTCTTACGTTTTGGATTCATCGGGAACCATCCCTTCCTGACACGCTCACGCTGCTCAAAGACCTCGAGGATGCTCCAAAGACACGAGCAGCCGATGACACCAAGGATGGTGCTCACTGTCTGATTCTCGACAAAAAGCGAACCACAGATGAAGGCAATGCCTGCAAGGAGGAACACCCACCAGCAGTGAGTGCCGAAGTAATACTCCGCCTTGATGACGATGGGATGAAAGAGGCCGATGGTGAGAAAGGTCACCACGGCGATGATCAAACCTATGAAATTCATATATTATAAAAGATGTGTACCAGCCTCAGGCACGTCGATAGCATCTGCCTGTGTGATGACCACCTCCTTCACGCCAGCGCTGATGGCAGCGAAAGAGTTCTCAAGCTTTGGCAGCATGCCACCACTGACCACGCCATCAGCCACCAACTGAGGGAACTCAGCCGCGGTGATCGAAGGGATAACGCTGTCATCATCGTCTGGATTCATCAGCACGCCCTTCTTCTCGAAGCAGTACATCAAGGTCACCTCGAAGTGCTTGCTCAAAGCCTTAGCCACCTCGCCAGCGATGGTGTCAGCGTTGGTATTGAGCAACGAACCCTTGGTATCGTGACCGATAGGAGACATGACTGGGACGACACCCTTGGCAATCAGATCACTCAGCAAGTCTGCATTGACCGTGTCAATATCTCCGACGAAACCGTAGTCAACTTCTTGTGTCGTACCATCCTCCATCTTGACTTTTTTCAATGGACGCTTGTGCGAGACGATGACGTTCATGTCCGCACCCGTGAGGCCTAAGGCATTGACGCCACGTGCCTGCAATTGAGCCACGATATTCTTATTGACCAAGCCGGCATAGACCATCGTCACAACCTTCAGGGTCTCAGCGTCCGTCACACGACGGCCACCGATCATTGTCTGTGCAATACCCAGCTGCTCAGCCACTTTGGTCGCGCTACGACCACCACCATGCACTAGGACTTTGAGACCTTCAATGCGAGCAAACTTATCGAGCAGATTATTCAGCGAAGCCTCGTTCTCAACGATGGCGCCACCGACCTTTACAACAGTTAATTTCATTAGTGCCATTCTTTAATGCGCTGCTCATCTTCCAGTTTGCAGATCAGCAATACGCCATTGTGTTCTGATACAATCACGTCCTTCAAGCCCTGGATGACCACCTGCTTGCCCTGTGGCATGCGTACCATACAGCCCTCTGACTCAATCATCTTCACACCATCACCGATTACTGCATTACGGTCATCATCCTGTGGTGTGAGGGTGTGGAGGCTGCCCCAGGTACCGAGGTCACTCCAACCAAATTCGGCTGGCATGACGTAAGCCAGCTGTGTCTTCTCCATCACTGCATAGTCGATAGAGATCTTTGGGCAAGAAGCGTAGAGCTGATCGACCATCGCCTGCTCACGGATGGTGAAGAAGGTTGGTGCAATCTTATCCATGACAGCCGCGATTTCTGGCTGGTACTGGCGAAGCTCATTGACGATGGTTTTGACCTGCCAGATGAACATTCCTGAGTTCCAGGTGAAAAGACCTGTCGAGAGATACTGCTTGGCTGTCTCCACATCTGGCTTTTCGCGGAAAGATGCCAGCTTATAGATTGGCGAAAGAAGCGCAGCCATAGCCGAAACGCGACGCGAGCCTTTCTTGCCTCCCGAGTGTACCTCCAGCTGAGCCTCTTCCTGCTTCTCTCCCTGCTCAATGTAGCCATAACCCGTCTCAGGACGTGTCGGCTGCATACCCAATGTCAGGATACGGTCGCCACCCTGCACAAAGTCAAGGCCCTGAGCCACAACGCGCATAAACTCACGAGGATTGGTCACGATATGATCCGAAGCTGCTACGACAATCGAAGCACTTGGGTCCTCTGCCTGAATCTTCCAGCTCACGTAAGCTACACAAGGAGCCGTGTTGCGCATACAAGGCTCCAGCAGGATGTGCTGAGGATTGATACCCTCGAGCTGCTCCTGCACGAGCTGTGCGAAGTTCTTGCTGGTAACAACCCAGACGTGCTCAATATCGATAAGACCACCGAAGCGGTCAAAAGTCTGCTGAATCATGGTGCGACCCGTTCCCATAATGTCAAGGAACTGCTTAGGGCACTGAGGCGTAGACATAGGCCAGAAGCGGCTTCCGATGCCGCCGGCCATGATGACGAGATGATTTGCCATAATGATTGATTTTCTGCGCAATAACGTTCACGCAATATATTTAAAGATGTGCAAAGGTAATTATTTCTCCTCTTTATCGCAAATTTTCGAGCAAAAAACGAGCTAAATTTGTATTATATTGCAAAAGATTGATTTGTTTGATAATTTTTCATGCCATTTTGTTGCACAATCTCATAATTTGGAGTATATTTGCAGTGATGAATTTCGACCTTTTGGAAACAAATTATTTATCCATATTATAAACTTACAAAATTTCAATGCTTATGAAGAAATTTTTACTCTCTATGGCTGTCGCTTTGATGACTATCGTCGGAGCTAAGGCTGATGAACAGGTTCTCTTTGAAGGGTCTGAAGCTTTGAGTTGGAGTGGCACTACACTTAAGCCTATGACCCTTGCTGCTGCAGAAAATGTTACTATGGTGATTACCATTGAGACAACGACAGCAGAATGGTGGCAGTTTAAGTTTGTTTGTGCTTCTGTTGAGGGCTGGCCTTCTTTGAATCTTGGAGGAAATGAGTTCATAAACTCTAACAATGCACCTGAAATGGACTGGAGCAATCCTAAGACCTACACGTATGAGTATGAACTGGATGCTGACCAGATCGCAAATGTTAAGAATGGTCTTGCTGCTCAGGGAAGTATCAACAAAGGAGAACTCCTTCTCAAGAAAGTAGTAGTTAAGGATAAGGTCATGTATCAGGAGGCTGCAACCCTTGAATTCAATGAATATGGCCAAGTCGAATCAAAAGCTTTCGAAGGTTATTCTGACGATGCAAAGATTACTTTCACTTGGAATTCTGTAGGTACTAGCAGTTATATGGGTTGGGGCGTTGGTTCTTTGAAGAGTCTTGACGAAACTGTTGATACTGGTTACGGATTCAAGATTAGCGCAGAGGGAACTAACACTTTCTCTTGTACTCTTGCAGATATTAAAGAAGCTTTGAACGCTGGTCCTAGTCAGTACGGTATGTATGGCATCATGTGGAACATATGGAACCATGGCGATGGCAAATGTGTTAACACCCGCGTAAGCATCACTATCGCTGAGGTTGAAGGATTTGAGGGAGAAGGTTATAAGGCTCCTGGTGCAGACTCTCTCGAGACTATCGAGACAAAATACGAGAATGCTCCTGTTTACAATCTCTTCGGACAGGAATCAGAGGCCAAGGGTTTTGTTGTCAAGAATGGCAAGACTGTTCTTGTTAAGTAATTCCTATAAGGCAACTATCATAGGAGCAGTACTTCCGGGTACTGCTCTTTTTTCGTGTCATCCTTTCCACTGTACCGTGTAAGAGATGCAATAATCAAGGATTTCAACACTACGTACGTAATGTCAAATTTCAAGGCCTCTGAATCTAACACTGCGGACGTAGTGTTAGATTCAGAGCTCTCGGCATCCTATACCCGGTACCCAGGAAAGGATGCCGAGATGCAGGAAGTGCTCGCAGGAATCACGGTGAACACTTCCTGCAGAAAAGAAGGGATAATTGTAATCTCGGAGTGAATAAACGAGGAAAAATGAGGGTAAAGTAGCATTTTTTCGAAAAAAGATTTGGACACTATATATATAATATGTATATTTGCATCGTGAAAATGAGAAGAGGGAAGTGAAAACAATCACTTCTCCCTTCTTTTTTATATCATTTGAATCTTCGAAAGAGACACATTTTAGATATGATCCAAAAACAAACCATTATCGATCTGGTAGACCAGTTTCTGCAGGCTACTGACTCGGAGAGTTTCCTGATTGATGTGACTGTGAGCCGCGACAATCAGATAGTGATTACCCTTGACAACGATGAGACCATCGACATTGATGAGTGCGCCGAGCTGAGCCGCTACATCGATGAGCGTATGGATCGTGAAGTTGAGGACTTCGAACTTGAGGTCGGCTCTGCTGGCTTGACCTCTCCGCTAAAGACTTTGCGTCAGTATGCCAAGTTCGAAGGCGAGGAGATGGAAGTTTTGATGCGTGATGGCCGTAAGCTCAAGGGTCTCTTGGGTGAGGCTGACGAGGAAGGCTTCGAGCTGACATGGACCACCCGCGAGAAGGTCGTCGACCCAGTCACTGGCAAAGAGAAGAAAAAGAAAGAAGACGTGGAGCATCATGAGAAGTTGATGCACAAGGACGTCAATCAAGTCAAGTACGTCGTTACATTCTAAAATAATAAAATAACTAAATAAAAATTATGGCAAGACAGAAAGAGGAAGTTATCAGCATGGTTGAGACCTTCCAGGAATTCAAGGAGTTGAAGAACATTGACCGTTCTACAATGATCAGCGTATTGGAGGATTCATTCCGCTCAGTACTCGCTAAGATGTTTGACACTGATGAGAACTTTGACATCATCATCAACCCAGACAAGGGCGACTTTGAGATCTGGAAGAACCGCACCGTCGTAGCTGATGATGAGTTGCAGAATGCAAACACGGAGGTTAGCCTCAGCGAGGCTCGCAAGACCGTAGAGGACATCGAGGTCGGCGAGGACTTCACCGAGGAGGTACACTTCGAGAAGTTTGGCCGCCGCGCCATCCTGAACCTGCGTCAGACCCTGGCTTCGAAGATCCTTGAGCTCCAGAAGGACGTACTCTACAACAAGTATAAGGACCTGATCGGCCGCATCACCAGCGCTGAGGTTTACCAGACCTGGAAGCGTGAGATGCTGATGGTCGATGAGGAGGGCAACGAACTCTCTCTGCCACGCAATGAGCAGATTAGCTCTGACAACTTCCGCAAGGGAGATCAAGTACGCGCCGTCGTCCTCCGCGTCGACAATGCCAACAACAATCCTAAGATCATTCTTTCGCGTACCGCTCCTATCTTCCTCCAGCGCTTGCTCGAGGCAGAGATTCCTGAGATCAGCGAGGGTACCATCCGCGTAGTCAAGATCGTACGTCTGCCTGGTGAGCGTGCCAAGGTAGCAGTCGAGAGCCTCGATGATCGTGTAGATCCAGTAGGTGCTTGCGTCGGTGTCAAGGGTGGCCGTATCAACGGTATCGTCCGTGAGCTCCGTGGTGAGAACCTCGACGTGATCCCTTACACCACCAACCCATCGCTCTTCATCCAGCGCGCCCTCTCTCCTGCTTCTATCTCGCAGATCCATGTCAACGAGGAGGAGAAGACCGCAGAGGTATTCATGCGTCCTGAGGAGGTTTCACTTGCCATCGGCCGTAATGGTGCCAACATCAAGCTGGCTTGCCTCTTGACAGGCTATCAGATTGACGTATATCGTGAGGGTGACGGTGATGATATCTTCCTTGATGACTTCAGCGACGCTATCGAGCCATGGGTCATCCAGGCACTCAAGGGCATCGGCCTTGCTACTGCTAAGTCGGTACTCGATGCTGATCCACAGGTCATTGCAGACAAGGCTGACCTCGAGGAGGAGACTGTAGCTGAGGTTCGCGAGATTCTCGCAAGAGAGTTTGACGAGGCTTCATCAGAGGAAGCTGAGACAGAAGAGCAATAATTCAAACCAGTAAAAACAGAAGCAAATGAGATTAAGCAAAATAGCAAAAGATTTCAACGTCGGCATCCAAACTTTGATCGAGTTTCTCGAGAAGAAGTCCAAAGCCGCTGAGAGTTGGGGTCCGATGAGCAATGTCCCGGACGACCTCTACGAACTTATGAGCCGTGAGTTCAATAAGGATAAGAATGTCAAGATGGCCAGCGAGCGCGAACGTCAGGAGCGCATGCAGACCCGCGACAAGATCAAGAAGGAGACTCAGCAGATCAATGCTGTCAACAATGGAGTAGCACAGTCGGCCAATAAGGCTCGTACTGCTGGAGATGACGCTGCTGCACAACAGCAGGGTCCTAAGGTCTTGGGACACATCGATCTGGATGCATTGAACAAGAAGAAGCCTGCTGCTCCTGCCAAGCCAGAGGCTAAGGCTCCAGCACAGAAGCAGCAGCCAGCAGCTGCTCCAAAGCATCAGGACACTCCTGCCAAGTCACAGCCTAAGCCACAGGCTCCAGCTGCAGATGCAAAGAAGCCTAACCAGTCAATCTGGGGTGAGCGCAGCAAAGATCGCATCAATGACGAACCACTTCCAGAAGAGGCTCGTAATGGTGAGGTATACCGCGTGAAGGTAGATGCTCAGCCTCAGCTCAACGTCGTCGGCACCATCGACCTTAATGCACTCAATCAGTCAACTCGTCCTAAGAAGAAATCAAAGGAGGAGAAGAAGAAGGAGCGCGAGCAGAAGGGTCGCAACAACGAGGAGAATCGTGGTGGTGGCAACAACCGTCATCGTGGCGCTCAGAAGGTCGACATCAACGAGGAGATTTCTCGCGGCAAGGGTCGCGACCAGAAGGGCGAGAGCCGTCGTAACAGCAATGAGGACGGTCGTGGCAAGAAGGCCGGCAAGGACAAGAAGAAGGGTCACAATAACTATAAGCAGGAGGTCAGCGAGGCTGACGTACAGCAGCAGGTAAAGGACACACTTGCACGTCTGACCAACAAGCCAGACAAGAAGGCTGTCAAGTATCGTAAGGATAAGCGTAATGCCGCAGCTCAGGCAGCAGCCGAGGCTGAGGAGGCAGAAGCAGCACAGAGCAAGATCCTCAAGCTCACTGAGTTTGTAACTGCTAACGACCTCGCAACGATGATGGGTGTCTCAGTCATTCAGGTCATCTCTACCTGTATGTCATTGGGCATGATGGTATCTATCAACCAGCGTCTTGAGGCAGAGACCATCGACCTCGTGGCTTCAGAGTTCGGCTTTGAGACCCAATATGTAAGTGAGGAGGTAGAAGAGGCTCTCGAAGAGGAAGTAGATTCAGAGGAGCAGCTCGAGTCACGTCCACCTATTATTACTGTCATGGGTCACGTCGACCATGGTAAGACCAAGCTCCTTGACTACATCCGCAACACCAACGTGATTGCAGGTGAGGCAGGTGGTATTACCCAGCACATCGGTGCATACAACGTGCAGTTGCAGGATGGCCGTCACGTCACCTTCCTTGATACCCCTGGTCACGAGGCGTTCACCGCTATGCGTGCCCGTGGTGCTAAGATGACCGATATTGCCATCATCATCGTAGCTGCCGACGACGGTATCATGCCACAGACCAAGGAGGCTATCAACCACGCTGCTGCAGCTGGTGTACCTATCGTCTTTGCTATTAACAAGATCGATAAGCCAACCGCAAATCCTAACCGCGTCAAGGAGCAGCTCGCTGCCATGAACTACCTCGTGGAGGAGTGGGGCGGCAAGTACCAGAGCCAGGACATCTCGGCTCGCGATGGTCTTAACGTTGAGGAACTCCTGGAGAAGTGTCTCCTCGAGGCTGAGATGCTCGACCTCAAGGCTAATCCGAACAAGGCTGCCAGCGGTTCGGTCATCGAGGCAACGCTCGATAAGGGTC
This sequence comes from Bacteroidales bacterium, assembly GCA_045600445.1. Taxonomy (GTDB): domain Bacteria; phylum Bacteroidota; class Bacteroidia; order Bacteroidales; family UBA3663; genus Liminaster. Next base: position 9,310 of record JAZRXZ010000074.1, on the reverse strand, counting down.
GTGGCTATGTAGCTTCTATCCTCGTGCAGAATGGTACGCTCCATGTAGGTGACGTCGTACTGGCAGGTAAGTACTATGGCCGTGTACGTGCTCTCTTCAACGAGCGTGGTCAGAAGGTCGAGGTAGCAGGTCCAGCTTGTCCTGTACAGGTTCTCGGCCTCGATGGTGCTCCATCGGCAGGTGATCAGATCCGCGTACTTGAGTCAGAGCAGGAAGCTCGTGAGATTGCACAGAAGCGTGACCGTCTGCAGCGTGAGCAGGCTCTTCGTACGCAGAAGACCCTTACGCTCGATGAGATCGGCCGCCGCTTGAAGCTCGGTGACTTCCAGGAGATGAACCTCATCGTCAAGGGTGACGTGGACGGTTCTGTCGAGGCTCTTACCGACTCACTCATCAAGCTCTCTACTGAGAACATCCAGATCAACGTCATCCACAAGGCTGTGGGTCAGATCTCTGAGTCAGATGTTGTTTTGGCTGCGGCTTCGAAGGCGATTATCATCGGCTTCCAGGTTCGTCCTTCGGCTGGTGCACGTAAGAAGGCTGATCAGGACGGTGTAGAAATCCGTTCTTACTCAATCATCTACGATGCAATCGAGGAAGTCAAGGAGGCTATGGAGGGTATGCTCAAACCTATCGTCAAGGAAGAATACTGTGGCGAGGCAGAGGTACGTTCAGTCTTCAAGATTTCGAAGGTCGGCGCCGTTGCTGGTTGTATCGTCAAGAATGGTAAGATCCATCGTACCGATAAGGCTCGTGTCATCCGTGACGGCATCGTAGTCTTCACCGGTGAGCTCGCTTCACTCAAGCGCTTCAAGGACGATGTCAAGGAGGTGGGTACCAACTTCGAGTGTGGTCTTTCTATCGTCGGCTACGACGACATCAAGGAGGGCGATATCATCGAGGCATTCACCGAGGTTCAGGTCAAGGCCAAGCTCTAATACTTTAAAAAGTAATATAGTATGTTCAACGGCACATTATCCGATTTTGATATCGTCATCCTTGGCTTTATCGCCATCGGTGCTGCGATCGGTATGTACCGCGGGTTCTTCAAGGAGATTGTTGGCACGATAGGAATCTTATTGGCGGCAATCGCTGCCAACCTCCTATCGCCTTATGCCACTCCTCATATTGGCACTTGGGTCGATAATGCTACATTAGCGGCTATCATCGTGTGGGTAGTAATCTTCCTGCTCTCGATGTTTGTCATGAATCGTGTAGCTTATCTTCTGCAGCGTGTCATGAAGTCGATTGAACTCGGATGGCTCAACCGCCTGGCCGGAGGTCTTTTCGGAGCAGTCAAGTATGTTCTTATCTCCGCTTTGGCCATCTCGGTCATCGAGGTCACCTGCTCTTATGTCGATGGATTGAAGATCCAGCCTTATCTGCAGGAATCCAAACTGGTTCCCGTCATCCATCAGATCGTCGACACGGTTATGCCATGGGCGTCGGAACATATCCTGACACCGGCATTAGAGATGCTGCGCAAGTAAAGCTTTTGGGAAGTTATAAGGAAGTAATATAAGGAAGTTATAGGGAAGTTATAAGGACGAATGTGCCTCCTGATACCATCTTTTGGTATTCGATAGTTGGAGGTATTGTCCCTATAACTTCCCTTTAACTTCCTTATAACTTCTCTTTAACTTCTATATATTTATAGTTTTACTGTCGAGATATCCACCAGATTATTGACAATCGCATAAATAGTAAGACCTGCCGGAGAATGTATTTGCAGTTTGCGTGCAATATTTCTTCGGTGGGTCGTTACTGTGTTGGTGGCTATGAAGAGATGATCGGCTATCTCCTTGTTCGACATACCCTGAACGACACAGACAATGATTTCCTTCTCGCGCTCGGAGAGAGCTTCCTGAGAGGTCTCATTGCCTCCTGTAATCATATTGGTGATACGCTGTGAGACGTCACTCTGGCGGCACTGCTGCTCGAGCAATCGGATGGCTGGCAGGAAGATACGCTCCTCGATCTCGACGTGCTGATAGAGCATTCGCTCTGAATTATAGATGTCATAGAGTGTAGCGCTGAGCTGATTGTTACGCAGATTGTCTGACGGCAGGTACTTGATGATGATGTCTTTGAGCTCGGTGAGACGCTGATCTGTCTGGTCATGATGCTTCGAGAAGGTTTCGACAAAAGTATCGTTGGTCACCTTGCCATCGATCAACTTCTCAACGTAAGGGAAGAGCGTCTTTTCCTCATAGCTCATGTGCGAACGCATGGAGTGAGCATAGCCATCATATAATTTTAAAATGAGATGCGCGAGGTTGTCGTCTTCGTCAAGCGCGTCCTTCAGCTCCTTGCGGATGAAAGGAAGCTCGAAGTCAAGGAAAAAGACATGTGCAGCACGCAAGTAGCGCAACAGGGTGATGACCGAGAGCTTGCCGATGGATTCGCTGTCGAGATGTCCGTTGATGGCAAAGTTGACTACGGTCATGAAGGTGTAGGTATCGACCTCCTGCTCTTCGCACACCTCACGGACGGTCTTGTCGCCAAAACCTAACTTGATACCGAAAGCACCAAGCATGTGCAATAAGCTGTAGTCATCGCGGATGAGGTTGATCATCTTGTCATCGGCCTCATACATTTTAATATTCTTCATTTTTTTCTTGAGGTTTTGAGGTTATAAAGTTTTGAGGTTCTGAGGTTGCCACCTTACAACCTTACAAGCAAAGTGACCTTATAACCTTAAAAAGCTCTGCAAAGGTATAGACTTTTCTTCATAATTGCAAGGATTGAGTATCGGTAAATGCTCAATCCTTGCTGTTTTTACTCATTTGTTGGTATCTGTTTTGCTCAAAAATGAGCATGTTACCTATCTGAATCCTTAGATTTTTACTCGATTTAAAGCATTGCTGCGACCAGAAAAACACGCTAACTTTGCACCGCGAAAATCAAAAATACACATCATAATGAGTAATAGAAATAGTTGGATAATGATGTTGATGGCATTAGCCAGTGTGGCCGGTGTCAGCGCTCAGGAGAAAGGTGATGGCGATGAGCCTCGCCTCTCCTTGGGTGGTTATGGAGAGGCGACGATGAGTCGCATGTTCTATAGCAATAACTACAAACGCTACACAAACGCTGAGCTCTATAAAGATGCCAAGGGCTTCGGTCAGTTCGACTTGCCTCACGTGGTCTTCTATATTAATTATGACTTCGGTCATGGCTGGTCGATGGGTTCGGAGATCGAGTTCGAACATGGTGGCACAGAGGCCGCTGTAGAGATCGAGGAAGAAGAAACCGGAGAGTACGAAACCGAGGTAGAACGTGGCGGCGAAGTAGCTCTTGAGCAGTTCTGGATTCAGAAATCATGGAGCAAAGCGGTGAATCTGCGCATGGGGCATATTGTGGTACCTGTGGGCTTGACTAATCAGTATCATCTGCCCACGGAGTTCTTCACCGTCTATCGTCCGGAGAGCGAAAGCAGCATCTTGCCTTGCACGTGGCATCAGACGGGTATCTCGCTCTGGGGCCGACTGCCTGAGTGGCGCTATGAGGTGCAGTTCCTGGCTGGTTTGGAAGCTGATCTCTTCGGTGCGAAGGATTGGATCAAAGGCGGTAGCGCCAGCCGGTATGAGTTCGATATTGCCAACAGCTATGCGGGCGTCATCCGCATCGATAACTATTCTTTGCCAGGACTTCGCGTTGGTGTGAGTGGCTATTATGGACGGTCAGCAAATAACTCACTCAAAGCAGAAAAATATTCAGAGGTCAATGGAGATATTCTCATCGGAACCGTAGATTTTGAGTACAAGGCGCACAACTGGATCGTACGAGGCAATTACGATTATGGCCATCTGAGCGACTCCGAGGCTATCACCAAGATCAACAAGACATTGGGCAAAGGCTCAGTTTCTCCACAGACATCGGTGGCAAGTGATGCGATGTGTGCCAGCATCGAGGCAGGATATGATGTCTTTGCCTTGTCTGCCAAGTTGCGAGATAAGAAGCAACAGCTTTATCCTTTTGCACGCTATGAGTATTATGACTCGATGTACAAGACCGAAGGCTCAGTGGTCGATAATCCTTGTTGGGAGCGACAGAAGATTACGCTTGGCGTGAACTACAAACCGATGAAGGATATCGTGATCAAGGCCGAGTGGTCGGAGCGATTGCTCAAGAAGCAGTTTAATAATGAGCCGACGATCAGCTTGGGAATTGCTTATAGCGGATTCTTTAAAATGAAGAATTAAAAGTGAAAAATTAAAAATTGATACTACAAATAAATAAAAGGTATTGACATGAAAAAGTTTATGAATTTTTTATTGCTCCTTGCCATCTGTGCAGGTTGGAGCAGTTGTTCTGACAACGATGATCCTGTTGTTTCGGCAGATAATGGTGTGGATGCTACCCAGCAGGAGATCCTGAAGAATTATGTCAACAAAGTAGTTGTTCCTACTTATAGAAGCTTGGCAAATGCCGCCGCTCAGTTGGCCGAAGATTGCGAGGATCTCACCACGCAGTCAGCTGTCAATAAGGCTTGTAACGACTGGATCGAGGCACGTAAATACTGGGAGCTCTCTGAGGCTTTCCTCTTCGGTGCTGCCGCAGATTATAGCATCGATCCACATATCGACTCATGGCCACTCGACCTGACTCAGCTTGATCAGGTGCTGAAAGCAGGTGACATCGAGGCGCGTATCGAGGCAGGAACAGCAGGTTATGGCTTGCTCGGTTTCCATGCCGTGGAATACGTGATATTCAGAGAAGGCTCGACTGGCGATGCCAACAATCGTCAGCGCGAGGTGGCAACGATCAGCGAAGCAGAAGCACGTTTCGCAGCTGTGGTAGCTGCTGATATGAGCGAGCAGTGTGACCGACTGGTAGAAGCTTGGGAAGGCGTCTATGGAGAGACCCTTTATAACGCTGGTATGCCAGGCAACGCCAAGTATAAGACACAGTCGGCCGCCTTCGAGGAGATCCTCGTCGGAGCATCAGACATTGCAAATGAGGTGGCCAACACCAAGATTGCTGACCCGATGGCTTCGCACCAGTGGAGCGATGTAGAGTCACCACATTCGTGGAATTCTGTTGCAGATTTCATCGACAATATCCGCAGTGTTCGCAACGCTTATTATGGTTCGCTCGATGGAACCATTTCAAAGGTTTCTGTCTCTGCGTTAGTTGCTTCGAAGGATAATGCAGCTGATGAGAAAGTTCGCAACGCCATCGACCAGGCCATCCAGAAACTGGAAGCAATGCCACGTCCTTTCCGCAACTACATCGGAGAGACCTCAGGAGAGAATTATAACAAGATCCAAGCAGCGATTGACGCCTGCAACGATTTAGTAGATATCATTGACGCAATTGATTTCTTATGATTTCTTTGAAGGACAATAACATGTACCAAGTACCATTTACCAAATATTCTCTTGCCGCACTTCTCATGGCGATGCTTGCCAGCTGCTCCGACAGCGACAACAATGCAGATACCCCAGAGCCAGAGGAAGTAGATCCCACCATCGCCGAGCAGTTTTACGCTGGCGGTGAGCTTGGCACGAGCTTCATCTCTTCGTCAAAAGCATTCGAACAACCTACTCCAGCCGTGGAGAACAGCGGTATGTTCCAGTCATTCAACCGTGGCGAGAAGATGTTCGAGAAACCATTTACTGCCAATAACCAAGGCGGTGAGCGCGAAGGCTTAGGTCCCCTCTATCTGCGCACCTCGTGTCTGCATTGCCACCCGGGTTACGGTCATGGCAAGAGCCAGCCAGACGGTTCGTTTAATACCACAGATGTAGGCAACGGCTATCTGCTCGTGGTGTATAATCCAGAAAATGACGCCTATGTCAGTTGGCTGGCAGGTATGCCACAGACACACGCCATCGCGCCATTCAAAGATCCGATCGACGAAAAGATGATCCAGCTGAAGTGGCAGGAGTTTACCGATGAGTGGGGCAATCAGTTCCCCGATGGCGAGAGCTACTCTTTGCGCTATCCTGAAGTCAACATCCCTCGCGATGCCGTGTATGTCATCAACCAAGGTTATGAGGATGCTACGACCAGCAACTATGCCGTCCGTCTCGAATCAACCCTCGGCATCTATGGCAGCGGCTTGCTCGATGCGATTACCGACGAGGACATCATCGCACAATATAATAAGGAGTATGCCGATGGCTTCATGCCGAACGGTTTCAACCCCGCTTTCTACAAGGACGGAGAGTTCCTCGGCTATTATTCCAACAGCAAGCAGGGCGATGGCACGAAGAAAGTACGTCGCTACACTTACGCCCTGTCTCGCGGCCCTCTGCTCGATGCTCCAGGCGCTAACGCCATCTGGAATATCACCAACGTCACACGTTCCGACCGCCGCTATCACTACCTCGACCTGAATGGCAAGATCTACGCTACTTACGCGTCGAAAGATCCTGAGGTTCAGAAAGGTTTTTACGATTATATCAGCAAGATTGCCTCTCCAGACGAGCATCCTGAGTGGTTTACCGACAATGCCGAGGAGAATATCTTCAACTACCTCACCTCGAGCAATCTGGACGTAGAGATGTCTGACGATGATTACGTAGATTTCATGGTTTGGCACCGTGGCTTGGCCGTTCCTGCCGCTCGTAACATCGACGATAAGAAGATTCAGCACGGCAAGAAGAAGTTCGAAGAGATCGGTTGCGCCTACTGCCACCGTCCATCATGGACAACCGGCAAGGATGAGGTCTATGACCCGAACCTCTTTGCTGTGAGCGATGAGAAGAGTGCCAACAAAGGACAGATGCTTTCGAGCAAGATGCCACGCTACCCGAACCAGAAGATCTGGCCATACACCGACCTTGTGCAGCACAAACTCTTCATGAAGAATGATCTCCGCACCGGTTGGTGTCGCACCACCGCACTCTGGGGACGAGGCCTGCACCAGCTCTGCACAGGTTCTGAGTTTGCCGACCGTCTGCATGACTGTCGCGCTCGCAACGTGCTCGAAGCCATCATGTGGCACGCTACCAATCAGGGTGGCACGAGCGATGCATACTATTCGGTCAAGAAGTTCCGCGAGCTCTCAAAAGAAGACCGCGATGCTATCTGCGAATTTGTGGATGCAATATAATTTTCATTTTCTCGTTATCATTACATGCATAAATTAAAAAATATTACCTTTACGATATTCTGTCTAGCCATGGTGGTGCTGGCAGTCGCCTCGTTGCTCGATAACCAGACGGGCGAACCTGGCACCTCAGAGACAGTTTATCATTCGGCACCCTTCGCAGCGATGTGGGGGGTGTTAGCTGTGTCATCACTTATCTATGTCTTCGGTCGTAAGTTATGGCAAGCTCCTGCCACCTTCTTGATCCACGTGGCGTTTGCAGTGATACTGGCTGGCGCTTTGATCACGCATCTCTGGGGCGAACAAGGCCGTATGCATCTGCGAGAAGGCGAAACTTCTAATTATTTTGTCGAAGAAGAAGGTCTGGTAAAACATCTGCCATTCATCGTGCAGCTCAATAGCTTCGAGGTGGAGTATTATCCTTCTTCCTACGCTCCGAAGGATTATGTCAGCAAGATTGTATTCAAAGAAAATGGCAAAGACGAACCTGTCACCATCTCGATGAACAATATCGCCAGCCATGATCATTATCGCTTCTATCAATCAGGCTATGACGACGATCTGCATGGCAGCATCCTCATTGTGACGCGCGATCCTTGGGGCATCGGCTTCACCTACACAGGCTACTTGCTGCTGCTTCTCGGCATGCTCCTTTTCTGGTTGCAGCCAAACAGTCAGTATCGCAGAATCTTCCAGACTTGGCGCACCGATCGAGAGGCGTCATCGGGTCGGGTGATGCGATGGCTCCCCTATATTTCGTTCGTCTTGGTAATGATTATCGTTGGCCTTGTGATGTTCCTGCGCTGGACGTCCGCGCCACTCCAGCCAGTCTTGCGTTCACCATTCTTCCCGCTGCACGTATCGGTCATCATGATCTCCTATATTCTGTTGGCATTTATCATGGTCAATGGTTTCAGAGCTCTGTGTCTGTCGAGCAAGAAAGAAGGCAATGAAGAGAAGTCCGCACGCCTGATGCGCTCCAGCCAGCTGATGCTTATGCCAGCGCTCTGTCTGCTGATCGCCGGCATCTTCATCGGCGCCGTATGGGCCAACGTCTCGTGGGGGCGCTACTGGGGATGGGACCCCAAGGAGACGTGGGCACTCATCACGCTGATGGTCTATGCGGTGCCACTTCACAAATCTTTCTTCCCCCACTCCGCCAGCGAAGCGTCAAGGCAGCAAGTCGCCGAGGCAACGAATCATCGAGGCAGCGAAGCGTCAAGGCAGCAAACCGTCGGTCGCGCATTTCACATCTATATGCTCCTTGCCTTCCTGACAGTGGCCATGACATACTTTGGCGTGAACTACCTTTTGGGGGGAATGCACTCGTATGCCTGAAACAAGAGGGGTGCAAGGCGACTTTTAGTATTGACCACCTGTGGTTAAACTTATGTAAAAGATCGAACGTAGGCGAAATGTAGACTAAATGTAGGCGAAATGTAGGCGAACGGTAGGACAACAAATAGCCGTATGGGGCGTTTCCTCTTTACACGTGCAAAGATACAAAATAAAACGTCCAGATGCAAGTATTTGTAAACCGAACATATTGGTGGTTTCTATGTTGCGTCTTTTTGCGTTTCCTTGCGTATTTGGTGGGGGGAAGGGGGAGTGAAATCTATACGAGGTCTGAAAAAAAGTAAAAAAGTCGATTGTAAGATATACATACTTACTTTTGACTTTTTACTTTTAATTCCATAATCAATAGGGAACTGCCCCCCCCCGGGAGTTAGGAAATTCAAGAAGTTAACATTGAGGACAATTCTTGGCCAAAGTCAAGATTAAGTCATAACCAATGTCAGAGCAGCATTCTGTCAACTTCTTTCGATGATGCTTTTAGCATCTTCTGCTCACTCGTGATGCTTTCCCTCATTTAACTGGCTCTTGATACGCCTTTACTATGCGTTTCAAACACCAGTTATCTAAATAATTCTGTTAATATTTTCGCAGCAACAGAATGATTTATTTGTTATTTTTCACAAGGATGAGATATTTTTGATAGGAATCGAGATGTATTCTTGATTTTGTATCGAGAAATATTACCTTGTAAGCATGATTTTTTCCTTGTGATAAAGAAAAACATTTCATTTCATCTAATAATCGTATCGATTCTGAGATGATTTTCTTGCATTATGTAAAAAACATCGTTCTATGAACTCGGCTTCGCTCATCTTTCAAGGCATTTATCTAAAACTTGTTTCAAAATTTCATTGCCCAGAGTTCACTTTTGTTCACTACTGCCCACCCTTACAC
>JAZRXZ010000073.1:0-76898 GCA_045600445.1 Bacteroidales bacterium | reverse complement strand
GATACGCTCGCTTTCGCTTAACTCTATTTTTGTAATCTTACCCATAACTGTATCGTTTTTATGATAATAACGAAATCGTTATGAGTTTAGTATTTAAAGATCAAAAATAATATAAACTAATTTTGACTGATTACTTATTATATTACCTTTATATTATTAAGTAGGGTACATTGGAAATATAAAGTTAACATAACTCGGATTAAAACTATTCTTTGATAATTATTTCAAAGTAATTTGAGCCAGGTAATCAAAATGATCTCCATCCAATACCTTTGTACAGTTAAAGCCATTACTTTCGGCAATTAATTTCAAGGTATCAAAGTCAACATAGAGCCAGTCGAATAGTTCTCCTTTGACTTTTTTGTAGATCATTTGATAATCTATCTCTCCATAGTAAGTTCCAAGCAGATCAATATCGTAAGTGCCATCCTCATTCTCATAGAGATATTTGAGATCACTTGAGTCGACGAGTAACTGACCTCCTTTATTGAGTAAGAGACGAATACGATCAAGAAATTCTGGCATGTTCTTGAGTTTACCTATGATACCTGTACCGTTCATCAGCATCAGGATGGTGTCAAAAGGTCCGACAAGGCTCTTATCAAACAAATTGATATTCTGGACGGATTTAATTCCACGGTCCTGCATCACTTCGCAACTCAATGGTGAGATGTCGATAGCCGTAACATTATCAAGTAAGACAGAATGACATCCAGCTCCAGCTCCAACATCCAGAATACGACCTCTTGCCATGTTAATGGCTTTCTGTTCCAATGGAGACATATCCTGAAAGGATCTAAACAGATGTGATACAGGAATTTCGTCCTCATCAAACATGCTCGAAAGCACACGAAGCTTGCCTGCTTTACCTGTCTGATAGTAATCCTTGATGGCAACACCCATCGGATCATGTTGAGGAGCTAGAATTGAACTCATTATAAATATAGAACTATATATTCAAAGAAATTAAAATAATGTCACTTCGAGTATCTTTCTTCAAGAAATTTCATGTACGTGCGAATACCCGTCTCAACCATACGGATGCATGGACGTTTCTTATAGTATTCATCCGTGCGAGCCTCTGGTGTAGCACAGATGGAGATCTCTGGAATGGTACCATCAGCACGCTGCTTATTGAGACCCAGGAGTTCCTTACAATTCAAGCTTCCCGTCTGCTCTTTGAATTTAGCTGCAAGTGCCTGAACCGCCTCATAATTAAGCTTCTTAATCTCCTGATTAGCTTCTTCAGACGCTACTTCAAGACCAGCCAACTGAAACATTCCAAGCGCAGAGCCACAGGTTTCACGCATACGGCCAATGCCACCTCCAAAAGAGGCGGACATACGTGCCATCAAGCCTTCTGGTACATTGTACCAATCCGCGAACGTAAGTGCCACGGATTGGCTACAATTGTATCCCTGTTTGAAATATGCAATGCCTTTCTCAACTCGGCGCTCTGTCTCCTCCTGCCAGTTATCTACTGAATTCATTTTGATGTCAATCGCTTTACATGATCCTTCAACACATGGAACGCAGGACCTGGCATATCGCCATGGTTATGACCTTGCATCTCATAGAGTGTAACATCCTTATGACCAACGAGTTTGAGCATACGCCAGAAATAAGCCTGCTCCTCATATCGACCATAGAGTTCGAGCTCACGATCGCCAGAGATAATCACCATTGGAGCAGCATCAGGACGGATATGAGTCAATGGAGCATACTCGTCGATGCTTGCCTGCAGAGGACCGATGCCCTGGAGCTTACGCACATTATAATGTGTGACACACTGGCCGCTTAATGGCAGAATGGCAGCGAGATCATCCGCATTGACATCATACTTTGCCAACCACTTCTTCTCCAGGCCGATCATGTCGACGAGATAACCGCCAGCTGAGTGGCCAGAGATGAAGATCTTCTTCGCACTGCCACTATACTCCTCGACATGCTTGAAAGTCCAGGCAACAGCTGCAGCAGCATCATCGATACAATCATCGATCGAAGCCTTTGGCATCAGACGATAATTTACAGTGACGACGACAAGACCGCTGTTGAGCAGCTCCTGTGGGACATACTTATTGCCACCCTCAAGACCACCACCATGGAACCAGACAACAACTGGCACATCCTTCATGTCGGTCGGATAATACACATCGAGCTTGCAGCGCTCCGCAGCGTATGCATCCTTTGACGTTGCGTATGGAATATCACTCTTGGTAACATACTGTGCGAAGGCCGTAGCCATGCAGCACAGCAACGTAAGAATTAAGGTAATACGTTTCATATTTTAAGGTATTTTAAAGTACCTCGATAAGTTCTACATCGAAGATCAAAGCAGCGTATGGAGGGATCATACCACCTGCACCACGCTCACCATAAGCGAGGTTATAAGGGATGAAGAAGCGATACTTAGCACCTTCCTTCATGAGAGCTACGCCCTCTGTCCAACCCTTGATAACCTGATTCAAACCAAAGTCAGCAGGTTCGCCACGCTGGTAAGATGAATCGAATACTGTACCATCGATGAGCGTACCCTCGTAGTGACAACGAACGGTATCAGAAGCCTTTGGCTGCTTGCCTGTACCCTCCTGAAGTACCTGGTACTGAAGGCCGCTGGCAGTAACTACGACGCCATCCTTCTTGGCATTCTCAGCAAGGAACTTCTCTCCTGCCTCTCTGGCAGCCTTACCTGCCTCTGCCTGAGCTGCCTGCTCCTTAGCCTGAAGCTCGTTGAAGAACTCGTTCAGGATCTGCTGAGCCTCTTGAGGCGCAACCTTAAACTGATTCTTCTGCAGCATATCCTGGATGCCTGCTGCGAAGTCTTCCATTACGAGAGTATCCTTGATACCCATTGATTCCATCTGCTGGCCGATAGTAAGGCCGAGCGCATAACTGATCTTGTTCATTGGTTTTTATGTTTTTAATTATTGTATACTACTTTTGCAATATCGCTTGCCGAGACACGCACTGGCTCGACAATAAACTCCGGCACGTTATACGATCTAAGGTTGATCAATTCAAATTCCGGATCCTGCTGAGGAAGTTCGAAAGCCTTATGAGCCACTCCTTCCCTATCAAAATACGCGAAGTATAGACGCGAATAGTTATTGTCATACCGACGGCTTGCCACTAGTATCCACCTTCCGTTGCTCGACCAGTTGTGGAAGCCCTCTGCCCTCTCGCTATTTGCAGCTGTGAGCGGATAAGTGACAAGGCTATCGATCTGAGTAATATAGAGATCTGACTCCGGATGCCATATATGGAAACAGCCATAATTGCCGATCGATGTCAGCAGATAACGTCCGTCAGGACTGATACGTGGAACGGTGGCACTCCTCTCCTCTTGGGCCATATCCAGCACCATCTCTGCAGGACCGAAGGACATTGTCTCAGCATCGAACGAGCGACGAAGTATATTATAATGTATCTCCTCATACCGTCGATTCGTTTCATTCTGCTTGGTAATCTGAGGATTGTTCGACTCTGCAATAGCCAACGAATCATGATAGACAAACGGTGCAGAGGAATAATACAGCCACTTTCCATCCGGACTCCAGGTCGGGAAAGCTGCACGTTGATCTTCCTCCATACTGACCGGAATCACCTTATGCTGCTTCACATCATACAGCACGATATCACCCTCACTGTCCTGCACTTCAACTTTGCTAAGCAGTTGTGTATGAAAGTTCTGGAACGTCAGATTCGTCGAATATGCCACCACGTCGAGTGTCGGATGCCACGCAGGATAGACACCCGCACTGATGGTCTCAGCAGATTTTGTCTGCACCTTCTCCAACTTACCCTGATCATAGATCACCGTACCCGCAAACTCTGCACGGATATGCATCTGCATACGCTCCGTGTGATAGTTTTGGAAGGCGTGGCAGTTGGCGCAATGACCCTGCGTAGGCTCATCGAGCGTTTTGTTGTCATACACGGCACGCTCGGTAAAATTCTCTACACAGCGCTCATTGATAGTGATATGCTCGTAGGTCGAATAAGACGGCGGAATGCTACGATACACGACATAAGGGTCAATGCTATCACCCACGACCTCGATGGAGAAAGCAGGATGTCGTGTCCACTGGTCATCCTTGCTCGTATAGAGCTGCACCGAGAGTTTCTGTCCGACGCTCTTCTCCAGTATCGCGCTCCACTCCTGCTCATCGATCATCACCTTACGGCCCTTGCCATACGTCAGTTTCCCATCAGCACTCGTGATCTCTGCCACACAGGCCTCGACGCTCTCATCGGTAATCATGAAGTTCAATGGAGCGATATTGACCGGGATGACCACATCGGTGTAGTCAGGCTGGATGGCTGGCACCGTGTCGCACTCCGAGAAGCTCGCAGGCAATTCGGGATGCTGGGCAGTGCAAGCGCTGAGCATGCAGACACAACAAAGTATAAATAGGGTCAGAAGCATGAAATCAATAGGTCTTAAAATCGGTATAATTGTCGAAATACCACCGATAGGTCGGAGCATAAGGAGCACCGTATGTCTTCGGCCGCTCATCGTCTTCTGCAAAGACTTCAGTTGCCTCCTGCACGTATTTCGGCAATGGGGTATCCTCTCCGACCAACTCACGATAATGCGACAGAGCGGCAGCAAATCGCTCAGGATCCTTCAGGATCATCGAGTAATGCAATGCCAGCTGCTGGGCCTTAGGCGTCTGATACTGAGCATTAGAGAGACGATTGAAGATGAATCCCTCAGGGTATCCGTCATCATTAGACAACGTATTATAATTGATGAGGAGCTCTCGTACAGCTGCGATCTCCTCGTCAGAGACTTCGAGGTCGCCATGGAAGAGCGTCGTCTGCAACAGCTTCTTATACTTGGCAGCCACTTCCTGCTCTCCATTGACCAATGCACAGCGGTACATCAGTCGCAGCAGGAATGGAGACATTCCGTACTCGATGCTATTCTCCATGCACCACATATAAGCATAGTTCGGCATTCCAAGCCAGTAGTAGAAATACATGCCAGCCGAGTGTGCCATGTGGATAGGCAGGCCGGTCGCCATTTTAGGTCGTACCGCTCTGATATCGTAGGCAAAAGCATCTTCTCCAAGGCGTCCCTGATGAGCCAGCGCAATGTCCTTCATCATCACCATCTCACGGGTCGGACGAGTCGGGTTATCACGTATGGTCTTGAGTATCATACCCCACTCTGCCTGTTCCATCTGTCGGAGCAACGTCAGCTCAGTATGGAAGTTGGCATTGCGATAATTGAGCATCGCACCACCATAGAGAGCCGCAGCGAGCAACGGCAGCGAGAAGATCCAGCCATAGTTGGCAACGACGCGGAAACGTCGCAGATGAGCAATGATAGGCAATGCGATGATCGTGCCAGCCATCACATGGAAGCAGACCTCCATCAGCGTACTTTGCGCCTCAGGGATGGCTACTCGATGGAAAGCATAGAGTAAGAGAGGCTCGCGCCAATGCAGGTCGGGAGAATTCTGATAATAGAGAGTCACTACGGCCAAAGCAAAGCAACTGACACCAGTAGCTGCCAACAGCCATTTTGGCCAATGGTGGAAGAAGCCCTGGCTGACCATCGGACCCATCAGCAGCATGGCTACCAAGCCGATCGTCGCATACCATCCTAAGGCAATTAAGCCAAGGATGATCCACAGTGGCAGCATGATGATGCGACCCACTCCATTGAGCGCTGTATAGAGCCATAGTGCCAACGAGACACAGGTGAAGCCGACAGTAGGACCCATCCAGTAGCTCGGTGTCTTGAGGCAGAAGATCCAGTAGCCGAGCTGTGTAATGGAGGTGAGCAAAGCCAAGACAGGAATGAGCGTCAGGCATTGCATTGAGCGCTTCAGATGGAAGGCCTGCACCAGCGCGATGATGCTGATTGTCCACATCAGCACCTGCACCGTCGCACCCAGCCAAGGATAGTAGAAGAGCTGTGTCAGCCAGCCTCCTACCCATTCGCGCAAGCCTCCTGGATGCGAGATACACTCCTTGAAGAACGTCTCAGTACCGAGGAATGGATTGAAGTCCTGTGCTGCATACAGCAATTCACCCTGGCCAAAGACAAGGGTGATCCATGCATAAATGAGTATTCCTGCGATGAGCAGCAGGTTGAAGTATTTCGTCTTTTCCTGCATCTGAGGGCGTCTTATAACGGTGCAAAGATAATATAAATAGATGAATAATCCAAATCAATACACATATATTTATTATAGTAATGTTGTTTTTGTCCGAAAGATTTGCAATTGCTTGTAAATAATGTCCATCTTCTATGCCAAATTGACCAAGAATTATTTTGGCACAAAATTTGCATAACTATTTCAGATTGCTTCCTAAACTTTGGGTGCAACCATAAATATTCATTGTAAATTACTAAACAGAATTAAAATATGGCTACAGGTAAAATTAACGTGACTTCGGAAAACATCTTTCCAGTCATCAAGAAGTTCCTTTATAGTGATCACGAGATCTTCCTTCGTGAGTTGGTAAGTAACGCTGTCGATGCTACACAGAAGCTCAAGACGCTGGCTCGTGCTGGCGAATTCAATGGCAGTGTTGAGGACCTTAAGGTCAATGTCAAGATCGATGCTGAGGCAGGTACTCTTACTGTCAGCGACTCAGGTATCGGTATGACCGAGGAGGAGATCGATAAGTATATCAATCAGATTGCCTTCTCAGGCGCTACCGAGTTCCTCGACAAGTATAAGAAGGACGGTGCATCGATCATCGGTCACTTCGGTCTTGGCTTCTACTCAGCATTCATGGTTTCGAAGAAGGTCGAGATCGTCTCTAAGTCTTATAAGGACGCTCCTGCTACCCGTTGGAGCTGCGAAGGCGACCCTAACTTCACCATGGAGCAGTGCGAGAAGGCAGAGCGTGGTACCGACATCATCCTCTATCTCGACGATGAGAACAAGGCAGATATGACCAACAAGTCGAAGATCGAGGGCCTCCTCAAGAAGTACTGCAAGTACCTCCCAGTACCAGTTGTCTTCGGCAAGAAGACCGAATGGAAGGATGGCAAGGAGCAGGATACCGAGGAGGACAACCAGATCAATGAGACCACCCCTCTCTGGGTCAAGGCTCCATCCGATCTGAAGGACGAAGACTACCTCAAGTTCTATCACGACCTCTACCCTATGGCTCCAGATCCATTGTTCTGGATTCACCTCAACGTCGACTTCCCATTCCACCTCACTGGTGTGCTCTACTTCCCTAAGATTGAGAACAATGAGTTCCATCGTGACCGCATCCAGCTTTTCTGCAACCAGGTATTCGTTACCGATCAGGTCGAAGGCGTTGTGCCAGAGTTCATGATGTTGCTCCACGGTGTGATCGACTCACCAGATATTCCATTGAACGTCTCTCGTTCTTACCTCCAGAGCGATGCCAACGTCAAGAAGATCTCGGGTTACATCACCCGTAAGGTCGGTGACCGTCTGCAGGAGATCTTCAATTCGAATCGTAAGCAGTTCGAGGAGAAGTGGGACGACCTCAAGATCTTCATCCAGTATGGTATGCTGTCGGACGAGAAGTTCTACGACAAGGTAGCATCTATCGCTCTCGTCAAGAACGTCGATGATCATTACTACACCCTTGAGGAATATAAGAAGCTCGTAGAAGGTAACCAGACAGATAAGGACGGCCAGCTCATCTACCTCTATTCTAATGATAAGGTAGCTCAGTACTCTTACATCGAGGCAGCAAAGGCCAAGGGTTATGATGTGCTTGTAGCTGATGGTCAGCTCGATACTCCATTCATGAACCAGCAGGAGCAGAAGCAGAGCAACGTAGAGGGCAGCAAGGGCGTACACTACAACCGCATCGATGCTGATACTCTCAACAACCTCATCAAGAAGGCTGATGCTAAGAAGGTAGAGCTCACCGATGCACAGCGTCGTGAAGACAATACCCTCTTCTCTTCACAGATCCCTGACGCTTACGCTGCTGATGGCAAGAAGGTGGAGTGGAGCGTTGACTTCCAGGCCATGGACGAGACTGACAAGCCAGTGATGATCGCTCAGAACGAGTGGATGCGCCGTATGAAGGAGATGAGCAAGATGCAGGGCGGTGGCATGAACTTCTACGGCCAGATGCCTGAACAGTACAACCTCATCGTCAACACTGAGCACCCAGTCATCAAGAACATCCTCTCAGCAGCCAATGACAAGCTCGCTATTGTCAATGCTGAGATTATCAAGGACATCGACGACAAGCAGGCTCAGGTTAAGCCTCTTGAGGACGAGAAGTACAAGGCTAAGGCTGGTGAGTTCCCACACGATAAGGACGAGCTCCTCGACAGCCTCCGCAAGGACGTTGAAAACCTCAAGAAGCAGGAGACCGACAATGTCACCACTTATGCTAAGACGGATAAGACTCTCCGTCAGCTTATCGACCTCGCATTGCTTGAAGGTGGCATGCTGAAGGGTGAGGCCTTGGCAGCATTTATCAAGCGTTCGCAGGAAATGTTGGGATAAAATAATAAAAATCGGGCGTAAAATTTGGAGTTTTCGAAATAAATTCTTAAATTTGCGCCCGATTTCAATGAAATTTGATGGTTCGGTAGCTCAGCTGGATAGAGCAACTGCCTTCTAAGCAGTCGGTCTCGGGTTCGAATCCCGACCGAATCACTTTTATTAATTATATTAATTTGTATAACCATCAATAACCTTACGGTTTTGGTGGTTTTTGTTTTTCCAGCAGTAATCTCAAATATAAATAAAATGAAAAAGACATTTCTTCTTCTCTTTTCGCTCCTCTCTTTGAGCACCATTGCTCAGAATAGAGAGAAAGATCCTGAGTCGTGCACCAGTATCATGGTTGGTAAGAAAGCCAGCACCGATGGATCGGTCATCACCAGTCATACCTGCGACAGCTGGTATCGTACATGGGTAACCATGACTCCTGCTGAGGATTATGTGCGTGACACCGTCATGAACATCTACGACGGACGTATGCACACTGAGTTCGCTACCGATCAGACAGGTATGACCGTCAAGGGTCAGATCCCTCAGGTGAAACACACCTATAAGTATCTCGACACGGCTTATCCATGTATGAACGAGAAGCAGTTGGCTATGGGTGAGACCACTATCTCTGGCCGTCGTGAGCTGGTCAACAAGAACGGTATGTTCATGATCGAGGAGCTTCAGCGTGTTGCCATGCAGCGTTGTACTACCGCTCGTGAGGCCATCAAGCTCATGGGTGATCTCGTCAAGAAATACGGTTATGGCGATAGCGGAGAATGTCTTACCATCGCAGATCCAAAAGAAGTATGGCACTTCGAGATCTTCGGCGAAGGTCCTGACAACCTCGGTGGCGTATGGGCTGCTGTACGTATCCCTGATGATCAGATCGGTGTATCGGCTAACATTCCACGTATCAGCACCTTGAACCTCAAGGACAAGGATCATTATATGGCTTCTGATAATGTCTTCGACGTAGCTAAGAAACTCGGTTACTGGGATGGCAAGGAGACCTTCAAGTTCTGGAAGGCCTACGGTGGTGGCAAGAAGGCTTACGCTGTCCGTGAGCTCTTTATCCTGCAGACCCTCGCTCCTTCCCTCGGATTGACCGATGAACTCGAGGAACTCCCTGTCACCGTCAAGCCAGAGCAGAAAGTCTCTGCAGCCAAGGTTATGGAGCTGCTCCGCTCTTATTATGAAGGTACAGACCTCGACATCACTCGCAATCTTTACGTAGAGGTCAAGGATCGACGCACAGGAGCCGTCCTCGACACCATCAAGAGCCCTAAGGCCAATCCTTGGATGCGTCCTGAGGAGATCGCTATGCTCAACCCTATCGGCCGTGAACCTCTTGTCAAGAGCGTACGTAATATCGCCGTTCCTCAGTGTGCATATTCTACCGTGATTCAGTGCCGTGACTGGTTGCCAGATGCTATCGGTGGCCTCTGCTGGTTCCTGATTGACAATCCTGGCCAGAGTCCTCGCATCCCTATCTATTGTGGTGCTACTGACGTACCTGAGAGCTTCAAGATCTGTGGCAACCACCGCTATCGTGAAGATGCTGCCTGCTGGCGTTATCGTCGCACCAACAAGCTTGCTGCTGTCCGCTGGGGTGAGAATCGTAAGACTCTCGAGAAGTATCGTGATCACTTTGAGGCCAAAGCATTCAACGAGCTTCCTATGGTTGAGGCCAACTACCAGAACCTCGTCAAGACTGAGGGAGAAGCTGCTGCAGCAGAGATGCTTACCAACTATGCAGCAGACTTTGCTGGTGCGACTTTCCTCCGTTGGGATGAGATGTATCAGCAGTTCTGGAACGAGAATCACTTCGGACTTTAATCATCCACACAAAGGATCATTCCCCACATGAACCTTATACAACTATTCCGCAAGCTCTGGCCTTTCGTCAAGCCTTATAAATGGCTTGTACTGGCCACACTTGTACTCACACTTATCGGTTCGAGCATCGCGCAGGTCAACGCGCTGGTGCTCGACCGTACCGTTGATGCCATCAATGAACTTATTGGCAAACCAGGATTTGAATGGTCGCATGCCGCACACATCCTGACCGTCATCAGTATCATTCTATTGTCAAAAGAAGCGTTGTCGGTGGTCATCAACTACGCGCAGAACTACTATGGTGAGCGTATGCGAGTGCAGGTAAGCAAAGACCTCGCACAGATTGCAGTGGAGCGAATACTCTCCTACCGCATGGCCTTCTTCTCACGAAGTGGCAATGAGGCAGGTCGACTACAGACGCGTATCGATCAGGGTGTCAGTTCGCTCTCAACAACAGTACAGAATACGTTTATCGATCTGTTACCACTCTTCACATCCGCTATCCTGGCATTGATCCTGATGTTCGCTGCCAACGTCTTTGTCGGACTCACAGCGCTTTTTATCGTACCTATATATATATGGATCACCGTACGACAAGGCAAGCGTCTGCATGGTTGGCGTCAGCAGATGCGTCAGTATCGTGAACAGAAATCTCATGGCATCGTAGGAATTATTGAATCGATCAATGTCATCAAGTCGTTCAATAGAGAACGTATTGAGTCGGACAAACAATGGAATATACAATCTAATCTCACTGACAATCTGCTCAATACGCGCAAGCTTATGCTCTATTATGACGGGTGGAAGCGTTTCATCCAGCAGATTGGCACGGTACTGATCATTATTCTCACTGCTTATCTTGTACTCATCGACTATCCGGGTATGACCATCGGTAAAATCATGTATCACGTCATGCTCTTTGCCAATGTCACCGCTCCTATCACCCAGTTGCAGCGTATCTTCGACACACTTAACGATGCTCTTATTTATGCAGAAGGCTATTTCAGTGTCATTGAGGCAGATAGCGAGGTAGAAGCAAGTGGCAAGTATCGTCCAGAGAAGATCGAGGGACGCTTCCAGATTGAGCATGTAGACTTCTCATATCCGAATGGTACCAAGGCGCTGCATGACATCAACATGCAGATCGAACCTAACCAGGTTACCGCCTTTGTAGGCCTCTCTGGAGCAGGTAAGTCGACGATCGTCAACCTGTTAGATAAGTTCTACACTCCACAAACAGGACGAATTCTGCTCGATGGTGTAGACATTCAGGAGTACGACACCCAATACTTGCGTGACAACATCGGACTCGTCTTGCAGAAGAACCACATCTTCGACGGAACCATTGAGGAAAATATCCGCTACGGACGAACAGAAGCTACAGATGAAGAAGTTCGAGAAGCAGCTCGCAAGGCCTTTATCCTCGAACAGGTAGAGAAACTTCCTAACGGTTTCAAGTCAATGGCTACACAGCTCTCTGGTGGTCAGCAGCAGCGTATCGCCATCGCACGAATGTTCCTCAAGAACCCTCCTATTATCTTCCTCGACGAACCGACGGCATCGCTTGACGCTATTGCTACTGAGCAGATCAAGAATTCCATTGATGCTATTAAGCAGAATCGTACTGTAATAATCATCTCACACTCTATCTCACAAATCATTGACTCCGACCTTGTCTATGCACTCAAGGACGGACGCGTAGAAGAAAGTGGAGATCCTGACGGCCTCTATCACAAAGGAGGTATCTATAAAGACATTGTCGATGCATCTGCTCGTAGCTTGAATATTGACAAATTGGCAAATACGATCACCAAATAGTAAGAAACCTCAATAATTTTCAACTGTTTTCTAATTTATTCTAAGTGTTTATGGAGTGGTTAATCAAACTATTTCAGAATCCTGAGGGTATAGCCCATATCATGATTCTCTACGCACTGGTCATCAGCCTCGGCATCCGCCTGGGTCAGTGGAAGATTGGTGGCAAGAAGAATGGTATTGCCTTTGGCGTGACCTGGGTTCTTTTCGTTGGCATTATTGTCGGCCACATCTGCACACATGGTCTCTATGCTGACCCTGCAGGTGCTGTAGCCTATCAGAAGCCTATCATTGATGTAATTAAGGAATTAGGATTAATCCTATTTGTCTATTGCATTGGACTTCAGGTAGGTCCAAGCTTTTTCGAAGTATTCAAAGGCGGTGGCGGTGGCATCAAGATGAATATGCTGGCCGTAGCTATCGTAATACTCAACGTGGCAGTCATGCTAGGTCTTTGGGTTCTTGGTTCAAATATTGGCCTTCTCACCGCCTCACCTATCGATGGTCACGACGGCAACTTACCTATGATGGTGGGTGTCATGTATGGTGCTGTAACCAACACCCCAGGTCTTGGTGCTGCCAATAGTGTTCTCTCAGAAGTCTTTGGTGATGCCGCTCCAGCCATTGCCAATGGTTATGCTTGTGCTTATCCTCTCGGTGTCGTCGGCATCATCCTGGCAACCTTAGCCATCCGCATCCTCACCAAGACAAGCATCGAGGCTACACGTAAGGAACTTGCAGATTCAGAGAATAACAATGCCGACCGTACAGCTTTCCACATGGCTGTCAAGGTAAAGAACAGCGCGGTAGTAGGTCGTAACCTTATGGAATTGCACGACTTCCTGAAGCGTCAGTTCGTCATCAGCCGCTGTTTCCTCGAGAATGGAGAAGTCTTCATTCCAAATGGAGAGACACAGTTGCAGATGGGTATGGAACTCCACGTCACCTGTGCAGAATCAGAGTCAGAAGCTATCGCATTGCTCATCGGAGAAGAGATTCCTCGTGGTCAGTGGCAGGAAGATGATAGCATCGCAGATTATGTCAGTGAGCGTATAATCATCACTAAGCCAAAGATCAATGGCAAGACACTCAGAGACCTGCATATTTCTACCATCTATGGTGTCAATGTCACTCGTATCACTCGCAATGGAGTAGACCTCTTTGCAGCTCGTAATCTGCGACTTATGGTCGGTGACCGTTTGTTGGTAACTGGTCGCAAGGAGAACATTGAGCAGCTTCGTAATCTCTTTGGTGCAGACATCAAGCATCTCGATCATCCTAATGTCGGTGCAATCTTCTTCGGCATCCTACTCGGTGTATTGCTCGGACAGTTACCTATACCTATCCCTGGTGTTGCGATCCCTGTGAAGTTAGGTCTTGCTGGTGGTCCACTTGTAGTAGCCATTCTCATCGGAGCCTTTGGTTATAGATATAAGATCAACACTTACACGTCAACTTCGGCCAACATGCTGCTCCGTGAGGTAGGTCTGATTCTATTCCTCAGTTCTGTAGGAATTCAGGCAGGTGCCAAGTTCGTTGATACAGTCACTGAGGGCGATGGCATTCATTACATCTGGATGGGCTTCCTCGTTACCGTTCTGCCAATCCTGATTGTCGGCATCTATGCAAGGCTCAAGATGAAGGTCAACTACTTTACGCTGATGGGGCTCGTTGCAGGCTCTACTACTGACCCTCCTGCCCTCGCTTTTGCTAATGCTACCGCAGGCAATAATGCACCAGCAGTAGGTTACTCTACCGTATATCCGCTCTCAATGTTCCTACGCATCCTGATGGCTCAGCTTGTACTGATCTTGTTTATGTAATATAAAACCAATGAAGGTATCGCAATGATTCATGCGATACCTTCTTACGTATCGGGATGGACTACACGGATCATTGCAGTCCATCCCGAGATGCAGGAAGGGTTCACAGAGATTCGTGCGATACCTTCCGAGGTGCAGGAAGGTACTACAGAGATCACTACAGTGACTTAATAAAACAATGAAGGTATCGAACGAAATTGTCCGATACCTTCTTTTATATATGAAGCGAATTAATTCATCTCCCTGATGGTAATACATCCACCGCGTTTCTTCTTACTCTCCTTAAGAGCACTATCAGCGATCGCATAAAAGTCATCGAAAGTAGACTTATGTACAGATCCTGTGCAGAAGACGACGCCACAACTCATGGTTGGTGCAATGTTCTCGAGATCCTGGATCTTAACTTCAGAAATCTTAGTTGCAAACTGACGGAAAAGATTATTGACACCATCGAACGAATAAATAAAACGATGAGCGACTTCGCCATTGGCATGAACAACGAATTCATCTCCTCCCAGACGCATGATATTGAAGCCGGCAAAGACCTGACGCATAATGTCAGCTTGCTGACGGAGCACCTCATCTCCAACAAGATGACTCAGGTAATCATTAATACGCTTGAAGTGATCGCAATCAAGCACTGCAAAGACCTGCTCGCCACCTTTAGCAATCTCTTCACGTATAAGTTTCTCTCCATAAATACGATTCAGCAGACCTGTCAGACCATCATTCTTGGCAAGTTCTGACAATTCTTCCTTTTCCTTGTGAGCAACCTCAGCACTTTCTGCAGCAAACAGGTAGTGTGTGATTTTACCCTTTCTATCGTATGTAACAGGAATAATACGAGCAAAGAGCCAGCCAGAAAGACGTGACTTATATTCGAGAGAGATAAATGAACGACCAGATAATCTATCGTTTAGCGTTCGGATATCAATGAATGACATGAACTGATCCATATACTCTGGATCAACAAGATTCTCTAAAGTGTAATTGATAAAATCAGTCGTAGAGGTCAAACCACCTGCCTGACTCATAACCGTAGACGACGCTTTGATAATCTCGAGGTTCTTAAATTCTGAATCGGTATAAACCACGATCTCGAACATCTTGCCTAAAGACTCGGTAATCTGGTTGTAACGATTCTGTCGATCAATCGTACGAAGCATCTTTTCCTTGGATGTATTGATGTCTTCCAAATGACCTACAACACTCTTCACCTTACCATTAACGTCACAGACAGATGTATAGTGAGCCAGCAAACACTTCGACTTATTGATGTATTCGATCGTTTCCTGGCCTTCCTTCGGATAATCAGGATCTTCGATAACGAGCTTAATGATGCTCATAGCTTTCTCATAGCCTTCGTATGAAAGATATTCATACTGAGGCGATACCGAATAATTTGCAGCTACCGAATGTTTGAGGTTGCCTTCAGCATCGCACATAAGGTAATACATGCTATCCTGAGCTACATTATAAAAGAACATCAGCGAATTATGACGCAAGACAGAAAGCCTGTTCTGATGCATCATACCCATCAGGAGAACGTCGAGCGTCTCCTTGTCCATCTGCTTGACGAACTCTGGCATCACAAGACCTTCCTGCTGTGTGGCAAGTGACTCTGCGTCATGCTTATGGTTGGAATACGCAAAGATATCAGGCAATTCTCCTTGAGTATGCATGTACTCAACGTTTTGATTGAGCATGACACTCTTGTAGATAGACTTGTAGAGATTTTCCCAGCGAATATCAACAATTGTACGTATCTGGAGATAGGTTTCTGTATTACCGATGATACTGTTGACGACCTCATGGCTATATCGGCTACCAGCCTCGGAAAGCAGCTCATCCATGATCTGTAGGAACGACTTTGCACGACGATAGTTTCGACCAACGCGGCTGGTAGCAGCTTCAATAGAGTCACAGATACTAAGGATATCGGTAAAGACCTTAAGCTTATAGTTATGCTCGTTTTCTGGAATATACGGATAACCCTTTTCCTCATTATACCAGCGATGATGATGGTATACAATAGGAATAAACAATGAGTATCTGGAATCGAGATTCAGAATCTGCTTACCGAATTCTGTATGTTTCTTGATCAGAGAGAACTCCTGGTCAGAAAGACGGCGGAAAGCATTGCTCGTCACAGGTATAAGCGGAAGCTTACCAATATCATGCAGACGGCATACATAATCCATGAATTGCAACAATGGCTCGCGATTGGCTTGCGCTTCCTCAATGGAAGAATAGACTCGGTCTTCTCCGACGAGTAACTGAGGATAACGGTCGATGATGTTGGCCAGGATCACATGAGCATAGTTGCTGAGTGCCATAGAGTGACTGTAGGCATCGAGAGAGATGGCCGCCATGATCTGCTCCAAATAATAGAACTTGTCAAGTGGAGACAAAATCGGAGAACTCATCATGGCATTGATCATGATGCGGACGAGCAGAAGCAACTGATGGTCAGAAGCCAAAGACTCTCGGCCGCGAAGAATGTCAAGAAGGAAATTGAGACCTCTACAGCTGATCTTCAACTTTTCCTCTTGTGGCAGATCAACATTCACAACGACTTTCGACGTTGCTAAAAACAGATACGAGACAATGATGAGATTAGATTCACTAAGTCGACCATATTCCATAGAACGAATAGCTTGAAGGCCTTCTACAAGCCCATTAAGCAACTCATTATTGCTAAGGTCTTCCAGCATCACTCGCTGTAGATAGATAGAGAAACGACTAAGTTCAGTGTCGTTTACAACCATATCAAAACAACCTCCGTTCTGATGCTGACGGATATAGGCTATTCTTTTAGCCATCTCAGCCTTCTCTTCTGTTGTGATATCTTCTCCCTTCATTTTAAGGAAGCAGACACGGAAGAGAGGATACAATAAAGCATTCTTGACGACAGTTTCAAAGAAACGATACACCTTCTGCTGCGGGACAACAAAAGGATCAGCACCTAATGTCAGTTCTCGTAGTTGCTCATAACAGAAGTCACACTCTTCTTTTGGGAAGAGCTGTAAGCTGACACTCTCATAATGTCCCACCATGCCACAGAGGGCATAGTATGCTGGTTCAAACTGAATGCTGTCATGAGGGAAATCCTTGCAGAGCTGATAAGCTCGCTTCATACAGTCAAAGACACGAGAACTCTGAGAATCATCGCCCATTCGCACTACAGAAAGGAGGCTATGAGCAAGGAGCAGATATAGATGTCCGAGATGAGAACAGATACGAGGATCAGAAAGATCCTTATTCTCATAGTAAGGCAAGAGTATACTCTCAATCAGATTACAACGCAAGAAAGCATCGAGCGAATCTGCATCGGTCATAATCTCGACGAAGAGCATTTCGTACTCAGAATCAGGAAGATTAGTTCCACGGTAGAATTCATAGATATCTTCCAGCTGTGACTGATTACGATGATACATCTTCTCCTTGAGGATTGCACCCTCCTCAAGGTTTGCAAGCCAGGATTGCTCGTTAATGGTATCAAAGAGGTGATTATTGATCTCATTATAGATCTTACGATCTTCACGGAGAATCTGGAAGGCACCTTCTACATCAGGAATCATTCCATTAAGTGTACTCAAGTAGTTGCCTTCGTGCTTCTTTGAAATCTTGTGGAGTTCATGAGCTTCACGGATTACAAGATCAGGATGCGTATGATGCTCAGGAACAATAAATACTGCTGCAATCGAGAACGTAAAACGATAGCCTTCCATTCCCTCCACATGAATCTCATGGAGGTTCTTAAACAGGCTATGCGTCAGCTTATTCATGTCATTACGCGAATATCTGCTTGCATCGATGATGATAGCAAACTCATCAGCTGACAGTCGGCCAATCATCATCTCAGGGTAGGTCCTGGTCAATGCCTGTCCGATAGCGATGAGCGCAGCATCACCTTTCTCATTTCCAAATTTTGCATTGATTTCTTTGAAATTATCGACATCGAGGTAGGTAAGTACACGGTTTTCTCCAGAATCGATAATTTCCTGCAAGGCCATACGAATCTTCCACCGGCTGAATAGACCAGTCAGCGAATCGTACTCAATGGAATTCTTGTTGATCATGATAAGTATAGATAAGACACCAAAGGTGTAGTATGTGTTTATAGTAATAACTGTAATTTGCGAGACATCAATTCACAAACACGGGGCAAAGATACATTATTTTATAATATAAAACAAGAATAAGTGCCAATTTTTTGGATAGAATTAGAAAAATAACTATATTTGCGCCCGTTTTAATGTATTAAACCGCCCTCATTAGGCGGCTATTGTCAAACCCATAAAAATATATCTATGGCAGAAAAGAAAGAATTCAAGCGTACGCTCGTGACCGCTGCGCTCCCTTATGCCAACGGTCCAGTTCATATTGGCCACCTCGCAGGTGTCTATGTACCTGCTGACATCTATGTACGTTACCTTCGTCTGAAGAACCGTCCTGTACTCTTTGTAGGTGGTTCCGATGAGCATGGTGTACCTGTTACCATCCGTGCTCGCAAGGAAGGTATCACCGTGCAGGATGTGGTCGATCGTTATCATTATCTGATCAAGGATTCGTTCGAGAAGTTCGGTATATCTTTCGATATCTACTCTCGTACTACCAGCGACATCCATCACAAGTTTGCTTCAGACTTCTTCCGTAAGCTTTATGACGAGGGTAAGTTCATCGAGCAGACCACAGAGCAGTTCTATGACGAAGAGACCAAGGAGTTCCTCACCGACCGTAACATCCGTGGTGAGTGTCCTCGTTGCCACGCTCTCGGTGCATACGGTGACCAGTGCGAGAAGTGTGGTGCAACCCTCTCGCCTGAGGAACTCATCAATCCATACAATGCAGTCAATGGAAATCCTTTGGTAAAGAAGGCTACTTCACACTGGTACCTCCCACTCGACCAGCATCAGGAGTGGCTCGAGAAGTGGATCCTCCAGGATCATCCTGAGTGGCGTCCTAACGTCTATGGCCAGTGTAAGTCTTGGCTCGACGGTGGTCTCAAGCCACGTGCTGTGACCCGTGACCTTGACTGGGGTATCCCTGTACCAGTAGAAGGAGCAGAAGGCAAGGTGCTCTATGTCTGGTTCGACGCTCCTATCGGTTATATCTCTAATACGAAGGAACTCTGTGATGCTAAGCCAGAGCAGTGGGGTACCTGGCAGCAGTGGTGGCAGGATCAGGACAGCCGCATGATCCACTTCATCGGTAAGGACAATATCGTCTTCCACTGCATCGTATTCCCTGCTATGCTCAAGGCTCATGGTGATTATATCCTACCTGACAATGTACCATCAAATGAGTTCTTAAACCTCGAAGGTGACAAGATCTCTACCTCTCGCAACTGGGCTATCTGGCTCAACGAGTATCTCGTAGACATGCCTGGCAAGCAGGACGTTCTCCGCTATGTCCTCACAGCAAATGCTCCTGAGACCAAGGACAACGACTTCACCTGGAAGGACTATCAGGCTCGCAACAACAACGAGCTCGTAGCTATCTTCGGCAACTTCATCAACCGTGCGATGAAGCTCACTGAGAAGTACTTCGACGGCAAGGTTCCTGCTTGTGGAGAGCTCAACGACTATGATAAGGAGACACTGGCTGAATTCCAGAACGTCAAGAAGAACGTCGAGGATCTCCTTGAGACTTTCAAGTTCCGTGACGCTCAGAAGGAGGCTATGGAGCTCGCTCGTATCGGTAATAAGTACCTGGCTGACACTGAGCCTTGGAAGGTCTTTAAGACCGATCCTGCTCGTGTGCAGACCATCCTCAACCTCAGCTTGCAGATTGCAGCTAACCTTGCTATCGCCTTCGAGCCATTCCTGCCATTCTCAGCTGAGAAGCTCCGTGGCATGCTCGGCATGAACGAGTGCGAATGGGAGAAGCTCGGTCGCATCGACCTCCTGGAGGAAGGCCATCAGCTTGGCGAATCTGTCCTCCTCTTCGAGAAGCTTGAGGATGCTGACATCCAGCCACAGCTCGACCGTCTGGCTCGCATCAAGGAAGAGAACGAAAAGATCGCTCTCGCAGAGGCAGAGAAGAACTGGCGTCCTGAGCCAATCGCAGAGACCGTTCCTTACGAGGACTTTGCCAAGCTCGACATCCGTACAGCAACCGTCCTGGAGGTGAAGCCAGTCAAGAAGAGCGACAAGCTCCTCCAATTCACCCTCGATGATGGTACCGATCAGCCTCGCACCATCCTCTCTGGCATTGCACAGCACTATCCAGATCCACAGGTACTCGTCGGTAAGCAGGTACTTTTTGTAGCTAATTTCGCTCCAAAAGTAATGCGCAACATCCCATCTTGTGGTATGATCCTCTCTGCTGTCAACTTCGATGGAAGCTTGCATGTAGTATGCAATAAAGATAAGGTGAAGAACGGAAGCAAGGTTTGCTAAATGAATAGAAATCTATTTACCACCTTCCTAAAAATTGGCGGGTTCACCCTTGGAGGTGGACCTGCCATGGTTCCTATGATGGAACAGGAGGTGGTCAATAAGAATCATTGGCTGACTAAAGAAGAGTTCCTGGATATCCTGGCCGTCTCACAGGCCACACCCGGTATCTTCGCGGTCGATATGGCTTCGCACATCGGATATAAGCTCGGTGGTATACGTTCTGGTATCTGTGCGGCGTTAGGAGTAGTCACACCTTCCCTATTCATCATCCTCTGTATTGCCATCGTATTCTCACGTTTCCGTGACAATTACATCGTAGAGTGTGTCTTCAAGGGAATACGTCCAGCCGTAGTGGCACTCCTCGCCGTCCCAGTATTCTCTATGGCAAAATCAGCCAAGGTCAGTTGGAGCAACTGTTGGATACCCATCCTCAGCACCATCCTAATCTGGCTCTGTGGTGTTTCACCTGCCATTATCGTCTTGGTAGCAGGACTAGCAGGATATTTCTGGGGAATGTATTTAAAGAATAAAGGATCATGATATTCCTTAAACTCATCTACATATTTTCCTACATCGGCCTCTTCAACTTCGGAGGCGGCTATGCCATGCTGTCATTCATACAGCAGGAAGTGGTCGTCAAGGCAGGTTGGCTGAGCCAGTCGGAGTTTACGGATATCGTGGCCATCAGCCAGATGACTCCTGGTCCTATCGGCATCAACTGTGCCACCTATGTCGGCTATACTTCGGTAATCAATGATCCTTGGGTGCAGTCGCTTAATATTGAGTATCTGCCTCATATACTGGGTATTTTAGGATCGATCTTAGCTACCTTTTCCGTTATATGGCTGCCATTCATTGTGATGATCCTTGTCTCTAAGCTAATCCTGAGATACAAGGATTCTATCGTCACCAAGAGCATCTTCAGCGTCTTGCGTCCTGCCATCATCGGTCTTTTGGCCTCTGCTGCTCTTAGTTTGATGAACGAAGCGAACTTTGGTCCTGTGCACAATATCGACCTCCCTTGGTTCGGTAGCGACGGCAGTGCATTGTGGAGTGTACCAAGCGTACATGCCATGTTACAATTTGGCATCAGTGTATTGATCTTCCTTACCGTATTCATCGGTACACGCAAATTCAAATGGAACCTTATCTACACTACACTTTGTTGTGGTTTGATTGGATTCTTAGCTTATGGTGTCATCGGCATCTAAACGTCTGGAGATTATCCTTGCCACACTCTGTTTCCTGACAGGTGTGATTATCTATCTCCTGTGGCGCGACGAGCACCTGCTCATCCATCGCGTCCTCCACGCCTGCCATCTGCACCCGTTTCTAGACGATGTTCGCAGCCAGGTAGCAGACATCTATCTACCTGAGTGGGTACGTTTTGCACTCCCTGACGGACTCTGGTCAATGTCGTACATCCTATTTATCGACGCGCTTGTCAAGCGTGATTATCTATGGACTTCAGTCATCCCTGCCATCGGCATACTCTCTGAACTGATGCAATGGTCAGGATGGCTTCCCGGGACTTTCGACATCTACGATTTACTCGCTTATAGTCTTCCCTACCTCTTCTATATTTTGATCATTAACCAACAAAATAAAACATTATGAGCTACAACAAAGGCGATAACAAAACGCTGATCTCTACGAAAGGAGCACTCATCATAGGCTTCTTCGTTGCTGCTGCACTCCTGACCATCTTCGTACCGACTGATGATGAAACGACCAGTGATACAGAAGTAACAGAAATAGAGAATATTAACCTTGGCGAAGAAGCTCGTCAGGCCATTGAAGAGCAGAACAAGGATAACTCGTCATTCTCCCAGAGTGAGGAAAGCAGGGTAACCGAAGAGAAACCAGTTACCATCAATGACATTTTAGGACCAGATCCTTTTGAGGAACTTGAAGGGATGATCGGTCTCGACTCTGTTAAAGCAGAAGTCAAGAGCCTTGCTAACTATATCAAGCTGATGCAGGAGCGTGAAGCAAAAGGATTGAAATCGCCAAATATCTCTTACCACTGTGTCTTCAGCGGCAATCCAGGTACCGGCAAGACTACTGTAGCTCGTATCCTTGCACGTATCTATCGTGATCTCGGCGTTGTATCAAAGGGACATCTTGTTGAGACAGATCGTAATGGACTGATTGGTGCATACGTTGGTCAGACAGGTCCTAAGACCAACGCTTTGATTGACTCCGCTCTCGGTGGCGTCCTTTTCATTGATGAGGCTTACGGACTCATGGACAATGGTGGTTATGGCGAAGAGGCCATCGCTACGCTCCTCAAACGTATGGAAGATGATCGTAAAGATCTTGTAGTCATCGTAGCTGGTTATACTAACGAAATGAAGAAGTTCATCGACACTAATCCAGGTCTCCAGTCTCGCTTTACACGCTATATTAACTTCCCGGATTATTCTCCAGACGAGCTTTACAACATCTTCCTGGCTCGCATGAAACCTTATTCTTTGAAGCTCTCTCCAGAGGCATCAGAAGAGCTCAAGTCTGTTCTGGAACAAGTCTACAAAACCAAGACACGCAACTTCGGCAACGGTCGTTATGTGCGTAATCTCTTTGAGACCGCAGTCACAAACATGGCAAACCGTCTCTCTAAAAAAT
This sequence comes from Bacteroidales bacterium, assembly GCA_045600445.1. Classification (GTDB taxonomy): domain Bacteria; phylum Bacteroidota; class Bacteroidia; order Bacteroidales; family UBA3663; genus Liminaster. The sequence continues at coordinate 53,936 of JAZRXZ010000073.1, read as the reverse complement.
CGTCAACTTCCGACGAAGATTTGAGCACTATCACCGATGCAGACATCAAGTACGCGTTCAAACAAGTTAAGTTTTAATAAAAAATAGTAGAAAACGCCAAAAAATATCATAATAATTTGGCGTTTTCTATTTTTTTCCTTATCTTTGCACTCGCAAAACCAGATGTCGGCATAGCTCAGCTGGTTAGAGTATCACCTTGACATGGTGGGGGTCCTTGGTTCGAATCCAAGTGTCGACACAATCAAAAACTATAGACAAAGTGTCAGAGTCCGCAAGGTCTTTGACATTTTTCATTTAATAACATAATGTGATATGATGCAAAAATTTCATAGTTCACAGTTCCGACTCCTCTATCTTTTCTTGATCATCCTGATTTCTTTTGGAAATGCTTCTTGTAGCGATGATGATGAAAAAGAAATCATTGAGTTACCTGGAAATGATACAGAGGACATCCCATTGACCGATGAAGAGCAGAGAAACTACTATATCAATACATTTGCTGCCACAAGTCTGAATGAGTACTATCTCTGGATTGATGAGCCTCAGGTTGCTAAAAAGATGGAAGAATGGAAAATCTTTGATGATCCATTTACAGCTGTCAAGGAATTACGTTACAAGGATTCGATTGGTCAGGACATTGACCGATGGACGGTAATGCTCGATAATTTTGAAGAAACCCTCAACGGTTTTGATGGTATCGAGACAACCTATGGCTTTGACTTCATCCTTTACAGATGGGAGAATAACAATGTATGTGCTGTAGTGACATACGTCATGAAAGGAAGTCCTGCCGAAAGTGCTGGTTGGAAACGTGGAGACGTCATCGTAAAGGTTAATGATAAACACATGCCTATAGAGAACAATCAATACCTTACGATTGTTACTGAAGAGCTTATGGGTGGTTCTGCCCTCACGGTTGAAATGATCGGAGGCCAGAAATTTACCCTTCAGGCTGTTACCATGCAAGAGGACGCAGTTCTGCTGACCAAGGTGTTCGATTGCCAAGACAAGAAAGTGGGTTATATGGTATACAATAGCTTCACGTTCGAATCTATTAATCACCTGATCGATGAATGTACAGCGTTTAAGAAAGCCGGCATCAGCGAACTGATCTTAGACCTTCGATACAATGGCGGTGGTTATGGCATTACTGCAGAAGCTTTAGCATCTATGCTAGTACCAGAAGTTGAGATTAAGGCTGGATCCATTTATCAGACTGAAGTATACAACAATGAATTGACTGAATATTACAAAATACTAAATCATAGCAATAAAAAGAAATTCACAACAGAGTTCAAGTACAAACTTGGAGACGAGAACAAGGTCTGGAATACCGCAGATGCCAACATTGGTATTGAGAAGTTATATGTCATCATTACCGGTTATTCTGCATCTGCCTCAGAAGCCCTGATCTGTGGTCTGAAGCCTTATATGCCAGTTACATTAATTGGCAAACGATCATACGGAAAGTATTGTGGTGGTTTTTTGCTAGGAGCGCAGGAATTCTACGATGATTACAAAGATCCGCTGACCACCATGGGAATATATGAAGCTGGTAGAAAAGCCGTCTATGACGTGGGTATGTATGTGATGGTTTCGCGTTATGCCGACAAGGATGGTATCACAGGTTGTATGCCTGACGGATATAACCCGGACATTGAGGTCGAAGATGATCCAAGCGAGGGTTATCAGTTGGGTGATCCCGAAGAGAGTATGCTCAAAGTAGCGCTTACACAGGCAGGTTATCAGTATTCTGCAAAGACTTCTTCCGCACCTACAAGAGCACTCCGACAGAATGCTTCATTATTATTGCTCGATACATCAAAACAAGTATATAAGAGTAATTTCGGCATGCTTGTCAATAACGTCAATAAAGAAACACATTATCTTAACATTTATAAATAACAATGAAAAAAACATTTCTTTCAGCACTCTTCTGCATAGCATGTATGAGTGCAATGGCACAAGTACCTGAGGGCGTCCCACAGATGGGAGCCTTTGGCTTCGGTGGCAATCAGGCCAGCGACACATCAGCTGAGTGGAGCAAGAAGTACACAGACATCAACTACGTCGGCGATGGCGAGGAGTATCACAATCTCGATATCTACCTTCCTAAAACCGAGGCAGAACGTTATCCTGTAGTGGTACACATCTACGGCAGTGCATGGTTCAGCAATAGTTCTAAAGGTATGGCTGACATCAACACCATTTGTGCCGCCTTGTTAAAAGCTGGATACGCAGTTGTTTGTCCTAACCATCGTAGCAGCATGGATGCTAAATGGCCTGCACAGATCAACGATATCAAGGCTGTAGTACGTTTCCTCCGAGCTAAGGCAGATAAGTTCCATCTTGATCCTTCTTTTATTGGTGTCTCTGGTTTTTCATCTGGTGCACATCTTGCATCGGTCATGGCTACTACCAATGGTGTTACCACAGCTAAGTCGGGAGATGTAGAATATGACCTCGAAGGTAAGCTCGGCATCTTCACCAACGAGAAGAGCTATGTCAATGCCTGTGTCGAGTGGTCGGGTCCTGTAGACCTACTCAATATGGATTGCGACGGCGTGAAGAAAGATCCTAATTCTCCTGAGGTAGCTGTCATGGGTATGCCAAAGGAAGGTAATACCGATGCATACAATCTGCTCAACGCAACCTATTATATAGACTCACAGGATGTACCTATCGGCATCTTCCACGGCCTCAAGGACAATGTCGTACCAGAGTGCCAAGGCTCTATCTTCCACCAGCAGCTGCAGGCAGCAGGCGTCAAAACCTTCCTTGTAGAGCAGCCAGAGGGTGGCCACGGCTTCAATATGTATACCGAAGATAACCTTCAGAAGATGGTCAACTGGTTCGATGCTGCTCGTCAGGAGCCAAAGTCATCGATTCTTGAGAATGGTGGCACTGGCCTCTACCCTGCTATCATGAAGGAAGAAGAGACTCTGCCTGCTCATACCCTCTTTGTGCCACAAGACCTTTCAAAGTTCGGCAAGAAGAACCTACTTCCTGTTCTCGTATGGGGCAATGGCGCCTGCAACAACTCTCCTTTCGAGCATCTGCTTTTCCTCAATGAGATTGCCTCACAGGGTTATCTTGTCGTTGCTACCGGCTACTTCCCTATTCCTGGCATGAATTTCTGGGGTCTTCCTCGTTCTACCTCTCAGCAGCAGTTGGAGGCTATCGACTGGGTCATTGCGCGCAATGAGGACAAGAATTCTCCTTACTACCACAAGATCGACGTCAAGAACATCTGTGTAGCCGGCATGTCGTGTGGCGGTCTGCAGACACTTGACAACTCTGCCGATCCTCGCATCAAGACACTCATGATCTGCAACTCAGGTCTCTTCAGCAATCCTGCCGGTGCAGTGCCAGGCATGCCAATGCCAGAGAAGGAGAAGCTCAACAACATCAAGGTACCTATCATCTACATCCTCGGAGGCAAGGAAGACATCGCCTATGAGAATGGCATGGATGACTTCCATCGCATCAACCACGTCCCAGCCATGGCAGTCAACCTCCCTGTAGGTCACGGTGGCACCTATGCTCAGCCTCACGGTGGCGAGTTTACCGTACCTGCCATCGGTTGGCTCAACTGGCAGCTCAAGGGTGACAAGGAAGCTGCTAAGCTCTTCCAGGGTGAAGCTTGTGGCATGTCACAGCGCCCAGGTTGGACAGCAGAGAAAAATGCAATGATTGATCAGAAGACTAAGAAGTAATCTACAGACAATTATAATTGCTGACATAAAAAGAATATCACCAGACTTGCACAGATTCTTATCATCGGGCAAGACTGGTGATATTCTTTTTATCTAAGGAGACGTAAAAGAAAAATCCTATCAGGGTATTAACCCTTATAATCGACTACAAGCATTGTGATATCATCGCTTTGTTCTGCACCATGAGCATGTTTTGCGATGCTGCTATATACATAGTCTACAAAACCTTTCGCCGTTTGTACTCCATGGCTACGGGCCTCTACAAGAGCAGCAAGCGCAGCCTCCTCTCCAAAGAGCTCGTGATTTGCATTCTCAGCTTCTGTAACACCGTCGGTATAAAGGAATATTGCCTCATCCGGAGCTAATCGTGTTACTTCCTTTTCGAACACAAAACCATCGAACAAACCTACAGCAATATTTCGCTTGACCTCCATGTATTTTACATCCTTAGAACCATCCTCCTTCAGTCGTCTGATGATTGGAGCATTATGGCCACCGTTGCAGTAACTTAATTCTCCAGTTTTCAGATCAAGCACACCCAGGAACATCGTACAGAACATCGAATACTCATTGCCTCTACTGATTGTGTCATTGAGCGAAGAGAGAATCTCAGCAGGATCATCGATACGCAAAGAGACATTACGGAACAGGGCTACAATGACCGTCATAAAGAGAGAAGCAGGAATACCTTTACCTGATACATCTCCTATACAGAAGAACAGCTTATTATTACGTATGCAGTAATCGTAAAGATCTCCGCCCACACTCTTGGCAGGTTTCAGGAAGCCACATACATCGAGCTCTTTTTCATCTGGAAAAGCAGGATAAATCTTAGGTATCATACCCATCTGTATGCTCGATGCCACCTTCAGTTCACTCTCAATACCCGTCTTACTGATCGTCAGTTTCTGCAGACGACGGAAGATCCAGAGCATGGCAAGGAGCATAAAAAGAATGCTGATCACTGCAATGATGGTTGTATCACGCTTCATGCGATTCACACCACCGAAGACTTTCTCTTTCGGGCATTCAATAGAGATGGTCCAACCATTACGCTTGATCGGAGAGATAAAGAAGAATGACTCTGTATGATCTGCAGTAGTAACCGTAAAGCTGCCACTTGTCTGAGACACCATTGCCTCCTGGATACTGTCATCAGAACTATATTCAGCGTATTTCTCCAGCTCAGCTACAGACTTCATGATCAAAGAAGAGTCCGGATGACTGACAAAGCGGAACTCTCGGTCGACGATTGTAACCTCAGAACCCGGGAATGGAGAAACTTCATCACACTTCTTTCGGAAAGCGTCAGTATCAATATCCACCGCAAGAACACCTACTAGTCTACCACCTCTTCCATGTAGTGGAAGGCTATAGCAAGTGACAACTTTTCCCATGCGGGTCTCAGCAAACGGGCGACTCCAATAAGGCTTATTCAGCGTAGCAGCCTCCTTATACCATTCTTTCTGATGGAAGTCATGGATCTGACCGAGATATAAGCGCTCGGTCACACCAGAGACATTGGTAACATAGGCTGCAAAGCCATATTCTCCAGTAGTATTAGGATATACAAAATTTTCAAAGCCAATAGCTGCACCACATATATGAGGATTGATATCCAGGAAGCGTTCCAGTTCAAGGAATACCTCTTCTTCGGTTGGCAGGCGGAAGGTCGAAGGGTCAATAAGTACCATACCCTCACCATTCGCATCACGGTTACTAGCTCCGAACTTCGAACTGATCAGAGTAAACGCTACGTCTTCTACGCGCTGTAGCTGTCCGTCAACATAGCTATTGACAAACTCAATATCACGTTGCACCTTGCTATTCACCTCAGCTGTGACCTCCTGGCGTGCAATGTAGAGACTCACACCGAAGCCTATGCTATAGACAAGGCCCGCCACTAAGATGACGACAAGCGCCAAATCGATATATGAACGTAACCCGAGAATCTTCTTCATATATATAATATGTGTAATCTTTATCCTTTCTATAATAATATTGACACTGCAAAGATACACACATTTGAGCACATGACCAAATAATAAATAGAATATTTAAATAAAATAATAATGGACGCCATATCTTGACGTCCATTATTAATATTAAGTCTTAATCAAAAGATTACTGGCACTGGATTGTAACGGTTACACCCATCCAACCACCGATGGTGTAAGACTCACCTGGCTGCTTGCCTGCCTGCATGAAGAGGTCACCCTTAGCTGGGAAGCCACCCTTGTAAGCTGCTGCGGTACGCTGGTACTGAGCCTTCTTCTCATCGTTTGGAGCCTTAGCGATAGCGTTCATCATCTCGTTGTAAGCTGCAACGTAAACAAGCTGACGGAGAGCTGCCTTATCAGCACCAGACTGGTTAGCTGAAGAAGCGTACATAGCTGCGATCATTACGTATGGAGTATCCTGATCTGGATCGATGCTGAGTGACTTGCGGAGTACCTCACGAGCCTTAGACTTATTGCCACGCTCCTGATAGATAGCTGCCTCGTAAAGGAGGATCTCAGTCTTATCATCTGGCTGGATAGCGCGACCAAGTGCCTCGTCATAATACTCGATAGCACGATCGTAATCCTTCTTCTTCAAAGCAGCCTTAGCAAGACCTTTAGCAGCCTGCATAGATGGCTCGATCTGATAAGAGTAGTCTGCTACGTGGGTATAGAGATCAGTCTCACGACCCTCAGCGGTACGGCCGAGAAGCTTAGCTACGTTGTTAAGGAATGCGAGGTCGGTCTTCTTGTCCTCAACCTGTGGGGTGAAGATCTCAACGAGAGTGTTGACATCAGCATAGCCTGAGGTAGCGAACTTCTGGGTGAGGTTCATCTTGTAGCTCTTAGCCTGATCAAGGAGAGCCTTGGTAGCCTTAGCTGCACGCTCGAGCTTAGCAACATCGCCACCAGCAGTCTGAGCCTTTACTACAGCTGTGGTATCCTCCTCGTAACGAAGAACGTAACGGTCGAGAGCCTCGTCAAGATACTCGGTAGAGGTCATGTAGTCCTCAATGTAAGTATTCTTGTTGCCACCTGCCTTAGCGAGCTTCAAAGAAAGGTCTGCCCACTGGCCGATGTAATATGGCTGTGCACCACCACGGAAGCCCTTAAGGATTGAGCCATACTGCTCATAGACGTTCTGATCGGTAGCTTCAGAGTCATACTTCTTAAAGTAGTCAACCTTCTTAAGCTGGATAGCCTCTGCAGGAACGGTCTTGGTAGCGAAACCGTACTTAACACGATCCTCCATCAACTTCTCAAGTTCCTTGGCATACTTCTGCTGGTCAGCAGCATTGTTGTCCTTTACAGCCTTATCAACCTTAGCAACGAGAATCTTCTCACCGTTGAGGTAAAGAGCCTGGTTGAAGTTTGGAACAGCATCATAGAGAGCCTTCCAGTTCTCGTAAGCAGAGAGAGGCTTAGCCTCACCTCCCTTAGGGAAGAAGTCGTTGTAAAGAGAGTTGTTGGTACCAGCGTCCAGATCATTTGCACACATGGTAGCAAGCATCTCTGGAGTCTGTGCATACATTGCTGTGGTGCCCATAGCGAAGAGAGCGCTCAGCATTACTTTTGCAGATGTCTTCATTGTACTTAATTATAATAAATGTTACTAATTGTCTTTGCTTTTATCTTTATGACGATATCAAAAGGATAAAGTTTAAATACTCTGATGGATTATCTAAGCTTATTCCTGAAGAACATCATCTCATTGAAAGTTACACCCAGGGTGAAAGTGAGATAGTTTTCTTTAAGCAGCGTTGCCTTTGATGGCTGTAGGCGACTGTAACCAACCGAGAAATCGAGGAAACAGCGACGATTGACCGGCATCGAAAGACCTCCGTTGACGCTATACTCACGGAACTTTGCATCATCAATGAGCATATAACTGTTCTTGGTGCTGGCACCCAGTCGGTAGCGGCAGTTCTGCCAGAAACGGTTAGTACCTGCTCGTGGTATATACTCAGCACCCGCAGTGATTCGATGAGTATTGGTGAAGAGGTCAGGCGACATATTAAGATCGGTATTCAACGAGTTGACCGAAGACCACTTGGTAAACTCATATTCTGCTGATACCGTAAGCTGACGTGCTACATTATAAGACGCACCTACACCGACAGACATAGGAGATTTGATCGTATGACGATACTCATCGCTGAACTGGATGGTATCAGTACTGATCTTGAGTTCTGCAGCATCGACACTCAGATTCAACTCTGGCTGGAAGGTAGCTCCCACGGTGATACTGCGAAGGGCATTGAGACGATGGGTGTATTGAGCACCAGCCTTGAAGAAGAGGCCTCGAGCAGACATCTCATGCGTCACCAGAGTACTATTGGCCTGCGAGCTGGTAATAGCACTGGCAGTATGTTCAATGCTACCGAACAGGAAACCGAAGTTGACACCTACGCTCAGTTCGTTCATCTTGGTGCTCCATGGACGGTAACCGATACCCATCATAAAATTATTGATGCCACCTACACCTTCATAGACACTCTGAACGGTGAGTGAATCATGCTTATTGATAGGGCTATCGAGCTGTTTCTTCTCAGTATTGCCATAGTAATAACCAACCATACTATACGGAGTCAGCGAGAGCGACATGGCAAAATTGCGCCACAATGGGAAGTGGAAGCTCATGTAGCTGAAACCGGCATCCCAGTTACGTTCGGTAACACCTTTCTCTGTCATGCTCGAATAATCAGCATCGAGACCTATAGAGAAGATCATCGTGAGCGTATCAATAGCGGTCAATGAAGCCGGATTGGCAATCGTAGTATAATTGTTGGTACGGAGTGCGATACCCAAGTCACCCATACCCTTGGTAGAAGCATTGCCCAATGAGCCAAGCTTACCGTAGCCATAACGAGAATATGGAGAGCGTGTAAGATTGCTCTCGTTGAGATCCTGAGCTACAGAAACACTTGCAGTCATGGCCATCATAACCATGAAGATCAAGGCGAGTGCTTTGTTTAATAAATTCATTTTCAAAAAATCGATATATTACGAGGTGCAAATATAGCACTTTTCTATGAAAGAACCAAATTATTTCGTTTTTTTTAATGAAATTAATACCAAATAAAAGACAAAAATTAAAATAACAGCAGTTACATAAAGATAATCTTCACGTAGCTGCTGCTATTTATGATTTAATATTTAGTTTTTTCAGTCTAATCGATTACTCCCACTCGATAGTTGAAGGTGGTTTTGAAGAGATGTCGTAGCATACGCGGTTGACACCCTTGACCTTGTTGATAATGTCGTTGCTGACCTTGGCCATGAAGTCGTATGGGAGGTGAGCCCAGTCGGCAGTCATGGCATCGGTAGAAGTGACAGCACGGAGAGCTACTGGGTTCTCATAGGTACGCTCATCGCCCATGACGCCTACGCTGCGAACCTCGCTGAGGAGGATAGCACCAGCCTGCCAGATCTGATCGTAGAGCGAGACTTCGATCTCTCCGTTCTCCATGTTGGCAGGAACACCTGCAGCAAGGACACGGCGAGCCTCTTCGCCTGAGAGCTTGACCTTGTACTCACGAAGACCACGGATATAGATATCATCTGCATCCTGGAGGACACGGACTTTCTCACGGGTGATGGCACCGAGAATACGGACAGCCAAACCTGGACCTGGGAATGGATGACGGGTGATGAGGTGCTCTGGCATACCGAGCTCACGACCTACACGACGAACCTCGTCCTTAAAGAGCCACTTCAATGGCTCACAAAGCGAGAGGTGCATCTCCTCTGGGAGACCGCCTACGTTGTGGTGTGACTTGATGACCTTGCCGGTGATGTTCAATGACTCGATACGATCAGGATAGATGGTACCCTGTGCAAGCCACTTGACAACACCTTCGCCACCTACATTGCTTGAGTTGATGATAGCCTTAGCCTGCTCATTGAAGACCTCTACGAAGTCACGGCCGATGATCTTACGCTTCTTCTCTGGCTCTGTCACGCCTTCGAGATCGCCGAGGAACTTATCGCTGGCATCGACACCAATGACGTTAAGACCAAGACACTCATAGTCGCGCATTACGTCAGTGAACTCATTCTTGCGGAGCATACCATGATCGACGAAAATACAGGTGAGCTGCTTGCCGATGGCACGGTTAAGGAGAACGGCAGCTACAGAGCTGTCAACACCACCAGAGAGACCCAAGATGACACGATCAGTACCAATCTGTTCACGGAGCTCCTTGACAGTGGTCTCGATATAGTTAGCTGCCGACCAGTCCTGACGACCGCCACAGACATCGACTACAAAGTTCTTGAGCAACTGTGTACCCTGTACGCTGTGGAAGACTTCTGGATGGAACTGAACACCGAAAACAGGACAGCCACCATTGAATGAAGGAATATAGTATGCTGCATTCTGTACGGTTGGAGTGCTGGCTACTACCTGAGCACCAGTAGGGATAGCTGTGATGGTATCACCATGCGACATCCATACCTGTGAGTTGTCGTCAAAGCCATGGAAGAGAGGACAAGTCTTGTCAATGGTAGTCAAGTTCTGACGACCATACTCACGACTACCTGCAGGCTCTACATTACCGCCATTGTTGTAGGCGATGAACTGAGCACCATAGCAGATACCAAGTACAGGAAGACGGCCGATGAACTGACTGAGATCAGCCTTGAAAGCCTCTGGATCATAGACACTATAAGGAGAACCTGCTAAGATGACGCCAATGACGTCCTTATCCCCTACCGGGAACTTGTTATAAGGCAGAATCTCACAGAAGGTATCCAGCTCGCGCAGACGACGAGCAATGAGCTGAGTGGTCTGCGAACCGAAATCCAAAATGATGATTTTCTGTTGCATAAAAAAATATAAATATAATTACTAATTACAAATTACTCTTGCGTTGCTCTCTTCAGAACACTATATGCCTGCACAAGACCTAACTCTCCTGCTTTCGAGAGATCCTGGATACCCTGCTTGGTCTTACCAACACGGAGCAGGACAAGGCCTCGGTTGAAATAAGCTTCAGCAAAGTTAGGATACAGATCTATGGCCTTATTAAGGTCCTGAAGTGCTGCATCAAAGTTATTAAGTCGGGCCGAGATAAAGGCGCGATTATAATAAGCATAGACGAAAGTCGGAGAGAGTTCGACGACCTTATCCAGATCACGCAGACACATCTCACATTCCACTTTACGCTGTCGCTGCATATTTTCTGTCTGAATACGAAGCTGCTCCTGATTACTGAGCGCGGTATTCGGATTCAGACGGATCTGTGACGAGGAATGACGAATAGCGGTAGTACGAAGCTCATCATCATTGCCTTGAGAAGCAAAGGCAGCTGAAGCAGAAATATCACCACTACGTTCATTAATCTCGAGCTGGCGGAAGCGCATGACCGCACGGTTGAAGTATGCCAGGATAAAGTTATCCTTTCGATAAAGAACCTGATTAAGATCTGCGATAGACGACTGGAAATCCTGCACGAGCATATAGTCGAGGCTACGCGAAAAGAATGAGATGGTAGCACCACCGGTCGTACCGATGAGATTAGACAGATCGTTGATCGAAGCAAAGTGAGCCTGTACCTGAGTCTCAGTCAACATTGGTTCACGGCACACGGCCAGAAGTCGATGATCAAGCAGGCCAGAACGATTGAAGTCAGAGAGGGTCTTCTCGAAATAGATATTCTGACGCATCTCATCACTCTTCTCATAATAAGAGAGAACGAAGAGAGGTTGCATCTCGATATTGAATTGTCGGTCCTGAATACGGCCACGCGACTTATTATCATATCGGGCTACGTCTTCGTCAATGCCAGAAGCCATAATGCGATTGAACTTACGGATATTCTTATCGCTCTCCTTACGCATCTTGTCATTGTCATCAAGCTCTTCATCTTCGCTTTCTGTATTGTCAGAAGATGCGGAAGAATTATCTGCTAATTCTCCAGATGCAGCAGCTGCTGCAGTACGACGCTTGACTCGTTGCTCGACAGTGAAGGCCTGCTTGAAGACCTCATCAGCTTCCTTAGTACGTCCTAACTTACGCAGATCCTCAGCACGGGCATAGAGTGCCGGGAAGAAGTTGGGATGCTGATCAAATACGGCTTGATAATCAGCAATTGCACCTCGCAGATCGCCTGTCTCATCACGTAGGATGGCTCGATTATAACTGGCAAAGGTGTTGTCTGGTTCGAGATCCAGGACACGCGAGAAATCAGAAATTGCACGATTGCGATCACCGATCTGCGCACGAAGAATACCTCGGTTATAAAGTGACAGGACACTGTTAGGTGTCAGTTCAAGAGCTTGATCATAGTCCGACATAGCGCCACGGAGGTCATTGATATTATAACGGACCATAGCTCGGTTGTTATAATAGGCTGCATTCTCCGGATCGAGCTTGATAGCAAAGTCCAGATCAGCAAGAGACTCCTTATAGCGCTCATTCTGCATCAGAATAATACTACGGATAGCGTATGCATAGCTATTACCTTTATCAAGCTTGATGACCTGATCAAGATCCTGGAGTGCAGAGATACTATCACCCTCCTCCATACGTAACTGAGCTCGGTTAAGATAAGCCTGCGACTCTGATGGGAAGAGAGAAATAAAGTGATTAAAGCAACTGTCAGCTTTCTGATAGTCTTTCTTCATGGCATAAGTCACAGCAAGGCTACGAAGAAAGACTTTGTTCTCAGGTTGCGCTTTCAGACCCTCAATGAAATCGGAGATAGCTCCGTCATACTCTTTGAGATTCTGTCTGGCAATACCTCTTACCTGCCATGCCGTGATGAGGAAAGGATTGCGCTCTATACACTCACTAGCATCCTGGGCAGCGCCCAAATAATCGTCAAGGTAAATCTTGGCAATACTTCTATAAAGATAAGGATCAGCCAAATAAGGCTTGACCGCAATGACCTCATTGAAGTATTGTATCGAAAGGACATAATCCTCATAATAGAGAGCGTTACGACCAATCGACAATACACGATCAGTATTGATCTGCGCAGTTAGCGAGACCAAAGAAAAGATGAGTGAAGTGAGGAGTGCAAAGACTTTTCTCATTGATTCATGCCGAATTTTTTACGGCGTGCAGCAGTATGGATCAGAAGATTCTTTACAAGGTTGTCAAAATTGGCAGGCTGCTGGCCACACCATTCAATGACTTCTTCTACATAATCACGCGCCTGGGAGCGAGTGTTCTCGTAAAGCAGACAATAGCGCTTAGAAAAATCCAGACGAAGAGGGAACTTCTCATTTGGACAAACTAGCACGGTGTCTTTCTCAATACTGATAGCACATTCCATAGGACTGTCTATTTTTTAGTTTTAGATATTAATGTTATAGGTAAGTTTAATTGTTCAATAGTATATTTAGAGCGTGCCGATGAGCTCATACGCCTCTGCCCTGTCAATCTTCACCTGATGGAAAGAACCTGGCTCAAGGGCAACAGGAACCATGACGCCATCATCGAAACCGGAAGGTTCGGTAGGAAGGCTGTCGACAGGGATCAGGACCTCAGGATCGACCTCAGGGCTGTCGAACTCTGTACGACCCACATAGTATTCGCCATCGAGACGATCGATGACGACATTGTATATCTGTCCGACTTTCTGCTCCTGACACTCCAGGCTGATCTGCTCCTGAAGCGACATGAGCTTGTCGAGACGCTCTTGCTTGACTTCTGCTGGCACATCGTCCTTGTAATGGCGTGCAGCATGTGTACCTTCCTCCTCGCTGTAGGCAAAGGCTCCCATACGCTCGAATCGCATACGACGGGTGAAGTCAAGGAGTTCTTCAAAATCTTCTTCTGTCTCACCCGGGAAACCGACCATCAGCGTGGTACGGAGATGGATGCCTGGTACCTCACGACGGATCTCTGCCAGAAGTTCTTCGGTCTCAGCCTTGGTGACATGGCGCAGCATACGTGTCAGGACGTTGTCGCTGGCATGCTGTAGGGCGATATCGAGGTACTTGCAGACATTGTCGTGCTTGGCCATCACTGGCAGCAGATCTTTCGGGAAGTCATTCGGATAAGCGTAATGCAGGCGAATCCACTTGACGCCTTCGATCTGAGCCATCTTATCTACCAGCTCGGCAATATTATACTTGCCGTAGAGATCATAGCCATAGCCGGTAAGATCCTGCGCGATAAGCTGAAATTCATGCACACCTTCGCTCACAAGCGTCTTGACCTCGGAGAGGATCTCCTCTATCGGGCGTGACTGATAGCGTCCTGTGATCAATGGAATAGCGCAATAGGCGCACATTCTATTGCAGCCCTCTCCTATTTTAATATAGGCATAGTGGCGAGGTGTCGTCTGGAATCGGCTACTACGCAAGCTATCGTCCCACTGATGACCGAGATCTGCCAGCACTTGCTTCCAGTCGAACTTGCCATAAAGACGGTCGATCTCAGGGATCTCATCCGTCAGCTCCTTACGATAACGCTCACTGAGACATCCCATGACGAAGATCTTGCCGATCTTACGACGCTTCTTGAGTTCGGTCAGCTCGAGGATCGTATTGATACTCTCCTCCTTGGCATCCCCGATAAAGCCACAAGTATTGACAATGACTATCTCACCCTTTGGATCCTCCGGATCATGATGCAGCTTATAGCCACATGCCGACAGCTGCGCCATCAGACGCTCGCTGTCGACGAGGTTCTTGGAACAACCCAAGGTGATGAGATCAATTCTGTTACGAATCATTATTAGTACTTTGTTGCTTTGACTTTCTTCCAGTCAATCCAATCTGTAGACAATGCCACTGGCACAGTCTTGATGGTGGCACCCTTCTTCACAAGGATGACGATTGGCAGCTTGCCACACTCAATGTAGTTCCAGCCAGGACCGTAGGTCTTACCTGTCTGATAATCCACCCAACGATCCTTGCCAGGGAGATAGACGTTACGGCCCGCGCCAGCTTCGAGCATAGGAGCTACCATCATGCTCTCGCCGAAGAGATACTGATCCTCGATGAACCATGCACCTGGATCGTCAGGATACTCAAGGAGCAATGCACGCTGCATAGGGAGACCTGCCTTAGCTGACTGCTGAGCCTGCTCATAGATATATGGCATGAGCTTGTACTTGAGCTCAGAGCACTCACGGAAGTAAGCGATGAAGTCATCATCATAGAGCCAAGGTTCTGTCTCTACGCCATGCACACGGCTGTGAGAGGTCAGCATGCCGTATGGCATCCAGCGACGGTAGAGTTCTTCAGGGCTCTTGGTGACGAAGCCACCGATGTCGTTGCTCCAGAATGAGAAGCCTGAAAGACCGAACGAGAGACCCTCACGGATCGAACCGAGGAGACCGGTGTTGGTAGTAGCAGCATCGCCACCCCAGTGAAGTGGGAAGCGCTGGCTGCCTGCCCATGCTGAGCGACCCCAGATGATACCCTCACCGTTGTTGGTCTTCTTGATGATGTCGTATGCAGCCTTGTTATAGCGTACTGGATAGAGGTTGTGCTCATAAAGGCCGGTCTTGCCGCTGGCATACAAACCATTGAGATATGGAGCCGCCTCACCGAAGTCGGCCTTGATGACAGCCACACCCTGCTTGAGCAGGCCTTCGAGCTTGCTCTGATACCAGGCGACGGTTTTAGGATTAGAGAAGTCAAGGACAGCATCCTCGAGTGGCAGACCACCCTTAGGACTCTTCACAGCCATGCCATTGTCAACGAGCTCCTTGAAGTAACGGTTCTTAGGAGTGAAGTATGGCAACTGCCACAGACAGGTACGGAAGCCCTGCTCCTTGAGGTCAGCGAGCAACTTGGTAGGATTGTCGAAGTTCTGCTTGCTGAACTCATAGTCGCACTGCCAGTCAACCTCGAACCAACCGGTATCGAAGTGGATCACGTCGGCAGGGATCTTGTTGTCGCGCAACTGCTTAGCCACCGAGCGGCCCTCTGCCTCAGTAAAATAAGAGATACGGCTCTGCCAGAGACCGAAACTCCAGAGAGGAGGACAGTCAGGACGGCCGACCAGCGAAGTATACTCGCCCAGGATCTCCTTAGGCGAACCCAACATGATGAAGAGGTCAGCCACTTCATCAGCCATAAAGAGACGGGTGCTACCGAGGTAGCTTGCACCGAAGTCTACCGTCACAGGAGCCGAAGTATGCATAAACACACCGTAGCCACGGTTAGAGAAGTAGAATGGGTTCGGCTTATACATATCAGGGGTCTCGGGACCCTGAGGGTCAACGACGAAGAGATTGAGCTTCTGACCTGCCTTATTGAGGCTGGTAGCCGACTCACCGCAACCATAGATACGCTCGCCTGGCTTGAGGCTGAACACTGGCTCGATGCTGCGAGAGTTGTCCGAGCCACGCTTCACGAACATAAATGGCTGTGTCTTGACCTGCGTAGAGTCATTGTCACTCAATGCACGGGTACGGGTCATCTCGACGCCATTCTTATCGCGGAGGATCAGACGCCAAGGATAGTTCTGTATCTCCAGGCTACCCTCGCTGCTGGTATAGGTCACACCCTGAGCAGTCTTATTGACCTGCCACTTAGAGAGATCGACCTTAGGCTGCTCGACGAGCATGATCTCATCAGGATCGTCCTGAGGAATGATAGGACTGGTATAGACACGCACACGGAGTGTACGCTCATTGACAGGCTCAACGCGGAACTCCAGGCGAGGGCTCTGATCGTATGCAGGACCAGGGAAGTCGAGATTCTGCAGCGGAACGACCCAATAACCATTGGCATTGAATGCCTGACGTGGATGCATCTCATTACGACCCCACTGGATAATACCACGACCGGTGGCAGTATCGAAGCTGACGAGAGAGTCAGCAGTGAAGTACGTATTGGTAGGATCGGCAAACTGAGCGCTCATATCTACTGACTGATTCATCAGGTAAGGAACGCCATTGTTTGTCGTCATCTGAGCGCTCGTAAGCAGCGGAGCGGCCAGCATAAACAGGGCACAAGTAAGCTTTTTCATGAAGTGGTATAGATAATAAATTGTTATTTGCCGAATAATGAGTCGACGAAGGCGCGATTGTTGAAGATCTGCAGATCCTCCATACCCTCACCCAGGCCGATGTAGCGGACAGGGGTCTGCAACTGATCGCTGATGCCGATGACGACGCCACCCTTGGCCGTGCCATCGAGCTTGGTGATGGCCAAAGCTGTCACGTCGGTCACAGCAGCGAACTGCTTGGCCTGCTCGTAAGCATTCTGACCCGTAGAGCCGTCGAGCACCAGAAGTACCTCAGGATCGTTCTCAGGGACGACCTTCTGAATGACCTTGCGGATCTTACCGAGCTCATTCATCAGGCCCACCTTGTTATGCAGACGGCCCGCAGTATCGATGATCACCACATCGGCCTGCTCCTTGACGGCATGGCTGACGGCATCGAAAGCAACGCTGGCAGGGTCCGATCCCATCTGCTGCTTGACGACAGGAACGCCGACCCTATCACCCCAGATCTGCAGCTGATCGATGGCAGCAGCACGGAAGGTATCGGCCGCACCGAGGACGACCTTGTTGCCCGCCTTCTTGAACTGATAGGCCAGCTTGCCGATGGTTGTGGTCTTGCCGACGCCGTTGACGCCTACGACGAGCATCACGTATGGACGCTTGGCACCCTCCTTGACCGTAAAGCCGTCAAGCTCCTCACGCTCATTGAGCGAAAGCAGAGCTGCGATCTCCTGGCGAAGGATCTCGTTGAGCTCGGAGGTACCGACATATTTATCTTTTGCGACACGATTCTGGATACGCTCGATGATGCGAAGCGTGGTCTCTACGCCGACGTCGCTGGTGACAAGCACCTCCTCCAGGTTATCGAGGACGTCATCATCGACCGTACTGCGGCCAGCCACAGCACGAGCAATCTTATCAAAGAGGCCCTCTTTGGTCTTCTGCATACCCTGATCGAGTGTCTCCTTCTTTTCTTTTTTAAAGAATTTATCGAAAAATCCCATAATTTAACCGAATTTGGCTGCAAAGATACTGATTTTTTTCGAGACTTCCAAATTTAAAGTCGATTATATTGACGATATTTTAAAGAAATCACAGTTTTTTTGAATTATTCGCACAACTGCTATTCTTTCGTCCGATCTTGGAGGCAGGATTAGCACACCCGGAACCGCGGCGTCTGATCCTGAAAACAGGATTAGCACACCCGTAATCGCGGCGTCTGATCCTGGGAGCAGGATTCGCATACTCGGAACCGCGACGTCTGATCCTGAAAACTGGATTCGCATACCCGAAATCGAGGCGCCTGATCCTGGAAAATTTGGGATCCCAGCAGAGGGGAATTTTGGCTCTATATTCGTAATTCCAGGGACCCTTAAGGGTCCCGAATTACATGAATATATTGGAGCCGTTTAATCGCCCTCTGCTGGCCTCGAAAAAAAGGGGTGATGAAAATGACACCCCCCTTGGCTGGCATCGGAAAAGAGACCTCCAAATCAATGACTCCTCAGTGTGTATTCAACTAAAGGGGTTACCGAAATAGTAATCCCTTAGGTCTTTACCAAGCAGAAAATACAGATAGTGCAATTCGGGATGAGAACAAAAACATTTTTTTTGCAATATTTGAGCTCAAAAAATTTGGCAGATTGAGAAAAAATCATTATATTTGCACCTTGAAAAATGTAATAATCGATCATCATGACCTATCAGGAAACTTTGGATTATCTCTTTGCCCAGCTGCCCGTCTTCGAGAGCCAGGGCGCTCATGCCTACAAGCCAGGGCTGGAGCGATGCGAGGGCATGGACCAGGTTTTAGGACATCCTCATACCCGATTCAAGACTATCCATGTGGCTGGCACCAACGGCAAGGGCAGCACCAGTCACACGCTGGCCGCCATCCTGCAGTGTGCCGGCTATAAGGTGGGTCTCTTCACCTCTCCTCACCTTGTGGATTTCAGCGAGCGAATCCGCATCAATGGCGAGGAAATCGATCATGACTACGTGGTGCGATGGACTGAGAAACACATCGACGAACTGAAGAAATTCCAGCCTTCTTTCTTCGAACTTGCCACGATGATGGCGTTCTGCTACTTTGCAGATCATCAGATAGATATCGCAATTATCGAAGTAGGTCTAGGTGGCCGTCTCGACTCTACCAACATCATCACTCCTATCCTATCGGTCATCACCAATATCTCGATGGATCACACCCAGTTCCTGGGCGACACCCTGCCTCAGATAGCCGCCGAGAAAGCGGGCATCATGAAGCCTGGCATCCCCTGCGTCATCGGTGAGTGTGAGGACGATCGTGTCCGCTTCACCTTCGAGCAGAATGCGCAGCTGCATGAGGTGAGCCGGCTCTATTTTGCCTGCGACCGCCGACAGGTGAAATGGGTGCAGCATGAGGTGGACGGCAACCGCTACACGACGCTCGATGACGGCGAGATCTTCTGTCCGCTGACCGGCGACTGCCAGCCAAAGAATGCCAACACGGTGCTCAATGCCATCCAGGTGCTGAGAGCCGGCGGCATGGAGCTGACACAAGAAGAAGTCGCAAGAGGATTCGAGCAAGTGCTGACGCTGACACATCTGCGTGGCCGCTGGGAGACCTTGTCTACTTATGAGAATGGCAACATCCGCGTTCTCTGCGACACCGGCCACAACGAGGGATGCTTCAGCTACATCGGTCCTCAGCTCAAACAGCTCATCGCCGAGGGTCATCCGCTGCACATCGTCTTCGGCATGGTGAGCGACAAGGACATCGACGCTGTGCTGAAGCAGATGCCGGCCGAAGCTACCTATTACTTCTGCAACGCTCCTACTCCACGCGCCCTGCCTGCTGCAAAACTGGCAGAAATGGCAGCTGTGCATGCTTTGAGAGGTGAAGTGTATACAAGTATCGACGAAGCAATAGATGCAGCGCTAAGCCACCTACAGGGTCAGGAAATTGCCTTTATCGGTGGTTCAAACTTTATAGTTTGCGAAGCGATGAAAAGAAATCTCTAAAAAAATTTGTTTTATTCGAAAATAATCCTTTACTTTGCGGTCAAAATCGGCTGCACCAGCCACAATACTATTGAAAATCCATGTGTACCCCTGACGACGTAAAAGAAGACAAGAGATACCTCGAACTACTGGCAGACAAGTTCCCCACGGTGAGCAAGGCCGCCACAGAAATCATCAACCTGGAGGCGATCCTCAGC
This sequence comes from Bacteroidales bacterium, assembly GCA_045600445.1. Lineage (GTDB taxonomy): Bacteria > Bacteroidota > Bacteroidia > Bacteroidales > UBA3663 > Liminaster. Next base: position 34,105 of record JAZRXZ010000073.1, on the reverse strand, counting down.
CTCCCAAAAGGTACCGAACACTTCCTCAGTGACCTCCACGGTGAGTCCACTGCCTTTACGCATGTCCTGAAGAATGCATCGGGACAAATCCGACGCAAGGTGGACGATATCTTCGGCATGTCGATGCGCGAAGCTGACAAGCGTGAGCTCTGTTCGCTTATCTATTATCCTGAGGAGAAGCTGGCATTGATTAAGGAACAAGAATCGGATGCCCGCGACCTGGCCGACTGGTATCGCATGAGCCTGCATCAGGTCGTAGAGGTGGCTCGCTTCGTGACTGTCAAGTATACTCGCAGTAAGGTGCGCAAGATGATGTCCAACGATTTTGCCTACGTCATCGAAGAACTTCTTTTTGAGAGCAAGTCAGAGAGCGATCGTCAGGATTACTACAACGCCATCATCAATGCCATCGTGGAGATCGACCGTGCAGATGCGCTGCTGATAGCCATCTGCAACCTTATCCATCGCCTGATCATCGACAAACTGCACATCGTAGGAGACATCTTCGACCGTGGTCCGGGTGCCGCCAAGATCATGACCGAGCTGACCAACTACCACAATTTCGACATCCAGTGGGGCAATCACGACATCGAGTGGATGGGTGCAGCAGCAGGCAACTTAGCATTGATTGCCAGCGTATTGCGTATCTCAATCCGCTATGCCAACGTCGAGACCTTGGAGGAAGGCTATGGCATCAACCTCCTGCCATTGGCCAACCTGGCCTTCGAGGTCTATGGTGACGATCCTTGCACCTTGTGGCAAACCAAGGACTTTGAGAACAATCCTCGACTGAAGCGCTCATCACAGCTCATGGCCAAGATGCACAAGGCCATCTCGATCATCGAGTTCAAGCTCTGCGGGCAGATCATCAAGCGCCATCCTGAGTATAACATGGATGACCGACTGATGCTGCACCTGATCGATCTGGAGAAGGGTACCATCACGATCGACGGCAAGGAATACGAGCTCCTCGACAAGCGTCTGCCGAGCCTTAAGACCCAGTCGGATCCTTACGAGCTCTGTCAGCGCGAGCAGGAGGTCATGGATCAGCTGGCACACTCGTTCCGTCACTCAGAGCGCCTGCAGGCTCATCTACGACTGTTGCTCCAGAAGGGCTCGCTCTTCACGGTGTGCAACAACATCCTGATGTTCCATGCCGCCATCCCTATGAACGAGGACGGCAGCTTCGAGGAAGTGATGGTCGATGGCAAGCTCGTCAAGGGTCGTGCGCTGATGGAGCGTGTCGACCGCGTGATCCGCAAGGCTTACTTCTCGCCGAAGGGATCAAAGGAGCGCAACGACGCACTCGACTACATGATGTATCTCTGGCAGGGTCCTAAGTCGCCTCTCTTCAACAAGGACAAGATGACTACCTTCGAGCGCTACTTTGTCGATGCACCCGAGTTATATAAGGAGAAGAAAGGCGCGTTCTTCGTGCTGGCCAACCAGAGACAAGCGTGTGAGAACATCCTGCGTGAGTTCGGCCTCGATCCTGCCATCAGCCACATTGTCAATGGACATGTGCCAGTACGCACCAACAAGGGTGAGTCTCCTCTGCGTGCTGAGGGCATCCGTCTGGTGATCGATGGCGGCTTCTCGAAGCCATACCACGAGACAACAGGCATCTCTGGCTACACATTAATATATAATAGCCACGGATTGCAGCTCGTCGAGCATGAGATGTTCGAGTCGAAGGACAAGGCAATCAAGTCGGGTTCTGATATTCATTCGCGCGTGCAGCTCGAGGACTTCAAGTATCATCGTATGCTCGTGCGTGACACCGATCAGGGTCGTGAGCTGCAGACGCAGATCGAGAATCTGCAGAAGCTGCTCGTGGCGTATAAGCATGGCATCATCAAGGAAAGATAATTCCAGTGAGGAGTGAGGAGTTAGGAGTATGTTCTTCAGAGATATTATCGGACAGCAGGCAGCAGCTCAGCAGCTCAGGCAGGCCATCGATGATGGCAGGATGCCTCATGCCCTGATGATCTCCGGACGTGAGAGCTCTGGAGCCTTGTCTCTGGCTTTAGCTGCCGCCCAATATATCCTCTGCGAGAACCATAGCGCTGACGGTGAGCCCTGTGGCCAATGCAATCATTGCAAGATGATCCAGCGCCTGCAGCATCCTGACCTGCATTTCGTCTTCCCAGTCGTCAACAAAAGCGGACAGAGTGGCGAGAACTCAGCCGTGAGCGATGACTATCTGCCTGAGTGGCGCGACAAGCTCCTGCACGATCCTGAGCTCTCTTTCAACGACTGGGTGAAATATATCAGCGAAGAAGGCAAGAACGCGCAGATCTACAAGAACGAAGCCACGAGCATCGTACGCAAGCTCAGCGCCAAGCCTTTTGCCAGTGACAGCCGCGTGATGATCATCTGGCTGCCTGAGAAGATCAACGAGACGGCATCGAACAAGCTGCTCAAGATCATTGAGGAGCCTTATCCGAAGACCTATTTCCTACTGGTCAGCAACGACCCGGAGCGCGTCCTTGGCACCATCCAGAGCCGTTGCCAGCGACTCAACATCCCTCCTCTCGACCCTACCTGGATGCAACCGAAGTGCGACGACGAGGACAAGGTGCTCTTCTTTGAGAAGTTCTGTGCCATGATGCGACTGAGCTACATGCGCAAGATCTTCGACATGCGCGACTGGAGCCTTGAGATGGCTTCCCTCGGCCGTCAGCGTCAGCAGAACTATCTGCAATATGCTCAGTCCCTGATCCGAGAGAACTTCATCATGAATATGGCTACTCCAGAACTCAACTACATGACCCCCGAGGAGGAGCAGTTCAGCAGCCGTTTCCACCTCTTTGTCAATCATCGCAACGTGGAGGGAATCATGGACGAGCTGGCCAAGGCAGAAGCAGACATCGCGCAGAATGGTTCGGCCAAGATCATCTTCTTCGACCTAAGCCTGAAACTGATCATGCTGCTTAAGAACGGAAATCCTCAATCCTCTTAAATTGTCATATTCAAATATCAAAATGCAAAATATTTCTCCACAGACACAATTTTGTGGAGATTTTTTCGTTTTATACTTGAATATTCACTATCTTTGCGCACTATTTTTCGAAGGGACAACTATGTCCGCATGAAAAATCAACAAAGGAAAACTATCATCTATGCGTCAAATTAAGATTACACAGAACATCACCCGTCGTACGGAGGAGTCGATCGAGTCGTACCTCACAGCCATCAGCAAAGAGCACATGGTGACTCCAGACGAGGAGGTGGATCTGGCGCAGCGCATCCACAAGGGAGACCAGCAGGCGCTCGACAAGCTTGTACGTGCCAATCTCCGCTTCGTGGTGTCAGTTGCAAAGCTCTATCAGAACCAGGGTCTTTCGCTCAGCGACCTTATCTCAGAAGGCAATGTCGGCCTCGTAAAGGCAGCTGAGAAGTTCGATGAGACTCGTGGCTTCAAATTCATTTCATACGCTGTTTGGTGGATTCGTCAGTCGATCATGCAGGCCCTCTCAGAGCAGGCTCGTATGGTACGTCTCCCAGGCAATCAGAACAACCTGATCCGTCAGATTCGCGTCATCCAGAACCGTTTCGAGCAGGAGCAGAACCGCCCTGCCACCATCGAGGAGATCGCTGAGGAGCTCGACGTAGCTCCAGATAAGGTACGGGAGACCATGGCGGCTAACAACCGTGGCGTCAGCCTCGACAGCCCTCTCCAGGACGATGAGGACGGTACCCTCCTTGACATCACTCCTGATACCAAGCTCGACGCTACCGACTCACAGCTCAACAACGAGAGCCTCCACATCGAGCTCGACAACCTCCTGCACAGCATCCTCAAGGAGCGTGAAGCACGTATCATCAAGGAGACCTTCGGCATCGACTGCCCTGAGAAGAGCCAGGAAGAGGTCAGCCAGGAGTTGGGCCTGACCCGTGAGCGTGTCCGTCAGATCCGTGAGCGCGCACTGCTCCGCATCCGTCGTAGTCCGAATGCCAAGCTGTTGTTGGCATATCTTTAAACACCTAGTTATTTTATATAAGTCAAGCCACTCATGCTGCAAATCGCAGTGTGGGTGGCGTTGTTTTTGCGTATATTATCACCTCAAAGTATCTTTTTTGCTACATTTGATGAGTATTATAGACAAAGTCTATTATTTTTTGACAATGTTTTGGGAATGTCACCAAAAATGAGTATCTTTGCACCATAATATATATAATCAATCAAATAAAAAAGGTAAAAGTTATGGAAGCTTCAGAGGTTGCCATTGAAAAGAAAAGTTCAAACTTCGTAGAGGAGTTTATCGAAGAAGATATCAAAGCCGGAAAGGTGGCTGCATCGCCTACCAAGATGGTGCACACACGTTTCCCACCAGAACCAAACGGCTATCTGCACATCGGCCATGCTAAGGCTATTTGCATGGACTTTGGTGCTGCTGCCAAGTATGACGGCCAGTGTAACCTGCGTTTCGACGATACCAACCCAAGCCGCGAGGATACTGAGTATGTCGACGCTATCAAGGAGGACATCCACTGGCTCGGCTTTGACTGGGGTGATCGCATGTACTATGCATCAGATTACTTCGAGGAGCTTTGGAACCTTGCCGAGGAGATGATCAAGCGTGGCTTGGCATACGTGGAGGAGCAGACCAGCGAGCAGATCGCAGTACAGAAGGGTACTCCTACCCAGCCAGGCGTGGAGTCTCCATTCCGCAACCGTCCTTGGGAGGAGTCGCTCGATCTCTTCCGTCGCATGAACCAGGGTGAGTTTGAGGAAGGAACCTTGACTCTCCGTGCCAAGATCGACATGGCCAACCCTAACATGCACTTCCGCGATCCTATCATGTATCGCATCATCAAGTATCCTCATCACCGTACGGGCAACAAGTGGAACGCTTATCCGATGTACGACTTTGCTCATGGACAGTCAGACTTTCTGGAGGGTATCACCCACTCTATCTGTACGCTTGAGTTCGAGATTCACCGTCCGCTCTACAACTACTTTGCTACCATCATGGCATTAATCAAGGAGGGCAAGGACATTCACTACGAGGAGGGTCTCGTCGAGAAGCTTGGTGCCAACGAGAAGCCTGAGAACGGCGAGCATGAGATCACCGACTCGATCGGTATCACCTACAAGCCACGTCAGATGGAGTTCAACCGTCTGAACCTCACCAACACCGTGATGTCTAAGCGTTATCTCCGCGACATGGTAGAGAATCACATCGTCCGTGGCTGGGACGACCCACGTATGCCGACCCTCTGTGGCCTCCGTCGCCGTGGCTACACCGCTCCTGCTATCCGAGACTTCATCACCACCATCGGCTATACCAAGTTCATGGCGCTCAACGACATCGTATTGCTCGAGAACGCTGGCCGTAACGATCTTAACAAGGTGGCTACCCGCGTCATGGGTGTCGTCGATCCTGTCAAGCTCACCATCACCAACTGGCCTGCAGGACAGGTAGAGATGTGCGAGATGGACAACAACCCTGAGCAGGAAGGCGCTGGCAAGCACGAGATGCCATTTTCTGGCGAGCTCTACATCGAGCGTGAGGACTTCCAGGAGGTGGCTGAGAAGAAGTTCTTCCGTTTGACCATCGACAAGGAGGTACGTCTCAAGGGAGCTTTCATCATCAAGGCGATCTCTTGCGACAAGGACGAGAACGGCAAGATTGTCAACATCAACTGTACCTACGATCCTGAGTCAAAGAGCGGTATGCCAGGTGCTGACCGTAAGGTGAAGGGTACCCTGCACTGGGTATCTGCCCAGCACGCTGTCAAGGTCGAGGCTCGTCTCTATAACAACCTCTTCCTCGACGAGGAGGCTACCACCGAGTCAGAGCGCAATCCACAGAGCGAGGTTGTCGTCGATGCTTACATCGAGCCATTTGCAGCTGAGATGGTACGCAAGCAGCCATTCACCTATGCTCCTGACGGAACGGCTCGTGAGGGATTGAAGTTCCAGTTCCAGCGTATCGGCTACTTCTGCGTTGACAAGGATACAACCGAGGATCACATCGTATTCAACAGAACTGTCTCGCTGAAGGCTTCTAAGTAATCTTCTGAGACAAAATGCTATAAATATCATCAAAATGCAGCAGCAACACCCCTTGAAATCACGAGCCTATTATCAGTATATGATAGACTTGATTGATCGCAAACCCAGCTACTACAGCGCTGACGAAGTCGGACAGATCGCCTATGATTTGCTCGACGAAGGAAACGCTGCAGAGGCTCTCAATGCTTGTAAGCTTGGCTTGCTGCAGCATCCTGAGGATGACTATATCCAGCTCATCGAGGCGAAAGTGCTCCTGCACATGCATCGCTTCGATGAAGCAGAGGCTATCTGGCAGAGTCAGAAAGACGGAGAGATCGATCCTTTCAAGATCAGCATCCGTTTCGGATTAGATGCCATGCAGCACGATCAGGAAGAGGCTTTCGGTTACCTCCTGCGTCAGCTGAAAAATGGGAATCTGATGCTGATGGAGTTTATCGACATCATCGATGAACTCTTTGACGTCCTGCCACACACCCTGACGGCCAAAAACCTCAAAGAGGCAATGTCGTGGGTGGAAGAATCTGCTAAGAAGGAGGAGAAAATGCCAGAAGCCATCGGTCGCATCGGAGCCATGCTGATGGATTGTGGATGCAGCAAAGATGCCATCCCTGTCCTGGAGAAGTCGCTCGACCTGGATGCTTACGATGTCTATTCTTGGCAGGACCTGGCTCGTTGTCAGTTCGATAACAAGTTCTATGACGACTGTGCCAACAGCTGCGAGATGGGATTGGCCATCGATCCGAAGAACCCTCTCTTCAACTTTGCACTCGGTTATATCCGATATACTGAGGAGAACTTCGAGGAAGCAGCAGAGCATCTTGAGATAGCACGACAGTTTGCTGAGGGACACATCGAGCATGAGGAATTGCATCTGGAGCGTCAGGAAGCGGAGCAGCAGACAGCTATCACTTACGATCTTTTAGGTGCCTGCTACGTCTCGCTCAACCGACTGGAGGAAGCGATGGTATGTTACCAGACTCTGGTCAACCGACTGCCAAGCTGCGACGAGGGTTATTTCCACTTGTCGACGATTGCCCTCGATCTCGGAGACATCCGTGGCGCGTTGCAGTACATCGAGAATGCTATCGCTATCAATCCGAAGAATACAACCTATCTCTCGCTCCGCGTCACGCTCTTGACCGATCTCCGTCGCTTTGAGGATGCCTTGAAAGGCCTCGATGACCTGGTCAAGCTCCAGCCACGATCAAAGGCTTTCCTGCTGGCACAAGCAGAGCTTTCGCTCAACCTGCATCACTATGAGAAGGCCGACAAGGCGTATCGCAAATTGCTCAAAATGAAGCCAAGCGACTATGCCAGCAAGGAATTGATGCGTGCTTATTTTGAGAGCATCGGAGACAATGACGCGCTCAATCAAATCAAATAAATACAGAAGAATATGGAGGAACTCTACAACTGGATTGCTCAGAATATGAACTATGGTGTTATAACGTTGTTTATGGCCATCGAGAGTTCATTTATCCCTTTCCCTTCTGAGATCATCATCATTCCAGCTGCCTATATTGCCATCAATCAAGGCACCCTAAGCCTTCCGATGATCGTCCTCTTCGGCACCATCGGAGCCATCCTGGGAGCTCTGCTCAACTATGGCCTTGCCTACTGGCTCGGTCGCCCTATCATCCATCGTTTTGCCGACACCAAGGTCAGTCACATGTTGCTCATCGACCGTCCTGGCGTGGAGAAAGCCGAGAAATATTTCGCTGATCATGGCGCAGTTGGCACATTTGTCGGCCGACTGATTCCTGCCATCCGTCAGCTCATCAGCATCCCTGCGGGCTTGGCCAAGATGAATCTCGGATCGTTTATCTTCTTCACTTTCTTAGGAGCTGGCATATGGAATACGGTACTTGCAAGCCTCGGTGCCTTCTTCGGGCATTCTATTCCTGAGGATGTCCTGATTGAGCAGGTGCAGCACTATAGTGGCTACGTCAAGATCGCTCTCGCAGCTATCATCGCTGTCGGTTTTGCCTATTACGTCTATCTGGTCATCAAGGCAAACAGAGAATCAAAGAAAAGACAGGCCAATTCCTAATTCCAAACTCCAAACTCCTCACTCCTAATTTATGACCTTCGAACTCCAAGCAACCGATAAGAACTCATGGGCTCGCGCCGGCGAGATCACGACCGACCACGGCAAGATACAGACACCGATCTTCATGCCTGTTGGCACCGTAGGATCTGTCAAGTGCCTGCATTTCAAGGAACTCAAGGAAGATGTCAAGGCGCAGATTATCCTTGGCAACACCTATCACCTCTACCTGCGTCCAGGTCTCGACGTCTTGCAGGAAGCGGGAGGCCTGCATAAGTTCAATGGCTGGGATCGCCCGATCCTCACTGACTCAGGAGGCTTCCAGGTCTTCTCATTGGCCGAGAACCGCAAGCTGACCGAGGAGGGTGCCATGTTCCGCAGCCACATCGACGGTTCGAAGCACCTGTTCACCCCTGAGCGTGTCATGGAGATTGAGCGAATCATCGGTGCCGATATCATGATGGCGTTTGACGAATGTCCTCCGGGAGACTCTGACTACAAGTATGCGGAGAAGTCGCTTGGATTGACTGAGCGTTGGCTCGACCGCTGCTTCAAGCGCTACAAAGAGACTGAGGATGAACAGGGTAACGGACTTTATGGCTACCATCAGGCCCTCTTCCCTATCGTGCAGGGATGTACTTATCCTGACCTCCGTCGCCGTGCAGCAGAGAAGATCGCAGCCATGGACGTTGAAGGCAATGCCATCGGTGGCCTTGCTGTAGGTGAACCTGCGGAGAAGATGTACGAGATGATTGAGGTCGTCAACGAGATCCTACCAACAGATCGTCCTCGCTACCTCATGGGTGTCGGTACTCCTGCCAATATCCTCGAAGCAATCGAGCGTGGTGTAGATATGTTCGACTGCGTCATGCCTACCCGTAATGGTCGCAACGGCATGCTCTTCACTCGTCACGGTATCATCAACATCAAGAATGCCAAGTGGGCGCACGATTTTTCTCCTCTCCAAGAAGATGGTCCTGCCTACGTCGATCAAGTATATAGCAAGGCTTACGTGCGTCATCTCTTCCATGCCGAAGAGTACCTGGCACTCCAGATTGCCTCTATCCACAACCTCGCTTTCTATCTCTGGCTCGTCGGAGAAGCTCGCAAGCACATCCTCGAAGGCGACTTCAAGCCTTGGAAGGACGAGACATTAAGAGCTGTGACTACCCGACTTTAATATTATATATAATGAATATCCGAATCATCTCACCTGCTGGCAGCATCAAAGGCAAGGTCATTGACCAAGGAGCAGAGACACTTCGTAGCTGGGGACACAATGTTTCTATCGCACCACATGCCAAAGGTTCGTACGGACGCTTTGCCGGTACTCCAGAAGACCGAGTACAAGATCTGATCGAAGCATTGGAAGACAAGGACGTAGATGTCATCTGGTGTTCACGAGGTGGCTATGGTTGTATGCAGCTGATTGAGATGATCCCACTCGATCTGATCAGTCGAGCCAACAAGCCTATCGTCGGATATTCTGATATCACTATTCTCTCCGCACTTTGGCAGAAAGCTGGAATCAAGAGCCTACATGCTCCTATGATGAAACATTTGGGAGAAAACCCTACTCATCGTACCACGCAGACCATCAAGGAGTTGCTCGAATATTATGCAGCACATCGCAGCTGGCCTCAGAAGCATAATTTACTGTTCCTTAAAAAAGCATCACTCTTTGTTGCGCCTCATCAAGGATGGTCTCCAGAGGACTTGAATCCAGAGGAGACCGAAGAGATTCTCGACGAACTCATGGCGCATCCTGTACCGATGGTTGGTGGTAACCTGGCTGTACTTAGTGGTCTCCACGGCTCGCCATACGACTTCGACTATCAGGACAAACTACTCTTTATCGAGGACATCAGCGAGAGTCCTTACAAGATTGACCGTATGCTACAGCAACTCAGAATCTGCGGCGTATTTACAAAGATCAAAGGACTTGTCTGCGGTCATTTCACTGGTTGCGACGAAGACCCAACCATGCCTGTCAAACTATGGGACAACATCAAATCGATCGTTGAACCTTACGGTATTCCTCTCTGGCTCGGTGCTCCTATCGGTCATGAATTGGAAAACTATCCAGTAGTAGAAGGATGATTTTATGAAGATCCTGCTTTGTAATAAGTTCTATTACCGACGTGGAGGAGACTGCATCTATACCATGAACCTTGAACAACTGCTTAAGGATCATGGACATGAAGTAGCCATCTTTTCTCAGCAGTATCCTCTCAACGAGCCTTCTCCGTGGAGCAAATACTGGCCATCAGAGTTTAAGATGAAGCCAAGCCTCAACATGCTCGACTCATTGCTCCGTCCCTTCGGATTAGGATCTGTCCAGAAGAAGTTTAAGGCGATTCTTGATGACTTCCAGCCAGACGTCGTACACCTTAATAATATCCACACCCAGCTCTCTCCTATCCTCGCAGAGATAGCTCATGAGCGCGGCATCCGTGTAATCTGGACGCTCCACGACACCAAGTTTGTCTGTCCTTGTTACACTTGTATGCGTGACGGGAAGTGGTGCGAAGAGTGTTTTACCGACAAGCGCGCCGTCCTCCGTCACAGGTGCATGACGGGTGGCATCCTAGGATCGTACATCGGCTATCAGGAGGCAAAGAAATGGACGGCAGAGCGTCTACAAGCTTCGGTGGATCATTTTATCTGTCCGAGCCAGTTTATGGCCAATACAGTGAAACGTGGTGGATATAACGACGCAAAGCTCAAGGTATTAAGCAACTTTATTGATACCAATAAGGTCAAGGATGCATTGGTACCGAAAGAGAATTATTACGTCTATCTCGGTCAGTTGAACCCGATCAAGGGCATCCGTACATTGTGCAAAGCTGCGGCCTTGCTCCCCTGTAAACTCATCGTGATCGGTGGTGGATTCATCGAAGAAGAACTCCGTGAGGCCTATGCGAATGCAGAGAATATCGAGTTCAAGGGTCAGCTCAACTGGACAGAAATCAAGCCGCTGGTAGCTGGTGCCAAGATGATGGTACTACCCTCGGAGTGCAGTGAGAACAATCCGATTTCGATCATTGAAAGCCTCTCATTGGGAACGCCTGTCTTGGGTGCGAACATCGGAGGAATCCCTGAGCTACTGAATGAAACCAACGGAAGTGTCTTTGAATCAGGAAATCAGGAGCAGCTACAGAAAGCCATTGAAACGATGTGGTCGAGAAGCTTCGACTACCGCCAGATTTCAGCAGATGCTATCGAGAAGTTCGGAGACGAAAGTTATTATAATCAACTACTTAATCTCTACCAATAATGCCAAAAGCAATCCATGTAGATGAGCTGAAGGTCATCCAGATTGAGATACTGCAATCTATTCATGACTTCTGTCAGGAGAATAACCTCAAGTATTCTCTTGCTTTTGGTACACTCCTGGGTGCTGTCAGACATAAGGGTTACATTCCTTGGGATGATGACATCGACATCATGATGCCGCGTGAAGATTATGAGCTGTTCGTGGCATCGTACAAGCACTCCTATTATAAGGTCTATGATTATCGGAAGGATGAAGACTATGTGATTCCCTACGCTAAAGTAGCAGACACCCGAACTATCCTGATGGAACAAGCCAACATCAAGAATATCGGTATCAACGTCGATGTCTTTCCTTTGGATGGATTGGCAGAGACGAAAGAAGCTGCGGTGGACTTCCTGAAGTCCCTCACTCCTCTCAAAAGAAAATTCAGGATGAAGATTCTGAAGCCATCGCCTAAGAATGTGTGGTGGAAGCGTATCGCCATCATTCTCTCGAAAGTACTGGTAATCAATACGTCACCAAAGGCGTTGGCAGAAAAAATCAATCAGCGGATATTGAGCAACCCGAACAAGAATGGTGCATTTGTAGGAACCCCAGCAGGTACTGATCCTCATGCCATTCATAACATCTACGAGAGGGAACACTTCAACACATACATCATGCTTCCTTTTGAGGGACGTTCGTACCTGGCTCCTATCGGATATGATAAGATTCTTCGCAATTATTACGGTGATTATATGCAACTGCCACCGGAAGACAAGCGAACATCACCACACACATTAAATAATATATTCTGGCTCGACTTATAAGCTATGCGTCTGTCAAAGTTCTTCGTTCAAAAGATTTACTGCATCCTTGCTATGCTGGGATGGGTGTCTTGCGGTCCTGACTTTGAGACGTATTCTTACGACAATACCTTTGACTATCCCCTCGATCCGACCTCGGAATACATGATTATCATGGGCGATGTGCAGGAGTACACCTACTTCGATAAATATGCTCCATACTTCATGAAATCAGTCAACTGGATTAGAGGAATGCACAAGGAGGGATACAAGATTGACTGTGTGCTACAGGTTGGAGATCAGTCGAGTAGCAATGAAAGATGGCAATATCGCGTCTTCTATGACTACTCAAAATATCTGGCTGAGGATGTCCTTTTCGTGCCTGTCACAGGTAATCATGACTATGACTGGAAAGATGGCAACCAGATCTATGACAGAGCTTCGTCCCTGTTTAATCAATATACCAACTTCCCGAAAACCAAGGAGAATATCGTAACTGCTTTTGAGAAGGACAGAATGGATAACATCATTGTCCGGAATCAGATCAAAGGACAGGATTTTTATATCATTGCTTTGGAGTTTGCGCCAAGACCAGAGGCGGTGGATTGGGCCCGCACTTACGTTGAGAACAATCCGGAAAAGAAATTTATCCTTCTGACCCACGAATTTCTAAGCGGTGAAGGAGATCCTATAAAGACAGAGAACTCCTATGCAAGAAAGCATTTTGGCAATAGGCCTAATAGTTCGCCCGAGGAGGTCTGGGACAATCTTGTCTACCAGAATGATAACATCCGTGCAGTAATCTGCGGACACAATGGCTTCTCTTGCCTCTATAAATCAAAGAATTACGAAGGAAGAGAGATTCCTCAGATACTGTTCAACATCCAGTATCTTGAGAGAGGTGGCGACGGACTTATCCAGTTATGGGAGATCCCTGCTACGGGAGACAGCATCGACGTCAAAATCATCAATACCGCGCAAAACAAGCAGATAGACGAGTATTATCACAAGCCAATGTGCGACAACGAAGTCATCAGCTACCGTATTTCAATCTTCTGACCCAGCTTCCCTCCCATCAAAGCACCATAATATGGGAACGTACTATTATATAAAGGTGTACCTAACACACGGAATACCTGATCACTCTGACTGATGGCATACAAATCGAGGAAGGTCTTGAGCAATGTGTCCTGATCGTTGACAAAAGACACATGACCGATCTCTCCGTCAAGACTTTGATACCCTGCTTCACGAGCAATGGAGAGGAATCTGCGACTATCGGAGAAAACATAAAGCGGAAGTCCATCGCATTTCTGCTGGATTTCTTTGAGCGCAGTGAGACATTTCTCAATCAATCTTGTTTGTTCTTCGGGAGTGATAGAATTGTAGAATCCATCCTCGAAGTGCTCCAAAGCATTGACAAACCTCAGATGAACAGAGGCATATTGACCTGACACTAAACCTGATGCAGCAAAAGCATTGGCTAGGCGTGGCGAAGGCTTGAACAACTCATTATAACATTCTGTCCATAAACGCTCGGCATCTGGAATCTGGTTGTTGAGCAAAATATTGATACCGATGTAATGCAGGATGTGATACTGCTTGACTATCTTGGATAAATGAGGGACAGCTAAACTACCGTTATACGAGAGAAGTCGACTATTCTGTAGAGAATAAGACAATTCGCTACGATCAGCCTTCCATTGCACAAGATTCTCGCTCAGATAATCAGACAAATTATGCGGCTGATCATAGACAATCTTAAAGTCGAAACCATTCTGCTTGGCAATCCAATAACAGCAGACAATCACCTTGATTCTGTCAGTCATTCCTGGGTGTTTCTGCGTAGGATCTAACACGAAGTAGACGGTATTGCCAGCGACATCAAAGTCCTTGCGTAAAGAATAATGATGGAAATACTCCTTCATATCCTTCATCCAATATCGCATAGCGTTGATATTGCCCTGAAAGTAACGCTTATACAGGCTGTTGCTTCGTAGTATATGTTTGATATAATCAGCGATATTTTTCATTGCTTAGCATGAATTTTATTGAGAACCGTGGTCCATACAGCTTTGCGCTCAGTAGCAGACAGCATCACGAAGCTGGCAATACAGAGGGTGAAAGCAAACGAGAAAGCACAGATAGAGAGGGAAATCCAGATGGAGTCTGTCAAAATCTGTTGCAAGATATAAGGGACTGAGAAAGAAATGGCAATGAAGAGAAGAATACGGAGTGCAATCTGCCAAAGCCCCTCAATATGAATGCCAACTTGATGAACGACGAACACGAGTCGGACAATATTTTCGATGATAATGAACCCGAGATACAGCCACAAAGCAGAAACTGGCGACCAGCCGAGATGGAAAAATACCCACGCAATGACGGCATGTAGCAAGCCGCAGCAGATGGTACTGAGATTATAGTTCCGGATCTTACCTGTGGCTCCTACTGCTGCGGTGAAAAGATCACTACAAGCATCGGCAAAGGTCACAAGCAGAATGATTCGGACGAGAATGATGGTGAAAGGAGGAATTTCTTTGAGCCACAAGGACAGGATAAAAGGAGTCTGCAGGAGCAATGGCACAATGAGAAGACCCATCAGTGAGATAGCCATGCGGCAGCTACGTTCCACCAGGACAGACATCTCATCCATCCGGCCAGCACTGTAGTTCTTCATGATCTGAGGAACGGCAGCCATCGTAAAACTCTTGGCAAAATTCTTTAGGACATTGCTGATCTGCAAGGCTATGCCGTATGCAGCATTCATGACCGTGCCAAAGAAGATATTGACAAGCACGGCCACACACTGGGTGTGCAACATGATGGTCAGCACTTGTAACGTATTCCAGGAGCAATAGCCCACAACCTGGCGGATAATGGAGAAATCGAAATGAAAAGAAGTGAAGCGGCTCTCTTCAAAATGAAGTCTGCAATAAGTCACATAGCATACATCGAGCATAAGTCCGATACCGAAGATGCACGTCATGTAAGCCACGAGCTTATCAACAGCAAGATAAGGTAAGGCAAAGACAAATAACAGTTTGACAGTAGCATCAAGGATGGAGAACATCGCATAAGCGCTCATGTGCTCGTGTGCCAAGATCAAAGACAAGAAAGGACTGAATATTAAGCCGATGACCATATTGCCGACACACAACTGATAGATGATCATCACGACGGTAGAGCGCTCTGGAGGATAGTTAAGCTGAGTATCGGCAAACCACAGACCTCCTGTCTCGAAGATCAACAAGACAAATATAGAGAGAAGCACACATGCTCCTATCGTTGCCTGAAAGATGGATTGTATCGGAATCTGTTGCTCCTTATCTCCTAAACCGACGTTGAGAAACCTACCGACAGCAGCACTCATGGAGGACGGCAGGAACGAGACGATGGTCACGAAACCGAACACCACATTGAAGATGCCAAAATCAGAAGCTCCCAACTGATCGAGGACAATGCGGTTGGTATACAATGATACTGCTACCCAGAAGATCATTCTGAAGTACAGAAGCAATGTATTCTTGGCTATCCGTCGATTATCAGTCTCAAAACTTTTTGTATCGCTCATAAGAGTTTAGTATTTCTTGAATCTCCAATAGGTTCCTTTATCTTCTAATACTAAATGTCTGCTGTTCTCATTCACAATATGCAGACGTGTATTTGTAAATGACTGGAAACGGAAGGTACGACAAACCATCGTCGTATCGTCTACAGAATGGCTATTGGAACTGAATTGAAAAAACAAGCTGTCACCTTGCTGATAAAATGCTCCATACACATCCTGATAGCCGTGCGAAGTGGGATTGACTTGCTTGACGCATGCTACCCTATCCTGAAAGGAAAGATACATGCCGTCTTTCGCGAATGAGACACCATGAGCATCCATTGCCTCCTCAAGCAACCATTGACCATAGAGATTGCCTATGTCTACGCCATTCTGACAAGAGACGACGAAGATACAAAACACGAGAACAGTTATGATTGCAGACAAATACTTAGAAGATCTTGCCATGATACATCACTTTAAAATCAAACGACAGGCAATTACCGTAAATATTACCGTTAGACGAAGCTACAGCAGTCGAACATTGCCAGGCTCCTTGCTTATAACCCAGCTGACACATCATGTCAAAACTATGGTGCTTGTTCTCAAGAGGGACAAAATAGGTTCCATAACCTTCACGATAGGAAGAGCGAAACAAATAATTGAACCGTGAGGAAATATCGCCCATGATGCCTAAATGCCATGCCTGTACACGATTGTCAATAAATCCGAGATAAGCATCTCTGTTATAAACTGGAGACATCAGCAGCGGAGAACCTATGGACTGGCCGTAGTGACAATACCCATTATAGAAATAATTGTTATAATAGTTGTCATTGCCTGTGGCTTGCTCAGGATGCCATTCTCCGGAAGCCGAGAAATCATCGGGTGCCCAATGGATAGGTCCGGATTGATCGGTCGTCTGGAGATACTCTAAAACTACACCTCGAATTGGCACGATGCCAGTGGACTGATCTTTATATTCAACACCCCATAATCCGTCCATGCCATTGCCTTTACGGATGCCCGAACCATCCTCAAAAGGATCTTCTAAATACAGAGAGACGTTCCTATTTTGATTGACGTTGTAGGTTAGCTGAACAGTGAGTTCTCCCAGATGATTTCCTTTGACCCATTCTTTCGTCTTGTTGTCGGTTGATCCTACATTACCATCTCCTCTTGGCAAGATGACAGTAAAGAAATCCTTAAGAGAAGGTGACAAATCTGTGATACGATGCTCTCCTTTATAATAATCATGGCACTTTCCTCCAAATTGGACAGCGTGCTCAATACCGACAGTGAAAACAAAAGGTCTTGAGGTGTCTGTGCGCAAGTATAACTTCTTCTGGTGGTACCATACATCAGTAGTCAAGTAATGACGATTTCCTTGCTGATGCTGGAAGTTCTCATACTGATCAATCAGCCAGTCATCATCGAGAAATAATCCATAAGAAGCATCAAAATATACTTGCAACCAATTCTTTGTGCCGGGGACGACATAGAAATCATGTATACCTATGCGTACTTCTGGAATGGGTTTAGAATTTCCAGAATTGATCAAAGATCCTGAGGAGAGCTGTAGATTCCGTAGCACCGGAGCATGCTCTTTGCTACCCAATTCAATATAGAAATCTTTGTAGCTAAGATGGGCGAATAATTGCTGAAGATAAGCAGATCGTTTGGCATGAGCAGAAAGGACAAGATCCATTGCACCACTTAGTTGCCAATCTTTTCCTACTCTTTTATTTAGGTCAACAGCAGCACGCAAATAGCCAGTATTTGCCTGATGAGACAATACATCGAACTGATTTGCCACCAACTGATAAGCTGTGTAATCACCGCTTCCTAAGGATGATTCTGCAGTTAAAGTATAATTTGCATGAATACGTTCCTCTTCTTGTGCCATCAAGACAGTATTTCCAACAATAATTGGAAATACTTGAAAGACAAGAAAAATCAACAATCTATTCATATTCATTCACTTCTTTACGAGTCTGCATACCTAAGATCAGCATGGCTGTCAAACCTGTTGGAGAGAGGAAATTGGTACCACCGATGGATTCGATCAAGACGAAAGCAATAAGTGTCAAGCCAATAATATACGATAACTTATATTTCTCTTCAAGCATAAGGTCCTTTCTGGACAGCATCTGTAACACCCAGCGCCAGAACCAGATAAAGATACAAACGCCAACGACTCCAAATTGACAGAGCGTCGGATAATAAGCATCACATACAAAACTCGGAGCCTCAGGAGAAAGTCCCCAGACCTTATCCAAGCCATAATCATAGTAAAGTAAACTATAATTGTCAGCAGATGCACCAGAAGCGAAAGATGCTAATCCAGAACCAAAAGGAAAATGATCAACTAATATCTGACCACCAGTAACATAAAGAATTGGACGCGCGAAACTATCGCCAAAAGCCTCCAAAGATTCCTTCTGCAACATATCGGCTACGCCTTGTACGAAATAGTATTGAATCTTGCTCCATGCAACGACCACCATCAATAGCAGCACAGCCAGAATAATAATGAATCGGCCAAACGTAATCTTTCGGAACATACCAGGACGATAAAAGATCAACAACATCATGAAGTAGATGTATTGACCAAAAAACTTAGATCGACCGCACAATAATCCAATGGTAATGATAGTTATACCGATGCACAGATCGCGGATAGACACTTGGCCGTTGTCATCCATACTGCAATACAGATAGCACATCGAACTGATCAAACAAATACCTCCAAGGTGAGCAATATGGCCGAAAGGAAGCATCAGTTGACCTCGTCCTATGATGAAAAAGACTATCATCAGTACAGCATTGACGATGCAAAATGCTTTGGCTATTGGCTTAAACTTCCCTTTGATATCCAATCCCATAGATCGAATCACAAGAAAGGGTACAAAAGGCTTGAACTGACTGATCAGATCACTGATAATGTATCGGGGAGAATTGTAATGAACAAAGAATATTGAGTATAAAACATAAAAAGCCATTATCCCGAACAAAATGAATAATGGTGTATGACGACGAATGGCATCCATTCCTTCTTTTACACATTCCAGAAAAGCAAAAGCGAGAAACAGCATGCATATAAATTCGTCGGTAAACATAACAAAGTGCAGGCCTATCACCATACCAGGGAATAAGCTGAATAAAAAGATGTAAGAATATATCGTACTCTTACTGAGCATACTTGTTATGTAATAATGAATTCTATTCCTTCTGAATTACAATTTATAAAGTCTCTTTCTTTCGAGGAATACGGAACAACAGCCACAAAGTAGGTAAGAATAAAGATAATGCAAATAATAATGCTGTTATGATATAGATCTTTTTCTTGATGGTCTTCTTTGCTGTATATGGCTGATCGATGACAAAGCCAGCATCTTCTTCGGAATTAAGGCTCAAAAGGGCGTTTTCTCGCTCCTGAAGGAGATAGACAAGGAGGTTGTTCTGCAGGCTGAGATCGCGCTGGATATTGATCATCTCGTACTTATGCAAAGGCATACTACTTAATGCTTGCGCATCAACACCGGCTTGTTGAGAAAGGGTATTGATAAGCATTTTATTCATTTTAATATCTTGAAGTGACTGTTCAATCACAATATTCTTCACTTCAGAAATGCGTTGCTCAAGGTTTTCCAGAATCGCGTTACCAGGTTTTGCTGATTGCAACATTTTGGATCGTTGTAAGATAAGATCATTGTAAGTATTAATCAAAGGAATCTTTGTATTATGAGTCAAAAGCTGATATTCGTTATCTGGATCCTGAAGAGTTTTAAGAATTGCTTCATGAATCATTTGTTGAGTTTTTAGTGCAAAAATTGTATCACTTGCAACTTCGGACTTATGAATCAACATAGAAGTCTGGTGATCAACATTCATAATGTTATTCTCTAACATATAATTTTTTACACTTTGCTGAGTGGTGTCAAGTTGATTTGCAAGAAGCTCAATTCTTTTATCCAAGAATGCAATCTTTGAAGCGGATTGGTCAGACTTATGCTGTCTACGCATCATTCGGTAGCTCGCAATGACACTACCAATCATGTCTCTTCCGTAAGCAGGATCTTGGATATCGAAATCAATCTCTACAGCATTGGCCTTCTTATCAACCTCTTTCATTGTAATTACCTTCTGCAAAGACTCTGCAACATAATCATTGCGAGTCAACTGCACGTTGATTTTTCGACCAACCTCATCTTTATGGTCTGAATAGTACTCAGTCTTGAGGAACTGAAGAGTTCCATGAGAAGTCTGTACGACGAAAGGCAGAGGCAGACTTGCAGTTTCCGCTACTGTTGTCATTCCCATAAATCCTTTAGAAACTTTCACCTTCGCAGAAGCATTGCCTGTCAATTCTATTGTTAGCTTCAAAGAGGTAGAAAGCGTATCAAAGAATGATTTGGAAGCTTCAACAATAACTGGAGACTTGCCATAGAGCGAGTTCTTATGCAGGCCTTGGCGCTCTGTGTACATACGATTGGTGCCCAGATTGCTCACTGCTTGCTTGTAGCAGTCATGAGAACGTAGGATGACCAACTCATCATCCATCGTCGAGCTACCCAATCCAGACAATGAGAATATGTTGGACTTGTGGGAACCCGTCAATCCTTGTAAAGGAGACGCTCCTCCCTCCTTCTCAATCATTATGACAGCCTCATTGTGATATATAGGAGAACTGAATATCGCGTAGAAGAGAGCCAAGACAAAGGCACAGGAAATTGAAAAGATATATAACTTCTTTCCTTTCTTCAAAGCGGTAATTTCTTTGCTGAGGTCTAATTTATCTTTATCGTTAATCATAAATACCTATATTACTTAATCAATAACGCAATTAATAAAGACGCAATAACTGAAGCTGCACTTACAATTGTTGAAGTGGTTTGGAGCTTGAAGCTATTCATAGTATTATACGTAGAATTCTCTTTTGACACATCGGTAGCATCAACCACCAATACATCATTCTGCTGCAGATAATAATATGGAGATTCTAAAATAGCGGCATCTGTCAAATCAAGCACATGCTTCTCGATATAGCCATTACATTCTCTCATTAAAACTACATTGTCTTTTCGTCCATGCAAAGTAATATCACCAGCAGCACCTATGGCATCAAAAATACTGCATCGTTGACCAGAGAAAGATTTTGTTCCTGGAGAACTGACAGAACCCAACACAATGATATGAAAATTTTTGAGGTCTACTTTTACAATCGGATCTGATACGGTCTCGCTGATCTTCTCTTTAATTAATTCAGATACTTCTTCTGGAGTTAATCCTGAAACAAATAATTTTCCAATTGAAGGTATGACAATGTGACCCGATTCAGACACAGTATATGTAGCGATTGCACCTGTGGTAGAGAGTTGAGTATCACTTCTTCCAACATAGTTTACAGCAGGAAGGTTAAACTGAGATGTTGCTTGTAAGACTGTAGAACTAATATTTATTTTTAATTCATCATCAGGTTTGATTCTCAAAGAATAAGGTTTACTAAGGGACTGAACAATCTCGTTATTTTCACTTAGCACATAAGAAAAGCCTGTCTGATCCTTGTAGGTCCGACAAGAAGAGAACAGGACAAAGAGTATTGCAAATATTGCGAATGTTGTTTTTCTATTATTCATAATGATTAGTATAAATATTTTATTAACGCGCGCACATAAAAAATATTGTGAATAGAATAAATAAAAGGAAAGAATCGACAATATTTGCCAAGCTTTTTCGTTAATAAATAAACAATATTTTATGAGAAGACTCTTCTTATTACTACTATATTCTCTACTGACATCTGCTGTTCTTGCAGATGAAAGCCAATGGGAGGTATTCGAATTCCCAGGAAATCAAATTAGTAAACTGGCTGTCAATCAGGATATCATAGCAGGTATTAGTGGATACAAGATGTATGCAAAAGGATATACGGACATGTATCTAGCAAAAGCAAATGTGAATATCTTTCAGGATGATCAATGGTCAATAATTACCGAACAAGAAGTCAATAGACAGTCATTAGCAGGAAAAGAATTCCGAGGATTGACAGACATTGTTTCTGACCCTCTTCAAAGTGACAGATTCTATGTCTCGACATTGACAACAGGTATATATCAGTTCGACGCAGATTCCCTAACTGCCCATCATTTCCCAACCGAAAGAATCGCTTCTGTCTACTGTGACGATGACGGAACTCTCTGGGCATCCAAAGATTTAAATGATACTGTATTATGGTCATACAACCGACAGACAGAAATCTGGACTTCCCATCCCGTGCAGGACTTCAGACAACAATCTCACGTCAGTCGTGTATTGAGACAAGAGAACGAAGATCATCATCTCATCTGGATGATGAATGGCTACCCCTATAACAAAGGGCAGATCTGCATTGTCTACAACGAAGGCGGAGCTGATAACAACACAAGAAACCAATCCTCTTATATTACCACACTTAAAGATCAGGACGGCAATCTTTATTCTTTCTCCAGTAGCATAGGCTATATTTATGACATTTCTGAAGACAAGGATGGCAAGATCTGGATACTGACTGGCATGGGACCTTTTGTCGTCGACAACGTCATCAATGCTTTCAATTATGCTCAAAAGAATCCTGGTATCGGATTGGTTACCAGAATAAAAGTACCTCGCAATGATGGAACGAATCTGGCTGACTATCTGCTGTCTTCCACGACATGTACGGCCATGGTTACAGATGCGTATAACAGGAAATGGATTGGCACGAGCAAAGAAGGAATCTATTTGCTCTCGAGCGACGGGTTGAGAGAGATAGAACATTTTACGACAGATAATTCACCATTGCTATCAGACGACATCATATCATTGGTTTATGACGAAGCAGGCAAGCGACTCTTTATCGCTTGTAACGATGGCATTGTCATTTATCATACAGAAGATATAGAGCCAGCAGAAACCTTCTCCAATATGCACTGCTACCCTAATCCTTTACATCCTGACTATTATGGGGATATTGTCATTCAAGGGCTGATGGAAAACACTCAGGTTTCTATCACTGATTCGGCAGGTAATCTGATTTGGAAAGCATACAGCGATGATGGAAATATCCGTTGGAATGCACTCGACAACAATGGGGATAGAGTTTCTCCCGGAGTATATTTGATTCATGGCATCAGCAAAACTGAATCAAAAGGTAAAATCTGCAAATTATTGGTTTTATAACCAATCACACACAATATTTATCATTGCTATCCGTTTTGATTATTCACGAGGAAATGCGACAAGTTTCCTTTGAAAACAGATAAGATGAAGACAATAAATCCAACAGATGCAAGCATCATACTCACCTATCGCTGTCCGATGCGATGTGTGATGTGTAACATCTGGAAGAATCCGACAGATAAGAAAGAAGAACTCAAGGCAGAGGACTTAAAGTCTTTGCCTCGACTTAAATTCATCAACCTGACGGGTGGTGAACCATTCATTCGCGAAGACTTAGCCGAAATCGTAGAAGAATGTTATAAGCATACCGATCGTATCGTCATCTCTACCAGTGGATGGTTCGAAGACCGTGTCATCGCATTGGCAAAGAAATTCCCGAATATCGGTATTCGTATTTCCATAGAAGGATTGAGTGCCAAAAACGATGAGTTGAGAGGCCATCAGGGAGGTTTTGATAAAGGTTTACGAACCTTACTTTCCCTCAAAGAAATGGGACTAAAGGATATCGGTTTCGGATGCACTATCAGCAATAACAACTCTGCTGATATGCTTTCTCTTTACCAGTTATCCAAATCGTTAGGTATGGAGTTTGCAACAGCAGCCTTCCACAATAGTTATTACTTCCATAAGGAAGACAATCAGATTACGAACAAGGAGGAGGTATGCTGGAATTTTGAGACGCTAATCAACTGGCAGCTAAAGGAGAATAGTCCTAAATCCTGGTTCCGAGCCTGGTTTAATATGGGTCTGATCAACTACATTGAGGGCAATCGCAGAATGCTTCCATGCGAAGCGGGATCTGCGAATTTCTTCATCGATCCATGGGGAGAAGTATATCCTTGTAATGGTCTGGAGGAAAGATGCTGGAAACAGTCGATGGGAAATATTCACGAAGCAGACTTCCTAACAATCTGGAACAGCAAAGAGGCTGAGGAAGTCAGAAGCAAGGTCCGCTGTTGCGCCAAGAACTGCTGGATGGTAGGTACTGCCAGTCCTGTCATGAAGAAGTATATCCAGCATCCATTGCAATGGGTAATCAAGAATAAGGTACGTTCCATGCTTGGCAAGCCGGCTTGTATTGACAAGAAATGGTGTGATGTCGGTCAGAATCCTCTTCAAGGAAACTTGAACTTTCAAAACGATTAAACATTTATAACTTGGAGAATAATAATAAACGAATATTTGTCACAGGTACTCGCGGCATCCCCTATGTCATGGGAGGTGTCGAGACTCATTGTGAGGAACTCTTTCCGCGTCTTGTGGAAAGAGGTTATGATGTGACAGTTATTCGACGTTCAAGTTATGCTCACGACCATCTGGATAGTTGGAGTGGAGTTAATCTTATTGATATTGATGCTCCGCGCCAAAAGTCTTTTGAAGCCATCATTCACACCTGGCGTGCAATCTGGTATGCTAAGAAGAATCATGCACAAGTACTTCATCTCCATGCTTGTGGACCAGCACTCCTCACTCCTATTGCCCGTATGTTGGGCATGAAGGTAGTTTTTACTCACCATGGTCAGGACTACGACAGAGAAAAGTGGAATTGGATGGCAAAACAGATGCTGCGACTGGGAGAGTTCCTCGGAGCGACTTTTGCCAATAAAGTGATTGTCATTAGCGAGGGAATCTGGGATATGATGGCACGAAAATACGGCATCACCCGCAAGATGCATCTTATTTTCAATGGCGTAAGTACTGCCGAGCCTATCAATGAACCAGGTTATTTCCGCCACCTCGGTATCGAACCAGGCAAGTATATTCTTGGAATGTGCCGATTTGCACCAGAGAAGAACCTGCATCATTTGATACAAGCCTTTTCGAAGATTGATAGTCACGGATGCAAGTTAGTTATTGCAGGAGATTCGGATTTTGAAGATTCCTACTCTGCACAGCTGAAGCTTCTTGCCAAGAAAAATAATGTCATTCTCACAGGCTTCATCAAAGGAAGGCGTCTGCATGCATTGCTCAATCACACTCGCTGCTATGTGCTCCCTTCTTCGCATGAAGGCCTGCCTATCGCGCTTCTCGAAGCTATGTCATACGGCGCACCGACCCTTGTGAGCAATATCCCTGCCAATCTTGAGGTAGGTCTGCCCCGAAAGAACTACTTTACCTGTGGCGACATCCTTGAGCTTACGGCTCGTCTTCAGGAAATCGTCGATCTTCCTTATGCAAAGAGCACCTACGACATGGAGAAATACAACTGGGATGTCATTGCAGAGCAGGTTGACGAGGTATATAGAAATATCTAATTCTTCACACGTTAAGATTAGAGGTATCGTTTATTATAAATAGAATCATTGGAAAGTTATAAGAACATATTCAAGGCAACCAGTCTTTTTGGAGGTGTAGAAGGACTCAGCATACTGCTCAACATTATTCGCACGAAACTCGTCGCAATTTTGTTGGGGCCTGCAGGCATTGGCCTTAACTCCATCTACAACGAGACACGCGAACTCATACACAGCACCACCAATCTCGGCCTGGATGTCAGTGGTATCCGTGGTATTTCAAAGAATTACGAAGACTGGCTGAATGCCAAAGACGAAGCTGATAAGCGACAGAAGGAACTCCTTATCGACGATGAAGTCAGCCTATTGCGTTCATGGGTTCTGATACTGGCATTGATCGGCACATTGGTGTGTATGATTCTGGCCGAACCTATCTCCTTCTTCACATTCAATGACTACGAACACACCTGGGGTTACGTGTTGCTCTCTCCCGTCATCGGATTAAGTACCATGATCTGTGGTGAGCTCGCAGTTCTCAAAGCCGTGCGACGCATCAAAATGATCGCATCCGTCTCTTTAATCAATGTGGTTCTGACGATACTGACATCTATCCCTCTGTATTATCTTTTTGGCATAGATGGTGTCATTCCGGCGTTTATTCTGCTCTACATCACGCAGTTTATTGCCATCATCAGTTTCTCATACAAGGTCAAGCGTCCAACCTTCTCTTTCAAGAAGCAGCATCTCAGCAAAGGTTTTCCAATGCTGTTGTTAGGAATCTCCTTTGCACTCACCGGTATGATCAATCATGGTGCACAGCTGAGTATCCGTACCTTCATCAATAACAATGGAGGTCTTGAGGCTGTAGGATTGTTCAATGCTGGCTATACTATTTTCACTACGGTTGGTAGCGTGGCTTTTGCTTCGCTGAACTCATATTATTTCCCGCGATTGTCAGGCGTAATCAATGATATCGCGGTAAGACGACAGACGGTATTACGACAGACAAAGGTCACACTTTCTATCATTGTCCCGATTACTATTCTCCTGATTTCCATTCTTGGCAGGATCCTTCCATTACTCTTCAGCCACGAGTTTGACAGTGTCGTACCTATGGCACAGGTGGCAGCTGCAGGCCTCGTCTTCCGCGCCATCTACCTCCCCTTTGCATACATTCCTCTCTCAGCAGGAGATTCAAAGATTTATTTGTTATTAGAAACAATCAGTGCAACGATACTTGCATCGGCTGTCATTTTCGGCTATCATTTCTATGGACTTTTAGGAGCAGGGGGGGGAATGCTGATCTCAAATATGATTGATATGTGCACCTCTGTCTTCGTGGCAAAGATCAAATACAAGTTTTAATCAACACTTCTTTTCGACAATAAATAATATTAAATAATGAAGAATAACATTAGAGTGGCCTCATTGCTTGCATTATTGGCCACGCCCCTTCTTTCTTCCGAGGCTGTTGCACAGCCAAAACCTCAGACTTTCTATGAGGGCCTCTCATACTTCATGCCTTCTCAGCTCTTTCAGTACACACTCGATGGTAAAATTCCTACCCCAAAGCAGGTGCTAGGCTTCGAAGCTGGTCAGCAGATGGTACTCTGGGAACAGGTCATCTATTACATGGAGAAACTGGTAGCGACCTCTCCCCGCTTCAGTATCAAGGAGTATGGTCGCACCCATGAGAACCGTCCTGTGGTTTGTGTAGCCATCACAAGTCCGGAGAATCAGAAGAAGCTCGACGAGATCCAGCGTCTTCATGGCTCGATGGCCGATCCTAACGCCAAGGTAGATATTGAGAATCTGCCAGTAGTCGTTGAGATCATGGAGAGTATCCACGGCAATGAGGCTTCGGGTGTCAATAGCAGCATTCCTTTTGCCTATTTCTGGGCAGCTGCACAGGGCAAGGAGATTGAGGATCTTCTTGAAAAGACCGTCATCCTGCTCGTTCCAGGACAGAATCCTGACGGTATCAATCGCTTTGCTACTTGGGCAAATTCACACAGAAGCCTTAAGAACAATACCGATCCTCAGAGTATGGAGTTTCACGAGACTTTCCCTGGCGGACGCAGTAACCATTATTGGCATGACCTCAACCGTGATTGGATCAATGCTACTCAGCCAGAGATGAAAGCGTTGCTCCAGATCTACCACGACTGGATGCCAAATACCGTCGATGATCATCACGAGCAGGGTCGTGACAGCTATTTCTTCATGGAACCTTCTGATCCTGTAGCTTATTACCCATACATTCCTCAGGAAAACAAGGATCTCACTGACCAGATCTCTAAGTATAATGTCAAGGCACTCGACGCCATCGGTTCGCTTTACTTCTCACGCGATTCTTACGACAGCTATTCTCTCGGTACAGGCGATGTCTATGAGGACGCTCTCGGCAGCGTAGCCATGCTTTTCGAACAACCTTCAGCACGCGGACATCAGCAGGAAAGTACTAATGGCATCCTGACTTTCCCATTCACCATGCGCAATCAGCTCATCACTGCCATGGGTTCGATCAAGGCTTCTTATGAGATTCGCAACACGCTCAACGACTATATGAAGCGTTTCATTGCCGATCGTTATGCAGAGACACAGAAGAACGCTGTGAAGGGTTGGATATTCGACGGAAATGGATCAGAAGCAGTGGCTTATCACTTCATCGAGATGATGCGACAGCACCGCTTCACCGTCAATAAGTTAGCCAAGGATTACACCCAGAACGGACACACTTACAAGGCTGAGAACAGCTACGTTATTTCTGGCATTCAGCGCAATAGCATGTTACTACGCTCTCTCTTCGATAGCAATAAGCAGTTCGTCGACAGTCTCTTCTACGATGTTTCGACTTGGAATATGGCAGAGGCTTATGGTTTGAACTATGCTGAGCTTAAGAATACAGCTGGCCTCATTGGAGATAACGCTACCAATCTGACATTCAAGGCAGGTGAAGTAAAGGGCGGCAAGAGCCAAGTAGCCTACCTCTTTGATAATAAGGAACTCTATACTCCATACGTCATCAATGGGTTGCAGGAAGCTGGCATCCGTGTGATGGTAACTGCATCCGGTGCTAAGGCCACAGACAGCAGCTATGCTTATGGCGCAGGTTCACTCATTGTTCCAGTTCGTAGCCAGAAGGTTTCTGCAGATTCCATCTATACCGTTATCAGCAAGCTGGCCAAGGAAAGTGGCGTTCAGGTACAGAGTGTAGGCACCAGCCGCATGGCCGACTTCGACTTAGGTCACTACACCAATTCATCACTCCGTCAGGCAAAGATTGCCCTTGTTTCTGGTGGTCGTGACACCGGCACTCAGTGGTTCATACTCAACTATCGTATGCAGCTGACTCCTACCATCCTTGACGATGCAACCCTTGACCGTCAGGATCTTAGCAAGTACAACGTCATTATCCTCACCTCTGCACTTCGCGACAAGAAAGCAAGCGAGAAGATTGCTGAGTGGGTACGCAATGGTGGCGAACTCATCACTTTTGGAGATGCATACAGAACGGCTAATGACAACAAGCTGAGCGACATCAAGACCAAGACCCTTGAGAAGCCAGATTCTACTACCTATATTAATTATGCAGATCGTCGTGACCGCTTCAGCATGTACGAGATTCCTGGCACTACCATGCAGGTTCAGATGGATTACACCCACCCTCTCTGCTGGGGTTACAGTACTCCAATGCCACTAATGAAGCACACTAAGCTTGTCTTTGAGAAACCAAAAGAGATCAACAATGCTCCTGTATGGTTCGACAAGAAAGATCCTCTCCTGAGCGGCTATCTTCGCGACGCTCACAAGAAGTCGCTCACCGGAGCTCCTGAGGTAATCTGCAGCAAGGCAGGCAAGGGTATCGTTATCAGCTTTGCCGATGACATCAACTTCCGCTCGACTTGGTACGCAAGTACACGCATGTTCCTCAATGCAATTCTGTTTGGCGACAAGATTTAATGAAACTTCACACAACAAAGGACGGCATGCATTCATGGCGTCCTTTATTGTTTCGTAGCATTCTCTATCAATATCCAATAAACATAAAAAAACAAAACCTCCAAAATCTTTCGATCTTGGAGGCAGGCTGAAGCAGAATATCTGCTACTTTTAGTGCCCGAGGCGGGACTCGAACCCGCATGGCATGCACCATACGCACCTGAAACGTACGCGTCTACCAATTTCGCCACCCGGGCGCTTTGGTGCTAAGACTTGTAAGGGCAAAAGCACTCACCGTTTAGCGTTTCAGCTATGCAAATTTCTCATTTGCGGGTGCAAAGATAGCAATAAATATTTACGTTTCCAAATTTCCTCTGGACTTTTTTTTGAAATTTCTTCATTTTTTCATATCTTTGCACCAAAATATAAGAAAATGAATCAATTTCCACGTTTGACATACGACTTTCACTCTGGATTTGTACTCGAAAATATAGATTGTATACTTGTTTTCGACTTATGGATTGATCGTGCGAATCTCATTCCCCGACTACTTCTAGACGAGAGACCTCTATACGTCTTCGCAAGCCATTTTCATGAGGATCATTTCAATCCACGCATCCTAGACTGGAAGAAAAGTAAAAAGGATATTACTTACATTCTATCTAAAGACATTCTTCGTCACCATCGGGCAGAGAAAGATGCAGCTAATATCTGGATGGTCAAAGGTACTCTTTGGGAAGACGAAATAATACGAGTACTTGCGACTGGCAGCAATGATAGTGGCGTATCTTGGATTGTAGAACTGAAAGACAGCGGCTTCAGACTCTTCCATGCGGGCGATCTTAACAACTGGTATGCTCGGTTTCTATCAGAAGAAGGAATAATTCCTGAAAAAATCATTAGCGAAGAGTTTGGAGAAATCAATCCACAGGAAGAAGAGAAACAATATCTTGGAGAGCTCAAGGATATTCGTCGACTCATATCCGAAAAAATGATATCTAAAATAGTCAAAGAAAAAAGTGAAGACAAGAATGAATTAAAAGACTTTGACCTTGTCATGTTCCCAGTAGATGGACGTATCGGCAATGGATACACACGAGGCGGAAGACAGTTCATAGAGCGCTTTACGACCCACTGGTTTGTCCCTATGCATTTCGTCGCTTCAGGTTACGAATCTGCATGGAGGTTCAAGGAATTTGCAGAAGAAAAAGGATTTAAATTCTGGTCTATAACGCAAATTGGTGACACAATAACAAGCCTCTAAGACCATCTCAAGTTACATTTTAATCTTTTTTGGTCGTTGTTAATAGAATTTATGGTGAAGATTTGTTCGTTTACAAAAAATTTATTAAATTTGCACCATATTAATATATAGACATGGATAGCACTGAAGATAAAAGCGTCTTATTAGCTACAAAACCGATTAGCAAGTTGCTCTGGCAATTTGCTACACCGAGTATTATAGCTATGTCAGCTACATCTATCTACAATTTTTGCGATTCCATCTTCATTGGCCAAGGCGCTGGAGCGTTTGCTATCGCAGGTCTCGCTATCACATTCCCTTTGATGAACATCTCTGCAGCATTCGGTTCATTAGCAGGTACAGGTGGATCTGCACAGACTTCTGTCCACATGGGTATGAACCAGCGCGAGATTGCTCAGAAGATTTTTGGCAATGTTCTTTCGCTCAATCTGATTATCGGATTGACTCTTACTACCCTGGGATTACTCTTTCTAGACTCTATTCTTGAAGCTTTTGGCGCTACCGATACTACCCTGCCATATGCGCGAGATTACATGCGCATCTACCTGCTTGGTATCTGCATCCATCATGCTTTCTTAGGAATGAGTGGACAATTGCGAGCTATTGGTCATCCGAATTTAGCCATGAAGGCGCAATTGCTCACGGTTGTGGTCAATATCCTACTCGATGCACTCTTTATCTTTGGATTCAAATGGGGTATTTCCGGTGCTGCGCTGGCCACAGTCATTGCACAGACCTGCGGATTTATTCTTACAACTTGGTATCTTCGTGATGGTAGTAACAAGTACGTCCACTTCAAACGTGATATTTTCCAGCTCAAGGCTAAAATTGTTGCAAAAATAATTTCTATCGGACTTGCTCCATTCAGCGTTAATATCTGTGGATGTTTTATCGTCGTAGTACTGAATCATGCTTTGTTAGAGCAAGGCGGTGCAGATGGAGACCTTTGTGTTGGTGCTAATGGTATTACCAACCGTGTCACACAGTTGCTTATTCTCATGGTTGCTGGATTTAGTCAGGGCATGCAGCCTATTGTTGGTTTCAATATTGGGGCTCAGCTATTCAATCGAGTACGTGAAGTTCTAATCAAGGCAATCATGACTGCAACAATCATCCTCACATCAGGGTACATACTGATTGCTATCTTCCCTGCATCACTGGCATCTTTGTTTACAACAGATCCTGTATTGATCGAGTATTGCGTTCCTGCACTGCGTATTAGCTTGTGCACCTTCCCTGTTGTCGGCACCCAGATGATTGCAACCTCATTCTTCCAGAGTATTCGCAAGCCTGGTCTATCAATGCTTATATCACTTTCACGCCAGCTTCTCTTCCTATTACCTCTCCTATTAGTACTTCCACCTGTCATGGGTGTTCATGGAGTTTGGTGGAGTATGCCAATCGCAGACATTTTCAGTATCACCTTATCTGTAATACTATTATTAAGAGAGTACAAAAAACTTAAATAAAAGATTTTCCAAAAGTTAATACTCAAGAATAACCAATATCACCATCCTTGCAACAAGCAAAGATGGTGATATTGATTTTGAGATATTTTATTAAAGAAAATTGATCAGAATATTTATTAATCGTTTATTGCTCGTCAATACTAATCAGCTTATAGCTTTTAGTACCAAGTCCTATCTTCTCTGCATAGTCAATAGTATGAGTACCATGACGGCTGGAGATTCGCTCCTTCAAAGGTTCATTATTACTTTCTGCTGTCTTTTCCATACCGAATACTATATCAACGCAGGCCTGGTCAAGAGCAACAGGATCGATAGAAGCAAGAATACCATAATCTGCAATCTCAACCTTCTCCGGATGAGCAACACAATCACAATCGACTGACATATTGTTCATCACAGAAATATAAACGATCTTATCTCCAAAGACATCAGCTACAGCCTGTGCAGCAGCAGCCATTGATTCCAAGAAGCCATCCTGATTATCTGTATGCTCCCACATACCCTCAACAACCTCTTGAAGACCAGCAGTATGGATATAAGCCTTACCATTAGCACTTGCGACACCGATGGATTGGTTCTTTATCACACCACCAAGACCACCCATAGGATGTCCCTTAAAATGTGCCAGATTGATCATAAAATCGTAACGAGTCAAATGATCTCCAACAATGTCATACTTAATCCAAGTTGTATCCTTGACAGGAATACGACTTTCTCCGTCTTCATCCATTAGATCAACGTATGAAATTTTATCATACCCATGATCATGAATTACCTTGCGATGTTCCTTGACCGTAGTACGCTTGCCTTGATATGCAGTACAGCATTCCACAAGTGTACCACCTACAGAACGAACAAATGGTCCAATCAACTCTGGACTTAGACTATTAGGATTGCCAGCCTCTCCTGTAGATATCTTTACAGCAACACGTCCCATAACTGGACGATCAAGTGCCTTAAAAATTTTTATAAGCGATTCTGAACTTATTTCACGCGATACATAAACTAAAGAAGAATCTACATAAACCTTAGCTTCAACAATAGGGGCATCCGGTTTAGCCTGACTCTTGCAAGCATACATACTAAGTACGGCAAGTAAGACCGCAGCAATTGAAAGTAATTGTTTTCTCATAAAAAAATCAAATCAAATTTGCTGCAAATTTATATTATTTACACGATATAACCAAATTTTCTTTAGAAAAAAGCATGTTGTCGCGTATTTTTTCTATACTTTGCAACTGAAGGTGCTACACAAGAATAAACGCTCCCGCTACAATCAAGTAACGGGAGCGTTTGTTATATACAATCTAGAGTAGGATTAGTACTCGAGCTTGGTCTGACGAACGTAAGTAGCGTAGCGCTTCTTAGCCATCTCCTCAGCCTGTGCGAAGAGCTCAGCTGCCTCTGCAGGGAACTGCTTAGCTACTGAAGCGTAGCGAACCTCGCCCTTGAGGAAGTCCTGGAACTTATCCCACTGTGGCTCCTTAGAGTCAAGGATGAATGGGTTCTTGCCCTCAGCCTCGAGCTCTGGGTTGAAACGCCAGAGGTGCCAGTAACCACACTCAACTGCCTTAGCCTCCTCAGCCTGGCTCTTACCCATACCAGCCTTCAAACCGTGGTTGATACATGGAGCGTAAGCGATGATAAGGGATGGTCCGTGATATGCCTCTGCCTCCTTGAATGCCTTGAGAGTCTGAGCCTGGTCAGCACCCATAGCGATCTGAGCAACATATACGTAACCGTAGGTAGTAGCGATCATGCCGAGATCCTTCTTGCGTACACGCTTGCCAGCTGCAGCGAACTTAGCGATAGCGCCGAGAGGAGTAGCCTTAGATGACTGACCACCGGTGTTAGAGTAAACCTCAGTATCGATAACGAAGATGTTGAGATCCTCGCCAGAAGCGATAACGTGATCGAGACCGCCGTAACCGATATCGTAAGAAGCACCATCACCACCAATGATCCACTGGCTGCGTTTAACGAGGTGATCCTTGTAGGTAAGGATATCCTTGCACTTGTCGCAACCGCAAGCCTCACAAGCTGCTACGATCTGTGGAGCGAGAGCCTTAGTGGTAGCTGCATCCTCCTGACCAGCAATCCACTGGTTGAAGAGCTCCTTAAGCTCTGCTGAGCAGCACTCGCAAGACTGAGCCTCAGTCATGAGCTTGGTGAGACGCTGCTTGATCTTCTTGTTAGCGATTACCATACCGAGACCGAACTCGCAGAAGTCCTCGAAGAGTGAGTTAGCCCAAGCTGGACCCTGACCCTTAGCGTTCTTGGTATATGGAGTTGAAGGAACTGAACCTGAGTAGATT
>JAZRXZ010000072.1:0-60221 GCA_045600445.1 Bacteroidales bacterium | reverse complement strand
GGACTATCATCGTTTAATAGTCCGCGTGCAATAATAAGGAACCGCCGTATGCCGAACGGCACGTACGGTGGTGTGAGAGGTCGGTAAACGTGAAAGTAGGAGATAAACGCCTACGACTAGCGTTTACCTCCTACTCGATTGAGTACTTAAGCCTTCTCAGAGTTCTGCTGCTGAGCGTCTTGCTGCATTTCCTGATGCTGCTTGTCGTGTGGCTGATGCATGCCGTTGCGATGCATTCTTGGATGCTGCTGATGCATGTGCTGGCGATGAGGCTTCTTGTGCATGTTCATCTTATGCTGACGGCCCTGGAAAGAGTTGTGCATGGCAAGCTTGTCGTTGACTTTCTCGACGTAGGTCACATAGGTCTTGGTGCCCATGATGTCCTGAAGCTCTTTGCGATACTTCTCGTTGATGGCTTGGACTTTAGCTTTATGTTCTGAGCGCTGATCCTTCTGCATCTGCTGACGCTCAGCGTGTTGTGCCATAGGCTTTCCGTCATGCTGCTTCTTAGGACGGAGCGCCTTCATCTCTTCGTGCTTCTTCTCCTTGAGCTCCTCGATCTTCTTTACCTGCTTATCAGACAGTCCCAAGTGTGAGACGACGTCCATGTTGATGACTGGATCGACGCGTTCCTGACGTGGATGGTTGTCGTGGCCTTTAGCTGGCTTATGATGGTTGTTTGCTACACTGGTGAGGGTGGTCATTGCGAGGCAGAGAACTGCGAACATTGTCTTCTTCATAATCATAGTTTTTTATTTGGTTTTACATTTTGTTGTTGATACTCTTAGCAGTCGGACTACCGGTTTGTCTTCCTGCTTTCTGTCTATATGACGTGATGGTTGAAGAAGAGTTTATTGCGAATTATGTCGTTTTGAGATTCTTTCACATTTACGTTTCTATTTGTTAACTCAGCCTTGATTGTCTTCTTTCTGGACGTCGATTGTTGCGTTGAACTATGAAAATAGCATGATGCCGTATTTATCTGCCACTCTGCCACAAGCTCCCTCTAACTCACTTATTTATAATTAGATAAATTGTGGCAGATGCTTTATCTTCTGCCACGGATCTGCCACTATCTGCCACTAAAAATGGTATGTGATAATCAGTAAGTTATGGTGCTTGTGGCAGAATGGCAGATTTTTTGAGATTCTATGCGAAAAAAACACTTGCACCTATCTGCAACGTGAAAAATCTCTTCAAAAAGTATTCTGTCAGTCTTTCAGACCTCGCATGTGCTCCATTGAACGGTGTAGTCCATCCCTCGGTCATGGCATGTACTCCATTGAACGGTGTAGTCCATCCCATGGTCATGGCATGTACTCCATTGAACGGTGTAGTCCATCCCATGGTCATGGCATGTACTCCATTGAACAGTGTAGTCCATCCCACGGTCATGGCATGTACTCCATTGAATGGTGTTGTTCATCCCACGACCTCGGTATGGACTCTATTGGATTTCGTAGCTTGATTCTTGGTTTATAGCGTGACCAGACCGTTCATGACCGAGTAGATGATGACGTCGGCCAGAGAGCGGGCGTGGAGCTTCTCCATGATGTTCTTGCGATGCGAGATGACGGTGGTGATGCTGATGTTGAGCTGATCGGCAATCTCCTTATTAATATAGCCTTTGCAGAGGAGGATGGCTACTTCGACTTCGCGCGAGGAGAGTAACTGCTCGTGAGGTTCTGACGTTGGAGGGGGCATGACAGGAGCCTTGCCCATGTTGCGTAGCTGGAGCAGGTCGTGCATCAGCATTGTCTCACTCTGACAGATATTGAGCGTGTGCATGCCACTGATTTGCATGTCGCCATTGACCAGGATGATGCTCTTCTTAGGGTTCTGACGGAAGAAGGCGGTGTGCTCAAAATAGATGCGCGACGACACGAAATAGTGCAGGAAAGGACTCTGTTCCTTCTCCTGTTGCTCCAGTTCCTGAAAGGATGCAAAGACCTCAGTCTCGACCATCGGGAGCATCTCTGAGAGGATCTGCTGGAGGCCGAGACACATGAGCGTGTTGGGGTCGATGATGGCGAAGCGGATGGCTGGCATGGCCATGCCAGCAGGCGCTCCGTGTCCGTGTGGAGGCTGCATCAGTTCTGTGCTAATGAGTTGTTAACCATTTCGATGTAGTTGAGCACGTCCTCGCGGCCCGTCTTCTTCTCTGCACTGGTGGCGAACATCGGAGGGAGCTCCTCCCAGTCCTGCTTGAGGCGCTCGCAGTAGGTCTTGTAGTTCTTTGCCCACTCGCGCTGGCTGATCTTGTCGAGCTTGGTGAAGACAATGGCGAAGGGGATGCCGTTCTCGGCCAGCATGGTCATGAAGTCGAGGTCAACCTTCATCGGAGCATGGCGGCTGTCGATGAGGAGCATGACGCAGGTGAGCTGCTGACGGTTGAGGATGTAGCCATTGATCAATCTGTCAAGTTTGGCCAAAGCCTCCTTGCTGATCTTGGCATAGCCGTAGCCAGGGAGGTCGACGATGTGCCAGCTGTCGTTGATGGTGAAGTGGTTGATCAGGAGCGTCTTGCCAGGCTTCGACGAGGTCTTGGCCAGGCCGCTGTGATTGGTCAGCATATTGATGAGCGACGACTTGCCTACGTTAGAGCGACCTATGAAGGCCCACTCCGGTAGCTTCGTGTCAGGACACTTGCGCCAGTCGGTATTACTGATGAGATATTCGGCTTTCTTGATTTCCATATTTTTATATTTTATGGCGCAAAGGTACGAATTATTCCTGAAAAAAGCAAATTTCGGTGTGCAGAGTGGGGAGTAGGTGCCTAAAAATCGGGGATTTGGCAAAATAATGTGGCAAAAACTTTGTTCTCTCAGAAAAAAAATATATCTTTGCGCGCAATTTTTTGTGATTTTGTAAAATAATAAAAATTCTATAAGAAAGTGAACAAAAATTCTCTTATCGGCACATTGCTCATCTGTCTCCTCTTCTTTGGTTACATGTGGGTCAATCAGCCTACTCCTGAGCAGATCGAAGCTCAGCGTCGCTATCAGGACTCTATCGCACAAGCACAGCGTGAGGCTGTGGTAGATAGCGTGGCACAGGCCGAACTGGCCAAGATGATGAACGACAGTACGGTGCTCAATGCTATGGATAGCGCTGCCGTAGCTGCTCAAGACAGCATTCAGAATGTACGTCTCATCCAGACCTATGGTGCACTGGCATCGGCTACACAAGGTGAGGAGCAGATCGTCACCCTTGAGAATGAGGTGCTCCGCCTGCAGATCTCGACTAAGGGTGGCCAGATCAAGGCTGCTACCCTCAAGCAGTACGATGACTATCAGGGTAACACGCTGGAGCTCTTTGATGGCTCGAACAACGAGCTGTACTACACGATCAATACTCCTAAGGGGTCGTTCAACACCGACAAGTTCTTCTTCGAGCCTGTCAACGCTACTGCAGAAAGCGTTACCATGCGCCTGAAGACCGATGAAGGTGCATCGCTTGAGTTTGTATATCGCCTTACCGCTGCTGACAGCTATCTCGTAGAGTATAGCCTCAAGATGCAGAACGCTGAGCGTATGATCAACGACCGTACCTTGATGCTCAACTGGTATCAGTCGTTGCCACGCACCGAGCTCGGTCGTGACTTTGAGGGTCGCTACTCACAGCTCTACTACAAGTATCAGGGACAGTCGACCAACGACCTCTCAAGCACTTCGTCTGACGATGAGACCCTCGATGGTCGCATGGCATGGATCTCATTCCAGAATCAGTTCTTCAGCACCATGCTCATCACTAACGACCTCTTCACTGCAGGCCGTCTGCGCAGCGAGCCTATCAACAAGGATACTGATGAGAACATCATTAAGAAGTATGCCGCTGAGAACCTGGAGTTTGAGGTGGATATGAAGAGCGGAGAGACCACCATCCCAATGTGTCTCTACATGGGTCCTAAGGACTACTGGAAGCTCTCGGATATGAACGAGCCAGCTGCCGCTTTCGTCGGCAAGGTCAACGAGGATATGAACCTCGAGGATTCGTTCTATCTCGGTTGGCGTTTTATCGTTCACTACGTCAACTCATGGGTCATCATCCCACTCTTCCATTTCATGGACAAGTGGATCCCATCGTATGGTATCATTATCCTCCTGTTGACCCTCTTTATCAAGCTCATCACCTTGCCAATGACCTACAAGTCATACAAGGCTTCGGCTAAGATGCGTATCGCACAGCGCTTGCCAGAGGTACAGGCAATCAACGAGAAGTATCCTGATCAGGATCAGGCTATGGAGAAGCAGCAGGCGCTCATGGCGCTCTATAGCAAGATGGGTGTCAACCAGATGGGTGGCTGTCTGCCAATGTTGATCCAGTGGCCAGTGCTCATTGCCTTGTTCTACTTCTTCCCAACCTCTATCGAGCTCCGTCACCAGCCATTCTTGTGGGCCGACGACCTCTCGACCTACGATGCATTCCTCACTTGGGACGCTAACATCCCTGTCGTGAACTGGATCTTCGGCCATCACCTCTCGCTCTTCTGCGTATTGATGACCATTACCAATATCTTCTATACCTGGTTGATGCAGAAGCAGAACCCAAGCCAGCAGGCTATGCCAGGCATGAAGATGATGATGTACTTCATGCCACTGATGTTCCTCTTCTTCTTGAACCAGTATTCAGCAGGTCTTTCATACTACTACTTCCTGAGTACTCTCCTCGGCATCATCATCACTTACGCTATCCGTTGGAGCATGGATGAGGATAAGATCCTGGAGCAGCTCAAGGCTAATCTCAAGAAGCCTGCCAAGGCCAGCAAGGCTACCGGTTGGGCCGCTAAGTTACAGGAGATCCAGCGCCAGCAGCAGGAGCAGCTCCGTAAGCAGCGTGAGGAGCAGGCTCGTCGCCAGAGACGATAAAGAGTGCATTGTCGCACATATCAAATATAGAAATATCACCATTTCCGTTACACCTTTTTGTGGCGAAGATGGTGATATTTGTTTTGTGCTTTTGCCTTATTATAATAAGGTTTATTTATCATTATTGTGTGTTTTGTTATAGAGTATTAGCAAAAAAAGCCCTTTTAACTTTATAAATTTGTGGAAATCGAAGATTTTTATTATCTTTGCGCCCACGTCATATAAGAAAGAATTTATTATCTAAATAATTGTGAGAAGAGTTGTTATTACAGGCGCAGGCATCTGGTCTTGTCTTGGAACCGACAAGGAGACCGTCAGCCAGTCGTTGCGAGAAGGTAAGTCAGGCATCGGCATTGATCCTGACCGCATACACTATGGTTACCGCTCTCCGTTGACGGGTATCGTCGAGAAACCGAATCTCAAAGGCTTGCTCGACCGTCGTCTGCGTGTCAGCTTCTCTGAGCCAGCGGAGTTTGCCTACATGGCCAGCTTGGAGGCGTTCAAGGAAGCAGGTATTGATGCAGAGTATATCGATAAGCATGAGATCGGCCTGATCTTTGGCAATGACTCATCGTCAAAGCCTGTGATTGAGACAGGTCGCATCATGGACGATCGTCATGATACTGCGATGCTGGGACGTAGCCTGGTGTTCCAGTCGATGAACTCTACCGTCACGATGAATCTCTCTTCCGCTTTCGGGTTCCGTGGCGTCAACTTCACCGTCAGCGCAGCTTGTGCCAGTGGTTCGCACAGCATCGGCCTGGCGTATATGATGATTCGTCAGGGTATGCAGGACGTTATCCTGGCAGGTGGCGCTCAGGAGTGCAACTATTTCTCAATGGCTTCGTTTGATGCCATCAACGCTTTCTCAATCCGCACTGATGAACCACAGAAGGCCAGCCGTCCTTTCGACCGTGACCGTGATGGCCTCGTGCCAAGTGGTGGTGCCGCAGCACTCGTCATCGAGGAGCTGGAGCATGCCAAGGCACGTGGTGCTAACATCCTGGCAGAGGTAGTAGGTTATGGTATCTCGTCGAATGGCGGTGGCGGCATCTCACATCCAAGCGACGAAGGCTCGCTCAACGCCATGCAGCGCGCTCTGGACGATGCCGGACTCACCCCTGATGATATCGACTATGTCAATGCTCATGCGACCTCTACACCACAGGGTGACATGCTTGAGGCAATGGCACTTGGCCGCATGTTCGAGGGTAAGAAGGCTTGGATCAGCTCTACCAAGTCGATGACCGGCCATGAGTGCTGGATGGCTGGATCGTCAGAGATCGTCTATTCGATCTTGATGATGCAGGGAGGCTTTGTGGCTCCTAACATCAACTTCGAGCATCCTGATGAGTACAGCGAGAAGCTGCACATCGCTACTGAGACAGTCGAGACGGAGATCAATACCGTCCTTTCTAATTCCTTCGGCTTCGGTGGAACGAACTCTGCGCTCATCATCCGAAAATATACTGAATAAATCATTTCGAATACTAAAAAAACTAAGACATGCACTTATCACCTGCCTTACAGAAACTCTATACTTCGGAGCAACAGAGTGCTCGTGACGCTCAGCGTCTGGCAGAGTTTATTGCTTTCGGTCCAGTGATTTTCCAGGCTTCACGCCTGATGGTGAAGTTCGGCATCATGGATATGCTTCGTGATTCTGAGACAGGATTGACCCGACCAGAGATCGTGGAGAAGACTGGATTGTCTGACTACGCTGTGAAGAGCCTGTTGGAGGCCTCGCTCTGCATCGGAACGATCTTAGTCAATCCTGAAACCGATCGTTTCCGTCTCTCTAAGGCTGGCTGGTTCCTGCTGGCTGATCCTGCTACGAAGGTCAACCTCGATTTCAATCACGATGTCAATTACGAAGGCTGGTTCCTCTTGGAGGAGTCGCTCAAGGAAGGCCGTCCTGCAGGCTTGAAGCATTTCGGTGACTGGCCGACTCTCTACGAAGGTCTCTCTTCGTTGCCTCCACAGGTGCAGAAGTCATGGTTTGGCTTCGATCATTTCTATAGCGACAGCTCGTTCCCTGAGGCCTTGAAGATCGTTTTCAAGGACAATAAGACACGCACGTTGCTCGACGTCGGAGGCAACACAGGCCGTTGGTCCATGCAGTGTGTCGGCTATGATCCTGAAGTGGAGGTGACCATCCTCGACCTGCCTCAGCAGATCGGATTGATGAAGGAGGCTACCAAGGGAATGCCAGGAGCTGATCGTGTGAATGGCATTGGTATCAACCTGCTCGATAAGAATGCAGCCTTCCCGACCGACAAGCACTATGACGTGATCTGGATGTCACAGTTCCTCGACTGCTTCAGCATGGAGGAGATCACCAGCATCCTGCAGCGTGCAGCCAAGATCATGGATGCTGACAGCCGTCTCTACATCATGGAGACGCTCTGGGATCGTCAGAAGTATGAGCCAGCAGCACTCTGTCTCACCTTGACCAGCCTCTACTTCACGGCTTTGGCCAATGGTAACTCCAAGATGTATAACACGGAGGATATGACGGCTTGCGTCGAAGCTGCAGGTATGGAGGTAGAGATCATCCATGACAATCTCGGACAGGGACATTCGATCATGGTTTGCAAGATTAAGAAGTAAAAAATAAAAAACAATAACAATATATGTTACGTTCAGAAATTGAAGAGAAAGTAAAGGGTTTCCTCATGGAGGATTTGGAGATTGACGAAGAGAAGATCCAGCCAGAGGCACGTCTGCGCGAGGATATCGGTATCGATAGCCTTGACCTCGTAGACATCGTGGTGATTGTGGATCGTACCTTCGGCTTCCGTATCAAGACCGAGGAGATGGCTGGTGTCGAGACTCTCGCACAGTTCTGCGATTACATCGAGCAGCACACCAACAAATAATACTTGTTGCATGGCAGAGACCCTTGAGCATAGCCAGTGGAAAGGAACGACAGGCGGCATGCCCTGGATGCAGCGCTCGCTGGTGACCATCCTCGGACATACCGATCAGCGCATCGTCTACGCTTTCGTAGCGCTGATCGTGCCGTTCTATATGCTCTTTGCACACTTCGGTTATATTGCTCAGTATCGCTTCTTCCGTCAGCGTTTCGGTGAGTCGCCACTTAAGGCTTTCTGGCACGTCTACGTCAATCATTTCCGTTTCGGACAGATCATCATCGATCGCTTTGCTGTCTATGGCGGACGCAAGTTCCGCTTCGAGATGGAAGGCTATGAGGACCTCTGGAAGGTGGTCGAATCGAAGCCTGAGGGATTTGTGCAGATGAGTTCGCACACGGGCAACTACGAGCTCGCTGGCTATTCGCTCAAATGCGAAAACAAGCGAATGAATGCACTGGTGTTCCTCGGAGAGACCGAGACTGTGATGAAGAACCGCAACAAAGTCTTCACACCAAATAACATCACCATGGTGCCTGTGATGCCGGATATGAGCCATATCTTCACGCTCAATACCGCTCTGTCAGACGGTGAGATCGTGAGCATGCCAGGCGACCGTATCTTCGGATCACAGAAGGCGCTCAACTGTCAGTTCTTAGGTCAGGACGCCAAGTTCCCGTTGGGACCTTTCTCCCTGGCTGTAGCGCGTGACTGTGCAGCATTGGCCGTCTTTGTCCTAAAGAAAGACTGGCAGACTTACCACATCATCATCAAGGATCTGACCGAAGGCTACAAGCAGGTCGATGCAGAGCAGCTCACGAAGAAGAGTGTCCGTCAGCAGGCCCTGGCCGATGAGTTTGCCCGTCAGCTGGAGACGGTGGTGAGGATGTATCCGACACAATGGTTCAACTATTTTGATTTCTGGAAAGCATGACAGACGAGGAATTTCTTCAGATCCCCATTGGTGGTATCCTGCCACAGCGCGCTCCATTTATCATGGTGAGCCAGTTGCTGCATTATGACGAGATCGTCACCTCTACACGATTCCAGATTACTGAGGACAATCTCTTCTGCCAGAACGGAGTCTTCGTGGCCAGTGGCATCGTAGAGAACATCGCACAGACTTGTGCAGCGCGTATCGGATATATCAATAAGTACATCCTGCACAAGGATGTCAATATCGGATTTATCGGAGCTGTCAGGAATCTCGAGATCCTGCAGTTGCCAAAAGTCGGAGAGACGATCGAGACACGCATCGAGGTGCTCAGTTCGTCGTTCGGCCTGACATTAGCTCATGGAGAGGTGCGACTCCTGGACGGTACACTGCTGGCTGAGGGAGAGATGAAAATTGC
Source organism: Bacteroidales bacterium (assembly GCA_045600445.1). GTDB lineage: Bacteria > Bacteroidota > Bacteroidia > Bacteroidales > UBA3663 > Liminaster. The sequence goes on along the minus strand of JAZRXZ010000072.1, from coordinate 51,128 downwards.
GTTGAGCGAAAAGACAGTTTAGTTAACAGTTAATAGTTAACAGTTAAAAGTTGAGATGATCGTAAAGATAGCCGATAATATCCTGTCACCTTTAGGGATGACGACCGAGGAGAACCTGCATGCTGTGCAGGAGTATCGTTCGGCACTTACGACTTATCAGCGTTGGAACATTCCAGAGCCTTTCATGGCTTCGCTCTTTGCAGACGGACAGCTGGAGGAGCACACTTATGAAGGAGCGCTCCGTCAATCTATCGCTACGGCTCTGTCTCAGGTGCCAGAGCTCGATGTGACGTCTACACGTGTCGTCCTTGTCCTCTCATCGACCAAAGGAAACACGACAGGTCCTGACGGTGAGCGTATGGGAGAGACGGCGGCGCATCTGGCTAAGCATTTCGGCATCACGACACAGCCAGTGACTGTTTCTAACGCCTGTATCAGCGGTTTGTCTGCACAGATCCTGGCACAGCGACTGCTGGAGAGCGGAGCGTATGACACTGCCATCGTAGCAGGTTGTGATATCCAGAGCAAGTTCATCGTCTCAGGTTTCCAGTCATTCAAGGCGGTCTCTACCGAAGAGTGTCGACCTTTTGACGAAGACCGTTTTGGCTTGAACCTTGGAGAGGCTGCAGCCACGATGATATATACACGCAAGGAGAAAGCCTCGGCCGACGAATGGGTATTGTGCAAGGGAGCTGTCCGCAATGACGCCTTCCACATCTCTGGTCCTTCGAAGACCGCTGAAGGAAGTTATCGCAGCTTGCATCAGGTGATGCAAGGAGAGGATCCTTCGTGTATCGCCTGTATCTCTGCACATGGCACGGCTACGCTCTATAATGACGACATGGAGTCGAAGGCCATCGACCGTGAGGGGATGAGCCAGACGCTCGTCAGTGGCCTCAAAGGTTATTATGGCCACACGATGGGTGCTGCAGGCCTGTTGGAGACAATCCTGACCATGCATGCCATCGATGCAGGATGGGTGCCTGGAACACGTGGCTACAGCGCTTGTGGTACAAGCCGTGAGCTGTATGTCTCTGGCCAGCATGTAGAGACCGAAAAGCGTCAGTTCATCAAGTTGATGTCCGGTTTCGGTGGCTGCAACGCTGCAGCGCTATTTAAGAAAGGAGATGAGGTATGACGCAGATTGCTGAGATACATATCAAGTCAGACGAGGTGCAGCAGAGCGGTCGCGAATACTTAGTTTCCCTCTACAAGCAGCATGTCGGTGACTATCCGAAGTTCTATAAGATGGATCCTCTGGCACGCTTGGGATTCATCGCCTCAGAGCTCTTGCTCCAGCAGGTTGACGAGGAGCATTTCGTGGAGCGTGAGGATCGTGCCATCGTCTTGATCAATCGAAGCGCTTCGCTGGCAGCTGATCGCAAGTATGAGCAGACGATCCAGGAAGGAGAGGATTACTTCCCAAGCCCTGCAGACTTTGTCTATACTTTGCCGAACATTGTGACAGGAGAGATTGCCATCCGTCATCATTATCACGGCGAGACAACGTTTCTGGTGGTTGATGAGCCTGATGACAAATTGTTGCAACAGCTCATCGCACAGGCTTTTGCCGATCCGATGACAACGTCTGTCTTAGGCGGTTGGCTGGAGTGTGAGGACGAGAATCATTTTGAGGCTCACTTAGGTCTCTACAACCGATAATGAAAGCAGGAATGGACATCCTGCATGCAAGACGTCCCTTCCGAGATGCAGGAACGGACATCCTGCATGCAAAACGTCCCTTCCGAGATGCAGGAATGGACATCCTGCAAGCAAGGCGTCCCTTCCGAGATGCAGGAATGGACATCCTGCAAGCAAGGCGTCCTTTCCGAGATGCAAGAACGTACATCCTGCATGCAAGACGTCCCTTAGAAATTTTTATAACACATTATATAAATTATGGAAGAATTGATTGAAAAATTGAAGGAGCAGATTATCGAGGCTCTCAACCTGGAGGATCTTACTCCAGCTGACATTGATGCAGAGGCACCTCTCTTCGGCGAAGGCCTGGGTCTGGATAGCATCGATGCATTGGAGCTCATCGTATTGCTCGAGCGCTTCTACGGTATCAAGTTCCAGACGCCAGCTGAAGGCAAGGCTGTGTTCCAGTCGGTCAAGGCAATGGCTGAGTATGTTGCTGCTAACCGCAAGAAGTAATTCTAACAGATAAGTTTGTGATCAACGAACCAATTGTCATCACAGGTGCAGGCGTAGTATCTGCCATCGGTGTAGGCAAGGCTGAGACCTTGTCTGCACTGCAGTCGTTGCGCTCTGGCATCGGTGAAGTACGCTATCTGCAGACGGAGCATCATGAGCTGCCTGTCGGCGAAGTCAAGCTCTCTAACGAGGAGATGCAGCAGCTGGTAGCTGTGGCAGCCGATGGAGGAGAGGAGCTTTGTCGTACGACGCTGATGGCTCGTCTCGCCTTGCGTGAGGCCTTGGCTGAGGCTGGTATGCTCAATGCGGATCAGCAGCTCATCGCAGAGCTCAATGGCCGTATGCCGCTGATCTCTGGTACGACTGTGGCAGGTATGGATCGTGGAGAGAATCTCTTCACCAGTACCGAGCATGAGCAGATGATGCAGCAGATGCTCGATGCGAAGACTGACTGTGGCAGCAATACGCAGCAGATCGCTCGAGGCTTCGGCAAGTTCGCCTTGCTCGATACGATCAGCACCGCCTGCTCATCGGCGCTCAATGCCATTGAGATCGGTGCCAACCTCGTTAAGACAGGTCTGTACGAACAGGCGGTCGTAGGTGGCACAGAGTCGCTCTCTCGTTTTCATCTCAATGGCTTCAATACGCTGATGATCCTCGATCATGCACAGTGTCGTCCGTTCGACGAGACACGTGCAGGACTCAATCTTGGCGAAGGTGCAGGCTTCCTCGTCATCGAGACACTGAGCTCTGCTAAGCGTCGTGGTGCGAAGCCTCTGGCCATCGTCAGCGGTTATGGCAATGCGTGTGACGCTTTCCACCAGACGGCTTCGTCAGAAGATGGCGAAGGCGCTTATCGAGCCATGTCGCAGGCCATCCGTATGGCAGGATTGCAGCCGTCGGACATTGATTATGTCAATGCACATGGCACGGGTACGCCTAACAATGATCCTTCAGAGCTCACGGCCATGCACCGTGTCTTCGCCGATCAGAAGGTGCTTCCTCCATACAGCAGTACCAAGGGCTTTACAGGTCACACGACCTCTGCATCTGGTAGCATCGAGGCGGTCTTCTGCTTGCTTGCTTTGCAGCATCAGTTCATGCCAGTGAGTTTAGGATGCGCTAAGAGTATCGAGGGTGAACCGATGCCAGTGACACAGGATACAGCGATGCCAGCACAAGGCTTGCGTCATATTCTGTGCAATGCATTCGGATTTGGTGGCAATGATAGCTCGATGGTGTTCTCGGCATTCGATAGCAACACAAACAATTCCTCACTCCTCACTCCTCATTCCTCACTCAAGAACGTTTTCGTTCTCACCGAGCAGAAGCTCACAGCAGTAGACGCTGATCCAAACTTCAAGCTCTACATGACTCCAGGCGAAGCTCGTCGCTTAGGTCCGATGCTCAAGCGTACGATGGCAGTGTCTATCCAAGCTTTACGTGATGCAGGAGAAGAAGGTGCAGCTTTCGTGCCAGATGCCATCATCACAGGTACGGCATGGGGTAATGCAGAGAGTTCTGAGACCTTCCTTCGCGATATGCTGACAGGTGGTGAACAGTTGCTGAAGCCAACACCATTTATGCAGTCGACACACAATACCATCGGTTCATTGATTGCCATCAGCACCAAGAACCATGGCTATAACAACACTCATTCGCAAGGAGAGGATTCTCTCCTTATGGCGATGCTCGATGCATGGATGCTGATGCAGCAAGGCCAGATCAAGAGTGCGCTGGTAGGCCTGCATGACTCTGTTCCTTCTGCTGTCAACGAGGCTTATCTGCTGGTGACTGAGGACGCTATTCCTGCAGGTAAAACTCCATTAAGAGAATTGATACTTTAGTTAATCTCGCGACAATAGGATAACTCCTCACTCCTAACTCCTCACTCCTAACTAAAAAATGTTCTCCCTGCTCCCCCTATCTATCCTCCAGGCCATCCTCTTAGCAGGAGGTCAGGTATTGGTCAAGATCGCTCTCCAGCACATGCCTAAGGTAGAGTGGTCGTGGAGCTTTGTGTGGTCACAAGCCACTAACTGGTGGTGGCTGGCGTGTGGCATCAGCTTTGGTGGTGCTACCGTGCTATGGGCTTATATCCTCAAGCATTATCCGTTCAGCTTGGCTTATCCGATGTCCTCGATGGCTTATATCTTTGGCATGATAGCTGCGATGCTGATCTTTCATGAGCAGATCTCTACCTCTGCATGGATAGGTGTCTGTCTCATCATGTTGGGATGCTACTTTATTGCACACTAAGCCAAAGGCTAATTACGAATTACAAATTACGAATTACGGGAATGATCCTTCTTGATAACCTCTATTCGATCGTCTCATCCGCAGAGGAGAGTGCCGAGGCCGTCCGCTTTCAGATCCGACTGAATGCAGACAGCGTCATCTTCCAGGCGCACTTCCCTGGCGAACCTATCATGCCAGGCGCTTGCATCGTGCAGATGGTGCAGGAGTTGTTTGCTGTATGGACAAAGCGTGAGGTAGAGATTGCGAAGATCGTCAACCTGAAGTTCCTCTCGGTCATCAAGCCTGATGAGGTACTCGATCTCGACGTCGCTGTCAAGATCCGCAAAGAGGAGGATCAGCAGGTGCACATCAATGCAGACATCGTCAAGGACGAGACCACCTACACCAAGATGTCTTTGTTGCTCCGTGCAGTATAAACTACCCTAGAAACTACGTGATGGATATCCGCGAAGAGTTGAAAGAACTGAAGATCTGCGTGATCGTGCCGACCTACAACAACCATACCACGGTGTTGCAGGTCATCGATCGTCTTCGTCCATTCTCTGCTGATATCATGGTAGTCAATGATGGTTCGACAGACGATACGCTCACGCTGCTTCGTCAGCAAGAGGAGCTGCATGTGGTCACTTACGAGCAGAATCAAGGTAAGGGTCATGCGCTGCGTACCGGCTTCCGCAAGGCTAAGGAACTCGGTTTTGACTATGCCATCACCATCGATTCAGATGGTCAGCATTATCCTGAGGACCTGCCACACTTTGTCTCGAAACTGAAGGAAAGTATTGCCGCTGGCCGTCCTGACGTGATTATCGTAGGCAATCGCAAGCTGCAGCAGGAGAATATGCCAGGAGGCAATACCTTTGCCAACTATTTTTCTAACTTCTGGTTCGCACTCCAGACGTGGCAGTGTCTGCCAGATACGCAGACGGGATATCGTCTCTATCCGCTGCATCATCTGCACGGACTCAACCTCATCACGGCGCGCTATGAGGCCGAACTGGAGTTCATGGTCTTTGCTGCATGGCATGGTGTGAAGCTCGAGTCAACACCGATCCGTGTCTACTATCCACCACGTGAGGAGCGTGTCACACATTTCCGTCCGTATAAGGACTTTGGCCGCATCTTTATCCTCAATACGATTCTGTTCTTCAGCAGTTTCCTGTTCGGATGGTGGATGATGGCGTATTATCGCCTGAGGAGGCGATAATACGAATTACAAATTACTAATTACGTGCGAAGCGCGCGGATTACAAATTACAGATTACGTGCAACGACTGAAACGAAAACTCATCACGATATACGCCTTCACAGTGTTCCTCCTGAGCGCTGTGCTAGGAGCTATCCCTATGGCCTTGTTCTATCGTCTGGTGTGGCCTCATGACGATCAGCGCAAGCTACAGTTCCACGTCCTGATCTGGTGTTATTTCCGTTGGTGTGCACGTCATATTCCTGGTGCTAAGGTTATCGTCAGGAATGCATCTAACGAGGACTTCTCCAAGCCTGCAGTGATCATCTGCAACCATCAGTCGCACCTCGATCTGCTCTGCACGCTGATGTTGTCTCCTCGCATCGTGGCAATGACCAATCAGTGGGTATGGAACTTCCCGCTCTACGCGCCGATCATCCACTATCTGGAGTATTATCCAGCAGCAGATGGATTGGAGGCCAATGAGCCAAAGATCGCGTCTTTGCTCGAGCGTGGCTACTCGGTGCTGATCTTCCCAGAAGGTACGCGCTCAGCCACCTGCGAAGTCCTCCGTTTCCATCGTGGCGCCTTCTATCTGGCCGAGAGAATCGGTGCAGACATCGTCCCAGTCTTCCTCGATGGTCCTGGCCGCGTATTGCCAAAGAATGACTTCTGTCTGCAACCTGGCACCATCACCGTAGAAGTAGGAGAACGCGTCAAGGCTGGCGATACAAGCCTCGGAGAGACCTATCAGGAGCGTACCAGCGCTTGGCGACAGGTATATAAGCAGAAGCTCGAAAAGAAGTAAATAGATAACATTCCTGACCATACATATATATAATATGCAGCGACAGAAAGCCATCATCATCGGTAGCGGCATGGGAGGCCTCTCCTGTGGAGTCATTCTCGCAAAGAATGGCTATGACGTTACTGTGCTCGAACAAGGCTTTCAGATCGGAGGTTGCCTCCAGTGTTTCTCACGTGGTGGTGTCCGTTTTGAGACCGGCATGCACTTCGTCGGTAGCGCTGATTCTGGTCAGGTCCTGTATCAGTTGTTCGACTATCTGGAGATCCTTCCAGATGTAAAGCTGTCTCGTCTCGATACTGAAGCCTACAACGTCATCTCTTTGGCAGGAGAGCGCTTCTCCTTTGCCAATGGCCGCGAGGCTTTCATTGAGACCATGCTGCAGAAGTTCCCTGCTGAGGCCGATAGCTTGGCACGTTATTTCGATACCGTGCAGCAGGTGGCCGACGTCTGTGGATTGAGTCAGATGCAATCCTCGCAGGACTCTGATACGCTGATGCAATATCAGCTGACCTCGATGGGAGAGGTGTTGCGTGAGACCGTCCGTGATCCTCACTTGCGCGACGTCCTCTGTGGCGATCTGCCACTCTATGCCGGCGTGCAGGATAAGACTCCTTTTGCACTGCATGCACAGCTTATGGACTTCTATAATCGCAGCTCCTTCCGTCTCCGTGGAGGTAGCGATCAGTTGGCCAACTCCATGGCTGCAACTATCGAGCGTTACGGAGGTCGTGTACTGACGCGTAGCAAGGTCACACGCGTTGTCTGCGATGCTACCCATGCCACAGGAGTCGAGATCAATGGCGAACAGCTTCTCTCGGCCGATGTCGTCATCAGTGCCATCCATCCTCAAGTGCTCATGCCATTGCTCGATACTTCGCTGATCCGTCCAGCCTATCGTCAGCGTATTGCTGCTATCCCTAATACGCCATCGGTATTCTCCTTGTACTTGAAGTTCAAAGACGGAGCCATGCCGTATATGAACAGCAACTTCTATGGCTATCTCGCCGACCATCCCTGGGGGTGTGAGACTTATGACGAGGAGACTTGGCCGTCAGCCTATCTCTACATGCATTTCTGTCCGGAGACACAAAGTAAGTTCGCGCAGAGTGGCGTGGTATTGTCTTATATGAAAGTCTCAGAGCTTGAGAAATGGTCTGACACATACATCGGCCGACGTGGTGCAGACTATGAGGCCTGGAAGAAAGAGAAAGCAGAGAAGATCCTCGATCTGATGGAGAAGGAGTTCCCTGCCATCCGCAGTCAGATAGAGAGCTATTACACGGCTACTCCGCTGACTTATCGTGACTACACATCTACTCCTGACGGTTCGATGTATGGCATCCTCAAGGACGTCAATGCCGGACCTGCTTATCGCATCCCTTACCGCACTCGTATTCCGAATCTGTTGCTGGTCGGACAGAACATCAATTCGCACGGCATCTTAGGCGTGCTGGTAGGTACAATGATTACTTGTGGCAATTTGCTTGGTCCCGGCAGCTTGCGTATCAGATAAGATAATAAATGAAGAAAGCTATCATCATAGGCGGAGGTCTTGGTGGCCTTTTTACAGGCGCCTTGTTGGCCAAGAACCAGGTGTCGGTGACGGTGCTCGAGAAGAGCCATGTCATCGGCGGTGGCCTGCAGACCTTTGTCCGCCATGATATGACTTACGAGACGGGCATGCATATCCTTGGAGGCTTCCAGCCAGGAGGCTCCCTCCATCGTATCTGCAGTTATTTAGGTATTCTTGATAAGCTCGATATCGTCCCCATGCCACAGGACTGCATGGCAGAGATCATCGGCATCGACAATAAGACCATCTATAGGTTGCCACAAGGCCGACAGCGCCTTGCTGACTATCTTGTGGAGCAGTTCCCTGCCGAGGAAGCAGGTATCCGTCGCTACATTGATACCATCTACGACATCGCCTCTAAGATCGATCTCTTCAACCTTCGCCAGCCTACCAGTACTGCAGTCCACGAGTCGTTCGGAATCCCCGTAGGAGTGTTCCTGGAGCGTTTTACGAGCAATCCTCAGTTGCTCAATCTCATGGCTTTCGCCAGTACGCTCTATGGCGGTCTCAAAGACAAGACACCGGCGTACGTGCACGCGCTCATCAACGTACTCTATATAAATGGCACCTCCATGTTTGGCAAGAGTAGCCAGCAGTTGGCCGATGCATTGGCCGATGTGATCAGAAGCAATGGGGGAGAGGTGCAGACCAACCACGCTGTTGAGGAGATTCATGTCGAGAATCGTGTCATACAGCATGTCAGGACTTGCAATGGCAAGGTGTTCACAGGCGACGTCTATATCTCGTCTCTGCATCCTACGATGACCATCGGCCTGAGCAGCGAAGGCGCCTTCCCTCGCGCTTACGTCTCACGCCTGCATTCCATCCCAAACAGCTACTCAGCCTTCAAGGTCTATTACGAAGTCAAGGCCGACGCTTTCGACGCTTTGCAGTCACCTGTCTATCTCTTGCGCTCGCAGGAGCGTTTCTGGCAGCTGCATGAGTACAACGAGCTCTGGCCACAGGGTGTGGCTCTCTTCATGACCGATGGTAAAGTCACGCCACGTGGCACACGCCTGCTGATGACCGTCTGTCCGATGTCGTTCGACGCAGTTCGTCCATGGGAGAATAGCTCTATCGGCCATCGTCCTGACGATTATAAGCAATGGAGTGAGGAGCAGATCGCTCGCATCACAGCACTCGTCTCAGAGCGCTATCCAGGCTTTGCAGACGCTGTGGTAAGCAGTTTCGCCGCCACACCGCTCACCTTCCGTGACTGGTTGGGTACTCCAGAAGGCAACATGTATGGCTACAGCAAGGACGCTGACAACATCATCCTCTCTCACTTGCCTATCCAGACCAAAGTCAGCAATCTGCTACTCACAGGCCAGTGCATCAACCTCCATGGCATCTGTGGCGTACCTCTTACCGCCATCCAGACCGCAGAGGCCGTACTTGGCAAGGACACCATTTTAGGAGCTATAAAAGAATGAAGATGAAAGATATCAAGATCCTGCTACTCGCCTTCGTTCTTTCGCTGAATTGCCTGTCGCTCAGCGCTCAGCGTCTGACGCCATTCCTCGCACAGTCCGATCGGCCGACACCTGCCATCATCGTCTGTCCCGGTGGTAGCTATTCCTGGCATGATGTGAGGACCGAAGGAGTAGGTGTGGCTCAATGGCTGCAGTCTCAAGGTATCTCAACCTTCGTGCTCGAATATCCTGTGCAGGGTGTCACCTCGTTTATCACACATTATAGATATATTATACGAGGTCATCAGTACCCTGATGCATTGGTCAATATCCAGCAGGCTATCGTCGAGCTGCGTCAGAAGGCAAAGGAATATAATATTGATCCTGACTGTCTGGGTGCGATGGGATTTTCTGCCGGTGGCCATCTGGTGACGTTGGCAGCAGAGTTCTTCACCTCGTCAGACAATCGTCCTGACTTCGTGGTCCCCGTCTATCCAGTCGTGACCTTGCGCAAGAATCCTTGGGTACACAAGCGTTCGCGTCGCGCTCTGTTAGGCGAGTATCGCAAGCGTCAGACCAAGTGGCAGGACAGCCTCTCGCTCGAGCTGCACGTCCGTCCAGACATGCCTCCGGTGTTCCTGGTCAACTGTGTCGACGATCCCGTCGTCCACTACCACAACTCAGAGATGCTCGATTCAGCGCTTACTGCCGTTGGCGTACCGCATGAGTATCATCAGTTCAAGACCGGCGGACACGGTTTCGGTGCCGATTCTGCCAAGACCAGCGTTGAGTGCATCGTCTGGAAAGAAAAATTCATTCATTGGTTCAAATCGAATTATGACAAATAATTTTGACGATATTCGTCCGTACTTCCAGGAGGAGATTCCTGCTGCCATGCAGCGTATTGCCAGCAGCGATGGTTTCCCGATCATCGCCTCGTACGTATTTCCTGACCGTAGCGTGCAGGAGGTACGTGAGGAGGTACGCTCCATCCAGACCATTGAAGAGTTCCAGTCGAAGGTCATGAAGGAGTTCAACGCTCAGGTCATCAAGCGCAGCATCACGCAGTTCACGTTCGAAGGCCTGGGTCACATCGATCATGACGTCCCCTACCTCTATGTCTCCAACCATCGCGACATCGTCCTCGACTCCAGCCTCCTGCAGTACGTCCTCTATCTCAACGGTTATCCGACCACCGAGATCACCTTTGGCGCCAACCTCATGTCTGGTCCGCTGATCATCGATATCGGCAAGTCTAACAAGATGTTCCGCGTAGAGCGTGGTGGCACTCCTAAGGAGTTCTATCGCTGTTCGTTGCATCTCTCTGAGTACATCCGTCACGTCATCCGTGACAAGCAGCAGTCAGTATGGATCGCACAGCGCAATGGTCGTACCAAGGATGGCAGTGACCGCACCGACCAGGGTATCATCAAGATGTTCTCGGTCAGCAATCCTAATGACAAGATCTCGTCGCTCGATGAACTGCATATCGTCCCTGTCAGCGTGTCCTACGAGTGGGAGAGCTGTGACTTCCTCAAGGCCTTCGAGCTCTATATGAGCCGTAATCAGAAGTACATCAAGCGTCCTGGCGAAGACATCACCAGCATCCTCACCGGCATCATGCAGGAGAAAGGTCGCGTGCACTTCGAGGTCTGTCCTCCCATCAAGCGCAGCGAACTTGAGGCGCTCAATGACCTCACGCAGAACGAATATCACCAACAGTTGGCCCGTATCATCGACCAGCGCATCCATACCCACTATCGCCTATGGCCGAATAACTACATCGCGCATGATATGCTCTACGGCCAGACCACCTATCAGTCGATGTATACCGAGGCAGAGAAGCAGGCTTTCCTTGACCGTATGGCCACGCTCGACCGTATGGCGCAGAAGGAGCAGTATGCCGTCACCGACCTCGACGCTCTCCACGAGATCTTCCTCGGCATCTATGCCAACCCTATCAATAATGACAAACTCTAAATGAACGTCTTCCTTCGTCTCTACGACTACTTTGCGACGCGTCGCTCCCGCCTCTGGCTCCTCCTGTCAGTGGTCGTGGCTGCGCTGTGTGCATTGGTCACGAGGCTTGACTATAAGGAAGACATCTCAGACTTCATGCCTTTCGATGCTGAGTATCGCAAGGCCATGCAGATCTATCAGGAGGTGGCTGCTGGCAACCGTGTCGTGCTCCTCTTCAGCCACGCTGACACCACACAGGTGCAGCAGGAATACATTACTGCAGGCGTAGAGCGCTTCGGTGAACTCCTGGCCGAACAGGACACCGCAGGATGGATCACTGACTGGCAGCCACAGATCGACTTCACGCAGGTGCTCGACGTCTTCTCGTTCGTCTACGAGCATCTTCCGCTTTATCTCGATGAGACCGACTATCAGCGTCTCGACAGCGCCTGGCAGGCCGATCCTGACTTCGTACGTCATCGTCTGGAGGCCGACTATGAGCAGATCGGTTCGCTGGCTGGCTCTTTCGTGCAGCCTGTCCTCCAGCATGATCCGTTAGGCCTCGGAGGACGTGTAGCTTCGTTGCTCCGTCAGTTCCAGCCAGAGCTGCAGTTCCAGCAGTACGACGGCTATATCTTCACGCCTGATGAGCGTCGCTGCATTGTCACCGTCACGTCGCCATTCGGCAGCAGTGAGAGTAGTGGCAACGCGCAGCTTGTCTCACTCTTCGAGCGTACCACCACCGCCTTACAGGCCGAGGAGGCTACCCGTGACATTGCAGTCACCGTTATCGGCTCTCCCGTTATCGCCGTCTCTAACGCCGCGCAGATCAAGCATGACAGCATCCTGGCCGTCACCATCTCGGCCATCCTGATCCTGGCCTTGTTGCTTTACGCTTTCCGTAGCTTGCGCTCCTTGCTACAGATTGCCATCGCCACCGGCTTCGGTTTCCTCTTCGCACTCGGCTTCTTAGGACTCTTCCGCGATAGTGTCTCGGTCATTGTCCTCGGTATCGCATCGATCATCATCGGCATTGCGGTCAACTATCCACTGCACTACATCTGTCACAAGCAGCACCAGCCAGATACGCGTCTCACACTCCGTGAGCTTGTCGCACCTTTATTTATAGGCAATGTCACCACCGTCGGCGCCTTCCTGACGCTCGTTCCGCTCGATGCCGTTGCCGTCTGTGACCTCGGACTCTTCAGCGCGCTCATGCTCATCGGTACCATCATCTTCGTGTTGGTGTTCATGCCACACATGACGATGTTCGATGCCAAGCCTACCACGGCCAAGGTTAATCTCGAAGCCGAGGTACACGCTTTCGACCGTCTCTCGCAGCGTCTCATCCAGTCGCGTGTCACTCTCGTCGTCTTGCTTGTCCTGACGGCTGTCTTCGGTTGGTTCAGCCTCCTCACCGAGTTTGATTCCAACCTCAATCACATCAACTATCTCACCGACCGTCAGCGCGCCGACCTCGCTTATATGTCCGACATCCAGGGTCAGTCGCAAGGCAATACCGTCTTTGCTTCCGTCTCTGGTGCTACGGCCGAAGAGGCGTTGCAGGGTCTTGAGCTCCTGACGGCTGAGGCGGCTCAGTCAGGAGTGGCCAGTCATTTCCTCTCGCAGAAGAATCCCGCCGACCTCCTCCCGTCACAATCCACACAAGAGCGCAGAATTGCACTGTGGCGCGACTTCTGGCAGCAGCATGGCTACTCGTTCGCATTGCCATCCAGCTTCGTTCAGACTGCCTCTGAAGTAGGTTTTTCAGCCGATGCATTTTCTCCGTTCGAGGAACTCCTCACCACCGAGCTCTCACCGCTCTCTTATGACGAATTCGAGCCACTCACCAGCACCATCCTCACGGGTATGGTTCGTCCAGGCTTGCTCGTCGCACAGTATATGGTTCCGTCCGATGAAGTAGCACAGGTAGAGGAGGCCTTGCAGCAGTCTTTGCCTAAGGCCGACAATGCAACCACACAGCCGGAGTTCCATATCTTCGACCTGGCTTCACTCAACAGCCGTGTGTCCGACGCTTTGTCCGACAACTTCAACTACATCGGCTACGCGTGTAGTGCCATCGTCTTCCTGTTCCTCTGGTTCTCGTTCCGTCGTCTCGAACTCGCCTTGGTGGCGTTCATTCCGATGGCTATCGGCTGGGTATGGATCCTCGGTCTCATGCAGTTGCTCGGCATCCAGTTCAATATCGTCAACGTCATTCTCGCCACGTTCATCTTCGGACAAGGCGACGACTATACCATCTTCGTCACCGAAGGCCTGATCCGCGACTATCGTGAAGGACGTAAAGTCCTCGTCAGCTACCAGCGTAGCATCCTGCTGTCAGCACTCATCATGCTCATCGGCATCGGCTCGCTCATCCTGGCCAAACATCCTGCCATGCACTCGCTGGCCGAAGTCACCATCATCGGCATGGCTGTCGTCGTTTTGATGGCGTGGTTCATCCCTCCGATGGTCTTCCAGTGGCTCATCCGCATCGATAAGCCCCTCCGCGACTATCTCGATCGTGAAGCAAAGTAATTAGTAATTTGTAATCAGTAATTTATTTCATATATGAAAGACAGAATCATTTCTATCCTCGAGGAGGCTCTCCCATTGGTCGATCTCGAGTCAGAGCGTCTCTGGGACGAACTCGACTCCCTTGGCGTCACCAACATCCTCATGCTCCTCTCCGAAGAGTACGGCATCGAGCTCTCTTCGCGCGATGCTACCCCTAAGAACCTTCGTAACATCGACGCGCTCGTCGCACTCGTAGAGCGCAAATTGGCCGAGAAGCAATAATTCGTCCGTCGGACTATTGCCAATCGTAAATCGCTAAATCGTCAATCGTAAATTCGTCAATGCTTCTCGACTATCTGCGTCTTCACGCTCTCGAGCATCCCACCGTCCCCGCCATCATCCACGATGGTGAGGTGGTGACATACGCCGATCTTGCAGCGCGTGTCACTGCCGAAGCGCAGCGCCTGCGTGACGAGGAGCACGTCCAGCCAGGTCAGCTCTATCAGTTTGTCGCCTCGCAGGATGTGGCTTATCTGGTGCGTTTCCTGGCCTTGCACGAGGTCGGAGCCATCAGCGTGCCGGTCGATGCAATCATGGACGATCTTCCCGATTATCACAATCCCGCCGTCAGCGACATCCTCTTCACCACAGGTTCCACCAGTAAGCCGAAAGGCGTCCTGCTCAGTCACGACGCCATCATGGCCGATGCCGAGAACCTCATCCAGTCGCAGGGATTCCATGCTGGCCTGACCTTCGTCATCTGCGGTCCGATCCATCATTTCGGCAGCTGGAGCAAGGTCCTCCCGATGATCGTCGTCGGTGGCACCATCTACATACTCGAAGGCCTCAAGGACACCGAAGCGCTCTTCCAGGCGTTAGGTTCTGCACCTCGCACCGCCACCTTCCTCGTCCCGTCGGCCATCCGCATGCTCATGCAGCTGCATCGCGAGCGTCTCCAGTCGTTGTCCGATCATATCGAGTTCATTGAGACAGGCGCCGCACCTATTGCCACCAGCGATATGGAGCAGATCCGCGAACTCCTCCCGAAGACGCGCTTCTACAATACCTACGCATCTACCGAGACGGGTATCGTCTGCACGTTCCCCTTCCATCAGCCAGCCGTCTGTCGCCAGGGATGTGTCGGTCCTACCATGGTGCATGCCAACATCCGCCTCGACGCCGAAGGTCACATCATCGTCTCAGGACCGATGATCATGAGCGGCTACCTCCACGATCCGCAGCCACCTACAGAGATCGTCACGTCCGACATCGGTCAGATCGATGCTGACGGCAATCTCTACATCACGGGTCGCGACAGTGAGTTCATCAACGTCGGTGGCCTCAAGGTAGCACCTGCCGAAGTGGAGGACGTAGCCATGTCGATGCCAGGTATTGCCGATTGTATCTGTGTCGCTGCACAGCATCCGCTCATGGGTCAGATCCCCCGTCTGCTCGTCGTCATGGAGCCAGGCGTTGAGTTCAATAAGAAAGCGCTCATCCAGTATCTCAAGCCTCGTCTGGAGACGTTCAAGATCCCACTTCAGTACGAGGTAATCCCAGAAGTAAAGAAGACCTTCAACGGCAAGAAAGACCGTCGCGCCGACTATCGTCCCATCCGCGAGCGTGTCCTCTCTGCCACCAATATCACCGAGTTCCAGCGCCGTGTCTACCTCGAGCTCCTCAACGTCCCACGCGGCGAGACCATCTCATACGGCCAGCTTGCCCGTCGCATCGGCTGTGGTAGCGCTCAGGCAGTAGGACAGGCCTTGCGCAAAAATCCTTTCGCTCCCGAAGTCCCTTGCCACCGTGTCATCGCCTCCGACGGCTCCATGCACGGCTTCAATGGCCAGACGTCAGGAGAGATGATCGAAAAGAAAATGCGACTCCTGAGAGAAGAAGGAGTCATCATTCCATAAATATATTTTTACTTCAGAATAAGCCAATAGAGGTTGCATCTTCATGATGTAGCCTCTGTTTTTGTTATATTCAGTTAGCAAAATATTGTCGTAACTAAGAAATTTCGTTGCTCAAAATCTCTTTCAACTAAAAATATTCGTTCGGTAACTAAAAAAAGTCGTTACTTTGCACCAGCAAACAAAAACAACGACAAAAATGAAACAGGAACTTACCGCAAAGGAAGAAGAGGCCATGAATATCTTCTGGCAACATGGTCCTCAGTTCATCCGCGAGATGCTGAACTTTTATGATGATCCTCGTCCACACTTCAATACTCTCTCTACGGTCGTACGTACGCTCGAAGAGAAGGGTTACGTCGGTCACAAGAGTCTCGGTACCACGTATCAGTACTTTGCCACTGTCTCTGCCGACGAGTACCACAAGAAGACACTGACCTCAGTCATCAGCCGCTACTTCCACGGCTCATACGTCAAGGCGATCTCTGCACTGGTCAAAGAGGAAAATGTCTCGATCGATGAACTGAAGGAACTGATCAATCAAGTCGAGAAAGAGCAATAACTCCTCACTCCTCACTTCTCACTCCTCACTAAAAATGGGCACATTTTTTGTCTACATTCTCAAGTCCGCCCTCTGTCTGGCCGCCTATTACCTCTTCTATAAGCTGCTGATGAGCCGCGATACCTTCCATCGCTTCAATCGTTTTGCGCTGGTCACGCTCTTGCTGTGTTCTATGGCATTGCCCTTGATGCAGTTCAATCTGAAGACAACCACAGAAGCCACAGGAAGCGTAGAGATCGATCTTTCTGACCTCGCCATGGTCGAGGCTGTTGTTACCGAAGTAGAGACACCGCTCTGGACGAAGTTCGTCGCCGTCCTCATCCTCGTCTATCTCCTTGGCATCGTCTTCTTCGCACTTCGCACGCTCGTCTCGTACCTCAGTCTCTGGCGCCTGATCCGTCGCTGCGAGGAGCGTCCATTGCCTCAGAGTTTTGCGCAAAGCAAGGCTCGACTGATGGTCACAAAGGATAACGTCTCGCCATTCAGCTGGATGCACTACGTCGTGGTCAATGAGCAGGATCTGCAGGAGAATGAGCGCGCCATCCTGATGCACGAGCTCGGTCACATCACCAATCATCACACACTCGATCTGATCCTCACCGAGGTGTGTCTGATCATGCAATGGTTCAATCCTGCCATCTGGCTTTTGCGCGAAGAACTACAGGCTATCCACGAATACGAAGCCGACGAAGCGGTGCTCGATGGCGGAGTCAATGCGCGTGAATATCAATTACTACTCATAAAAAAGGCTGCTGGTAGCCGACTGCAATCAATTACCAACAGCCTGCACCAAAGTTCAATTAAAAAACGTATCACAATGATGCAGAAGAAAAAATCAAATCCATGGGCACGCGCCAAATATGCCATTGCCGTGCCAGTAGCTGCGCTCAGTGTAGCGCTGTTCGCCACCCCTACAGCTTCGGCTCTCTCTGCGGAGATTTCCGGGTGCAAAGTTAGCGATTTATTTTCAGTTGACCAAGATTCCAACCCTAAAAATTACGTCACAATTGTCTTTCAGGAGGGCATAGATGGTTATTCGGCTCATCTGATTGACGAAAATGGTACGATTCAGGCTAAGGCTTTGACCGATGATGATCTGAAGGAAATCTACAGCAAGGAAGGTCATCTGGCGCTCACGCTTGCCAAGAACACACCTATGAAGTATGTGAGTGACCTTAAGAACCGCTGCAGGGAACTGAATATCATCCGCCTGTCTCACCACGATGGTTTGTCTGGTCATCTGAATTTCATAAAGGAAGACCTCAGCCGTCCTTCGTCATCTGCTTTGAAAGTTCAAGGCTTTGCCGCAAATGACGATGTCAAGAGCGTCTGCGAGGAAGAGCCAGAGTTCCCTGGTGGAGCTCAGGAAATGATGAAGTTTATCTCAAAAAACATGCAGTATCCAAAGGAATGTTTCGACAACAACATTGAGGGTCGCGTGACGATGAGCTTCATCATCGAGAAAGATGGCTCTGTCTCTACCATCGAGGAGGTACGCTCTCCTCATCCATTGCTGACCGAAGAAGCAAAGCGTTTGCTGGAAGCTATGCCCAAGTGGAAGCCTGGCAAGCAGGATGGAGAAGCCGTGAGGGTGAGGTATTTCCTCCCGATTACTTTCAAACTCTTCGGTGATACTCTTAAAAATGATGGAGTAAAAGCATCTTCCACAACGTCTTCAATCAAATTCGAAGGCCTCAGGCTCCTCGACGGTAAGCCTATCTCTGCGGAAGAACTCCGTCAGCTTTCTACCGACATCATCGAATCAATAGAAATCTTGAAAGACGACGAGAACATCAGCAAGTTCATCGATCAGTATCCAGAGGCCAAGAATGGCATCATTAAGATCTCCACAAAGAAATAGTTTTCTCAAAAGATTGAAATAACACACTTGGCAGGAGGTGACCGTGAGGCTGCCTCTTGCCCCTAGAAAATGCCACTATGAGACTCTTGTTTTCTCTTTTTATACTCAATATATTTTCTTTCATTCTCTGTCATGTCTCCTGCGCTGGACAGATTGAAAAGAAAGACTTGGAGAACGCCTCTTGGCAGCAGCTCTATGAGCAAGGTAAGTACTACATGGAGCACTCCAACAGCTTTCGAGCCATGCAATATCTTGAGCTGGCAAATCAGCAGCATCCCAGCGATACGATACGAAGGGATCTGGCTCAAACTTATTATAATAGAGGAAAGTTTCAGCAGAGTATCGACCTATGTCGCTCAGTACTCTATCCCGACACGCTCGATGCAGATCTCTACCTCATGGCTCGCAGCTTCGAGAAGATGGAAAAGGCCGACTCTGCACTCAAATATCAGATGATGGTGGCCGAACGGAACATTGAGAACTATAACAACCTGGCCACGCTTTGCAACACGCTGATCAATGTCTCGCTGATCGATCAGGCGCTCCTCTATCTGGATGCCTATTGTGCCATCGACTCAACCAACTCTGCCATCAACTCCGTCAAGGCCTATGCATTGCATCGCGCTGATCGTCATAATGAGGCCATCGAGGTCTACGAGAAACTGAAGGCCGATGGTGATGATCGCAAGACGACGAACTACTACATGGGTCTTTCCTGCTTCCGCGTCGGTCGTATGGTTGAGGCTTATGATCTGCTGTATCGAGCTGTAGAACAGACGGATTGGAAGGATGCGACGATTCTCTCCCGCTTCGGAGCCGTGGAGACTGCGATAACACTATCGCATGTCTATAATGCAGACCTGAAGGAAGGTTCTCCATTGGCCAAAGTCCTGGAAGGAACAACGGCGAATGACCGCTTTAAGAAGGTCATAGAGATCAACGACCAAGGTGCAGAAGATATTGAGACCGCCATCGAACTGATGCAGCCGAACAAGGATATGCTCTTCTATCTCTACAATCACATCGGCAACAGCTATGCCGCTAAGTATTTGGATGACAAGTCTGTCTTTTGGTATCAGAAAGCCTGCAAGATCTACTCTGACCGTTTCAATGTCTATTATCAGATGGCCGCAGCCTATCGCAGAATGAAAGACTATAAGCAAGAACAACAGAATTTTGAACTCTATCTGAAATACGCTCCTAAGGATGAGGATCCTGAGACCATCGCCTATGCGAAAGAGTGCATAGACGAGTGCAAGAGGATGCTGTTTATGAAGGGAAGTAAGAATCACGGAACATGACCCTTGGATTGAACTGTTTCCAGCTGCTGATGCCCAGATCATGACAGCGCTTACGGGTAACGCATCCCAGAACCCAGCAGGTGAGGAATACCAGTCCGAAGATAGAGAACCCACGCAATGTCGTATTCCCGATCTTGTCGATCATAGGGCCTGTAATGCAGATGATCAGAATGCAGCTCAGACAGGTTGTCCAGAACTCTCTGCGAGTAGCTTTTCCTTTATTAGAGAATATCTTTGTCATAGTCATAATTGTTTTTTTTAGGTAATAATGCTCGTTTTTGTTTGTTGGTGCAAAGATATTGCTTTTTTACGAGATAACGGATTTTTTGACAACGTTGTTAGAAAAAAGGAATGAAGACTGCAGCTGTCTTGATAACAAATATCATTGGATAAAAACAAGAAAGGGAGTAGGTTGCTTACCTATTCCCTTAACATATATTTTGTTTAATCCTTGTTCTCGGTCTTGATAATTTGGTCGTTTCAGGAAGAGAGAACTAAAGCAGACGCTCAAGTATTATGTATAATTGAAATATCTAAGTTGTTCTTAATTATTTAGAGGTTAAACAATTCTTCATCCGAGAGATCTGCCAACTTAGCAGACAATGCATCTATGGCTGCAAGAAGTGGATCCAAGTCGTTGGTAATAATCTCATTGACGAAATCTATATCAATATCAAAATAGCCGTGGGCTATTCTGTCTCTCATGCTCATCACATGGAACCAAGGAATTTCAGGGCGATGAGTGAGTAGCTTAGGCGCTCTTTTATTGAGTTGCTTGACACACTCACAGATAGCCTGAAGAAGCATGACGTCACCTGCCAGATCCTGCGCTCCCTGTGGAGTTTGTGGCAAGGTCAGGATGTCCTCGCCATTAGTCCATTCCTTTAGCTGTAGAATCCCATCATGAGCCTGACTCAGAATGAGCGCAATAGTGTCACGCTGTTGTGTAAATGTCGATCCCATATTTCTGTATCATTTGAAGGAACGAAGGATTCAGTCTTGCCCCCTTTCGGATCAGGTCTACTTCGCATCCCAGGAGTTCTTCGAGGTAGTCCGTAGCATTGCAGGCATTATGGAAGCTGGCTGGCATATCGACCAAGAGATCTACGTCACTGCCCTCATGATGATTGTCTGCTGCAACTGAACCAAATAAGCGCATGGAAACGATACCGAACCTCTGCTTAAGCTCAGTAGCATGCATCTTCAAAAGATCAATACATTCCTTTTTCGTTTTCATAATCGACATTATTTTGCGGCAAATATAACCATCTTTTTTCGCACTACCAAATAATTCTCAATAAAAACTGTAAGATATGTCTTATTCTCCTGCCAAAATGAGGGAAATACTCTTTCTATATCGTTTTTCTTCCCTGAAAATATGGTACTTGATTTATTTGTTTGTCCCCTCTTTCCTGATCATATTAGCCGACAGTCCCCTTGTCTGGTCGGAGAGGAAGCGGTTGAGAGCGTGGATGGAGGAGTAGCCGAAGTGAGTGGCGATGGTCTGGACGGAGAGCTTTGTGCCGGTGAGGAGCTCCTTGATGGCACGGAGGCGATACTGGTGCAGGAAGTCCTCGTGGCTCATACCGGTGAGCATGTGAATGGCACCGCTCAGCTCGCGTGCATCGACCTTGAGGCGACGTGCGATCTCACGAGGAGTCTTGAGCTGATGACGGGTCATGTAGACGGTCAGGACGGCGTGGAGAATGCTGTTGTCGACCTCCGGCACTACGAACGATTCTGATGATAGCTGCACGAGGAGGTCTTTCTCTTCGTCGATGAGGATGTGATACTTGACGGGGACGTAGCACTCGTCGAAGGTGTAGGTCTTGAATGATTTTGTCATGTCATGAAGTTGTTTTGTGCTATCCCTGAACGTGGATAGCATGGTTAGTGTTTAGGTTGTGCTATTCGCGTACACGGATAGCATGTCCGGAGTTCTGTTTGTGCTATTCGCGTACACGGATAGCATGTCTGGAGTTCTGTTTGTGCTATTCGCGTACCGGGATAGCATGTCAGGAGTTTCGTTTGTCCTATCCGCGTACCGGGATAGCACGACAGGAGTTCAGTTTGTCCTATCCGTGTGCCGGGATAGGATTTATTTCTTCCCGAGCAGTTTTTCCTTGGCCGCAGCCACGTCATCCTTATATTTCTTCGTCTGAATCTTGTATCGTGTTGAGGCCTTCTGCTTCTCGACTTCTTCCACCAGCCTCTCCATCGGCATCTGGAGGCTGTAGTAGCAGCCGCGGGTCTTCGAGCCATAGAACTTCACGCCATAGCTGTCGTAGAGCTGCGCCTTGATACGCTTCATCCAGTATTCCTTGGCGTATTTCTGGATGGCGGGACTCAGTTCCTCTACCGACTCCACGCAGGTAGCGCGGCCATCCATACGTGAGAGGATGAAGAGGTTGGTGATCTTCTTATACGATGCATTGCCGACGATGCTTCGGATGGCGATGTAGGCTGCCAGACAGGCGTAGTCAAACTCCTGATTGCCGGGATTGAGCTTGGCATTCTCCCCGTCGGGCATGAAGAAGTCTTTCAGCTTGCTGGTGGGGAGGGAGGCGGTGATGTCCTCGTCTTGCATCTTACCCAAGAAGAATTTATTGGCATCATCGAAACTCAAGCAATGTGTCTGGAGATCCGAAGGCCATGCTGGCTGCATCTTGGTCAATGATTCTATTAGCACATCATAGCAGACATCAAAATCGGAGAGGTCTCTATTGTTATATATTACTTTAGAAGAATCGAAATTTTGCTCAGCAAATGACTCATTCTTTCTCCAGACAAAAGAACAAAGTCCTGAATAGAAAATCCTGACAAGCACCTTCCCCGGATCCTCCAGCAATCCCGCCAGCATGGATATCGGAAAATTGGCAAAGTCGAACACCAGTCCTAACTCTTTCTTCGCGGCGCGGCGCGATGCGGTAAATTTGCGTGGCTGCATATCTCTATCTTCAATTAGCAGGGTAATCTCTCTTATTTCAATCAGTAGAAAAATAAACATTCCTTTCCCCCACCCAAGGAGGAAATAGGTATGTTTATTTTATTTATATTAAGGTTCTTATTAACATCGAACCTAATATTAAATAACTTTATATAGGTCGTGTAAAATTTGTAGTTATTTCGATCATAAAATTATCGCTTTTTACGTTGCAAATTTAGTCATTTATTTTGATATTTCCAAATTTTCCCCTCGAAAAATACACACCATTTTTGATTTTTATTTGAAAAAATGTCCTGATTCCTTGTTTTTGTGAGGACTATTTGTTATCTTTGCAGCGTTGTACGAAATTTTATTGTCAAGTACTATTGATCATTTAGCGGATACGAATCAAATACTTTGCTGTAATGAAATATACTACTTTTCTTGCGACTTCACTTCTCCTGATGGCTTGCACCCGTCAGCCGGCAGAGCAGATTGTGACTACAGGTTTGCCAGAGACGGCCGTACAGGCGGCTGTGGACTCGGCTATGACCCTGTCGCCAACGACCGATACTTCGCTGATGCGCCGAGGTGTGGAGCAATGTGCAGCGCTCTGGACGTCGGCCGATGGCACGGCAGAGGAGTTCGCTGAGTTTGTCAAGCAGAACTATGCAGCAACCCCTGAGGCGCGTCAGGAGCTCTTTGAGAGCATCAGCCGCATCATGGAGACCATCCGCGAGAGCGCTGATCAGCTCGACGTGGAGCTTGGCCGTCCTACGGTATTGACCAACGCCGGAGCGCCTACTCGCCTCGACTATATGATGGGTGGCTACAGCCCGATGTCGCACTTCAGCGATGATATGTATGCCAATAAGATGGCGTTTGTCCTGACCCTCAACTTCCCGAACTTCACGCTGCAGGAGAAGAATGAGCTCGGCAAGACCTGGAGCCGACAGCAATGGGCAGAGGCCAGAATGGGCGATATGTTTACCAGCCGCATCCCTGGCGAGGTCAGCACGATGGGTAATACCGTCTATGCTGACGCGGAGAACTACATCGCCTCGTATAACGTCTACATGGGTCACCTCCTGACCGCCGATGGCCGTAAGATGTGGCCGGAGGACATGGTGCTACTATCACACTGGAACCTGCGTGACGAACTCAAAGCCAACTACGCCGACCTGCCAGATGCCAATGAGAAGCAGGAGATGATCTATGAGGTCATGCTCCGCATCGTACGTCAGGAGATCCCGCAGATGGTCATCAACAACGGCGACGTCGACTGGGCTCCATATAGCAACGAGGTAAAGCGCGATGGTGAGACGGTGGCAGCGCCATCGGAACCCGATACACGCTATCAGCATATCCTCAACGCCTTCCATTCTTATCAGGTCGTTGACCAATACAGTCCTGCAGCGCCTACAGCCATCATCCGTAACTTCGACAGCAGCATCGAGCTGCCAGCCGAGGAGGTAGAGCGACTCTTCATCGAGTGTGTCAGCTCGCCACAGATCCGTCAGGTGGCTGCATTGATCAAGGAGAGACTTGGCCGAGACCTGCGACCATACGATATCTGGTATGACGGCTTCAAGTCGCGCTCAGCCTTGCCGGAGGAGCAGCTCACGGCACAGACACGCCGACAGTATCCTGATGCCGAGGCCTTCCATAAGGACACATCGCGTATGCTTCGCGAACTGGGATTCTCGGCCGAAGAGGCGCAGTTCCTCTCAGATCATGTGGTGGTAGAGCCAGCCCGTGGCTCGGGTCATGCACGAGGTTCGGAAGGACGCCATTCGCCAGCACGACTCCGTACTCGCATCGGCAAGGAAGGTATGGATTATAAGGGATATAACATCGCCGTGCATGAGTTCGGACACAACGTGGAGCAGGTGACCAGCCTCTATCACATGGATCACTACATGCTCAGCGGTGTGCCAAATACGGGCTTCACCGAGGCGTCGGCCTTCATCTTCCAGCAGCGTGACCTACAGCTCCTCGGCTATGGCCGTCAGGAGATGGATCAGATGGCTACGCTCGATATGTTCTGGAATATGTACGAGATCATGGGTGTGAGCCTCGTGGATATGCGCATGTGGCAATGGCTCTACGCGCATCCAGAGGCCGATGCAGCTGCACTCAAGCAGGCGGTGCTCGACATCGCTGCCGACGTCTGGAACGCTTACTATGCGCCTGTCCTCGGCGAAGAGAACACGCCACTGCTGGCCATCTATTCGCACATGATCGATACGCCGATGTACCTGCCAAACTACCCGTTGGGACACATCATTCACTACCAGCTGGAGCAGCATCTCGGTGCATTGCCGACGTCAGAGTTCGCCCGTGAGTACCAGCGTATCTATCAGCTCGGTTACCTCACACCGGATGTATGGATGCAGCAAGCTGTAGGCAAGCCGCTGAGCATTCAGCCGGTGCTGGAGGCGGTGGAGAAGATTATGGAGAAATAAGGCAGAAACAAAGCATCTCACTTTTTGTGAGGTGCTTTGTTTGTATCCTTGTTTTTCACGATTGCTTGGATTGGCAGATTATCGAGAAGATAGACAAGGTGACATTCACGGTATTTATGACCTGGCTCAATAAGTTCTGCAGACATCCGCGTGGCTGTAGCCATGCAACGCGGCAAGAGCCTCGATGAGCTCACCCTGGCCGACTATGAGGCCTGCCAGAAGGAATGGATATTCAGCGGATCATTCCCCCTCTGCCGTGCGTGCAGCAATACGTCCCGAAACGAGAACCTCAGTAAGTGCATTGCCGCCCAGACGGTTGCCACCGTGAATGCCTCCAGTTACTTCGCCTGCGGCAAAGAGACCTGGAATAGGTTTTCCATCGGTGTCGAGGACACGACGCGCACTGTCAATGCGCAATCCGCCCATGGTGTGGTGCGTGGCAGGAGCCAGAAGGCGGAAGATGATCTCGGTATTGTCCAGGTCGTAAGTCTGCTTGTCGTACGTGCCATTGTCTCGCTTGACACACTGCCCGATAGTAGCCACGGCATATCTGCGCGACACACCTTCCGGTTGTCTACCATCCATGATAGCAGCATCAAAAGCTCGGATAGTGCTGATTACCGCCTGTGCATCGGTCTTGAGATTCAGTTGTTTGAACAACGCTGGCAGTTCGGACACCTTGACGGTATATTGCTCGCCCTCGCTATCCGGAAGGATCGGTCCATACTTTATATGGCTGGAATGCTCACCTGAGATATAATAATGTCCACCGTTCGTCCCCATCAGCTTCACACCATGACGGAAGGCCGCGATACTAAGCACATCACGCTCCGAGAGTTCGTCCACATATCGCTGACCATTCTCTGCACTGATCAGCACCGAATTGTCCACACCACCGAAGGCGATGTTGCCCGTCTTGGCAAACGAGAGAGGCATGAGCTGAGTCCATCCCATACCCACCACGTCGGCACCTATGCCCTGCGCCATCGTTATGCCATCGCCCATCAGGGTTGAGCGGTTGGTGGTCTTGGTAGCCGGCGAGATGTCTTCCTCGCTCCAGTAGCGGTTGGTCTCACATACCATCTTAACGTTGGCGGCATAGCCACCTGTAGCAATGATCACGCCTTTCTTAGCGTGTGCCGTCAGTTTGCTGCCGTCATCGCAGAGAGCTTTGACGCCCGTTACGCGTCCGTCGCTGACGATCAGGTCTTGTGCCGAGGTGAGCGTCATCACCTTGTTATGCGCATTGGCATTGACGATAGCAGCATAAGGAGCCATGACATACGTACCCATGTTGCGCTCATAGAACTGCGTCTTGCCATCGATGGTAACCTCAGCACCAGTCATCTGGTTTGACCTGTACCACAGCGCACCTACGATAAGTCCCTGCTTCTCATTGAACTGCACGCCCATATTCTCCAGCCATGGACGCAGCGCCTGAGACTCATTGACAAATTGTGATACCAGCTCTGCATCGCCGTAGCTCCACTCCTGACCATCGTGACTGGTGCGCAATCCACCGTAATAAGTCTGGAAGATATGCAGGTTGTTGGTCGAAAACAGCGGCAACTGCTCCTCCCTTTCACCCCTTGCCATGCGCTTGGATGCCCATGCCAGATAGGTGCGTATCTCCTCTTTCAAGGCAAGCAGAGTAGGCAGGTACTCCGCATGTACGCCATGCTTTGAGAGTTCCTCAGCATTGCCAGCCACAAAAGGATGGGTCTTGAAATAGTCAGCGTCGAAAGGCTGCTCCGACCAGTTGAGTATCATCTTGAGCGTAGCAATGCTGCCGCCCACGGCCTTGACCTTCTCGTGCATCTGGCCGTCGTAGCCCTTACCTTCCAGAGCATCGGGTTGTTGCGGATCCCACACCAGATAGGGGTTCACGCCCTGGTACAAGCCACCCGAGATGAGGGTATTGCCACCCAGCTCGGCATTCTTTTCGATGACGAGCACGGTGTTGCCATCCTGCGCCGCCTGTGCCGCAGCCGCCAGTCCTGCGCCACCGCCACCTATGATGACGATGTCCCATTCTCCCTCCTGGTCGGCTCCTCGCTGTTTCTTGAGGCCTTTCTTTCTAAAGGCCATAAGGTTGCTCACACAGGCCTGTTCTGCAGCATTGCACAAGGCAGAGGTTACGGCACGGCTGGTTATCGTAGCACCTGTAATGGCGTCTACACCAGCACCTTGCGCCTTCATGATGCGATTCAAGATTTCCGGGATGGCCTTGTGCCCGATGTCCTCTGTCTCGTGCTCGCTAAGCACTTCGATGTTGGTGATGTTTTTCTCGTCGAAGGTCACTCCTAATTCTACTTTGCCATGAAATCCATTGGCCGAGGCAGTATAGGTTCCAGGCACAAATGCCAGATGTGACAACTGATACTCCTCGTATTTTTCCTTGCAAAACAGACTGCCGAATACCAGGATCGTACTCAGCACCAGATATAAGAGGTCAGAACGGTTGATCATAGGTGATTATTACTTGAGTTACTTATTCCTTTCGGTCATTTCCCCATCTTAATGCTCATAGCCATCATATCAGCATAGAGAGGTAAATCGGTGCAAATGTAACTATTTTTTTTATTACAATCCAAATAAATAGTAAAAATATTAACTGTAGCACTGTAGCGCGTAGCACTTTTCCATCGTTTCTCATCAAAAAAGGCCTCATTACGAGACCTTTTCAGGATGGTATTCTCCGCCACCAGCAGGCATTTTGTCACCTGTTTTTTTACGCCATTCTCTATATACAGCTCTCCCGCACGAGGTTCTGAGCAGATAGTCTTCGTACTGCTGCATGAGTTCACGCTGCTCGGGGTCAGCAGTATAGCTCTCGTCGTGCAGGAAGCGCTGGAAGGTCCCAGCGCCCTCGCCACATCCTTACCTACAAAGCCGATCTGGCGAAAATAAGTGACGATATATTTGGATATTTGCAGAATTATGAGTATATTTGCCGCGCGAAATAAGTTGAAAAAACGAGAAAATAACTAAAATATAATCGTATGAAACATCTATCTATCCTGGCAGCCTTGGCTTTGTTGGCCACTGCCTGCACCTCACGTCCTGCCAATACCGAGGACGGAGAGACTTTGCCTGCTATGAGCCGCATCAGTATCAGCGGCAATCACTTTGTCAATGCAGAGGGCGATAGCATCGTCTTCCGTGGCCTTTGCTGCGCCGATCCTATCAAGCTTGTCGGCGATAGCATGTGGAACGAGCGTTACTTCGATGAGATGGCCGACTGGGGTGCCAACATCGTACGCTTCGCCATCCATCCATCGAACCTCAATCGGGTAGGATGGGACAAGGCTTTCGAGCTCTATGACCAGGGTGTGAAGTGGGCGCGTGAGCGTAATATGTATGTCATCATGGATTGGCATTCGATCGGTAACCTTCGTACGGAGAAGTACACGAATCCGATGTATGACACCACGTTCGATGAGACCATCAAGTTCTGGAAGACCACCGCTGAGCGATATAAGGATGAGCCTACCGTAGCGCTCTATGAGCTCTTTAATGAGCCGACCTATCAGCAGCCAGGTCTGGGTGAGATCACCTGGGGTGAGTGGCGTGAGATGCAGGAGCAGATCATCGACTCGATCCGTGCCATCCAGCCAAATGCCGTGTGTCTGTGTGCAGGCTTCAACTGGGCCTACGACCTGACTCCGGTGGCTACTGACCCTATACAGCGCCCGAACGTGGCTTACGTGTCACATCCTTATCCGATGAAGCGTACGGAGAACTGGGAGGAGAACTGGCAGAAGGATTACGGCTTTGTGGCTGAGACCTATCCGGTGGTTTGTACCGAGCTCGGCTACTGCTATGAGAACGATCGCGGTTCGCACATCCCTGTCATCTCGACCGATGATTACGGTCCTGCCATCACCAACTTCCTCGACGCTCGTGGCATCTCGTTTACCGTCTGGTGCTTCGATCCTCAGTGGGCCCCTATGCTTATCGAAGACAGGGACTTCACACTGTCGACACAGGGTAAGTACTTCAAGCCATATCTGCAGAGCCAGAAGAAGTAATTGTTTAAATTTAAAAGGTATAGCTATGGACAGGTCTGCACGACGTAGTTTCACTGACCTCGGTAGGGAGATCGGCCAGCTGTTGCTCCATCGTGGATGGACGGTGGCTTCGGCCGAATCGCTGACAGGTGGTACGATTGCTTCGATGATTGCACAGATAGCCGGTAGCTCGGCGTACTTCAAAGGAAGTGTGGTGAGCTATGCGGTGAGCGTCAAGGAGCAGGTGCTCGGCGTGGATGTGAGCCGTGGAGGCGTGGTGAGCGAGGAGACGGCGCTACAGATGGCCGAAGGCGTGGCACGCGTGTGTCAGACCGACTGTGCAGTGGCTACGACGGGTATCGCTGGTCCTGGTGGTGCTGAGCCGGGTAAGCCGGTGGGTACGGTGTGCATGGCAGCGCTTACGCCGATGGGTATCACGGCGCGTACATGCCACTTCGAAGGCGATAGAGAAGAGGTTATTTTGCAATCTGCAGATGCCGCTTTGCGCTTATTGAAAGAAAAATTGACTGAAAACGAAAAGAATATTGGTTGCTGCCTTGCGTAATAACTTTAAAAGTTATACCTTTGCAGCCGTTTTGAGGGGTGAAACTCAAAACAAACTTAAGAACAACCATTTAGATCGGACCGCCCGACTGTCAGGGTTTCCATTATAAGTCCGGTTTTGCAAAGGTGGCTTCCATCCGCCTTTTGGCGGTTGGGAATTATTAAAAACAAAACAAAAACTTACAAAAATGTCTAAGATTTGTCAGATCACTGGTAAGAAGGCAGGTTCGGGTAACAACGTTTCACACTCTAAGCGTCGCACAAAGCGTCTCTTCAACGTAAACCTGCAGGTTAAGAAGTTCTACGTTCCTGAGCTTGACGATTTCGTATATCTCAAGGTTTCAGCTGCTGGTATTCGTACTATTAATAAGAAGGGTATTACTGCAGCCCTTAAGGATGCAGGTTATGTTGTTGAATAATCTTAAGCTACAAGATATAGACTATGGCAAAGAAAGTTAAGGGTAACCGCGTACAGGTTATTCTCGAGTGCACTGAGCAGAAGGGTAGTGGCGTTCCAGGTATGTCACGTTACATCACCACTAAGAATCGTAAGAACACCACCGAGCGTCTTGAGCTGAAGAAGTACAACCCATTCCTCAAGCGTTACACCATCCACAAGGAGATTAAGTAATAACTTTTAAATTATTTACTACAATGGCAAAGAAAGTAGTTGCAACCCTTAAGACGGGTGATGGTCGTACCTATTCAAAGGTTATCCGTATGGTAAAGTCTCCTAAGACTGGTGCATACATTTTTGAGGAGGAGATGGTTCCTAACGATCAGGTTAAGGCCGCTCTCGCTAAGTAATCTGTGTGATAATCAGAACACTTATATAAATGGGTCAAATCCGTTTGGGTTTGACCCTATTTTTGCAATATGGAACAGAAAGAGTATCTCGATCAGTTCGAGAGTAACCTGCAGCAGAACCTCCTGCAGATCTGCACGGGCTATAAGGCTTTGGACGGTCAGTGGCTCAACACGCCTGACATCGACGAGAAGTGGACCGATATGGCTCCGTCGTATGTGTCTGACGCGATGAAGGAGATCCACGACTATCCGCTCGTCTCGATGGGATGGGCCATGTATGTAGGTATGGCGGTGGCTCAGTACTGGGAGGATGACTGGCAGGTGTATAGCCAGTTGCCTAATCTCTATGAGCATGTGCGCGACAAGCGTGGCTTCGACTATCTGGATGAGGTGGTACGTGGCGACGTGTTAGGTCTCGTAGGCGAGGCTTATACGCGCTGTGAGGACCTGGTACGCTCCTGCGCTCAGCATACGCTCGACGCCATTCGCCATGAGCAGATCGAGCCAGCCAGCCCGATGGCTTTCTATGCTTACGCTCGCTGTGTGAAGGTGATGTATAAGCTGGGTGCGGCGATACAGCTGAAGGCGATGGGATATAAATTTGAGAAAATCTAAACATTTACGATTTAGCAATTTACAATTTACGATTTGAAAATGTGTTGCTACGACAGATATGAGTCTCAGTAGTTTCTATAGTCAAAGCTAACTCCAATTGTAAATTGTAAATTGTCCAATGGTAAATAAAAAAGCCCCTAATAATGTATACTGGTGAACTTATTTCGCTTGTAGTAGCGTTCTCATGGACGGCTACGGCCTTGTTTGCAGAGGTTGCATCGCGCCGTATAGGTTCGTTGCCACTCAATGTGGTGCGAATGATGATGTCGCTGATCCTGCTGGCGCTGACACTGTGGCTGACGTTGGGTGTACCTTATCCACTGTTTGCTGATGGCCAGGCGTGGCTGTGGCTGTGTCTGTCTGGCTTCGTCGGCTATGTGCTGGGTGACTACTGTCTCTTCCAGAGCTATATCCTCATCGGATCTCGTTTTGGTCAGCTCTTTATGACACTGTCGGCTCCATCGGCTGCCATTGCCGCTTGGGTACTGCTCGGCGAGGCGATGACGCCATTGGCCTTGCTGGGTATGCTGGTGACCTTGACGGGTATCGGTATCTCGGTGCTCAATAAGGGTGGCGAGGATGAGAATGGCAAGAAGCGTAAGCTGAAGCTCAAGCTCCCTGTGAAGGGTGTGATCATGGGTGTCTGTGCCGGAATGGGACAGGGTATCGGATTGGTATTGAGTAAGGTAGGTATGGGATATTATGAGTCATCGATCGCTGCACAGGGTGTGACGGATATGGCTACGTATGTGGCTCCGGATGCACTGATCCCTGTGGCGCTGGGTACGATGATGCCATTTGCCTCGACGATGATCCGTGCCATCATGGGCTTCATCGGCTTTACTGTGGCGCTGCTGGTATTTACGAAGAATGGTAAGAAGCGACTCAATAATGCGGTGCATGACCAGAAGGCGATGTTGTTTACCTTCGGTGCTACGATGTTCGGACCGTTTATCGGTGTGAGCCTCTCGCTTATGGCTACGCTCTATACCAATGCTGGTATCGCTCAGACGATCATGGCGCTGACGCCGATCTTTATCCTCGCTCCAGCGTACTTCCTGCTGCATCAGAAGGTGACGGTGAAGGAGGTGATCGGTGCGTTTATTAGTATTGCGGGAGTGTGTCTGTTCTTCTTATAAAGAAAGTAGTTCTTTTATCAGTGGAAGCAGGTCACGCTTGACGATGACATCGCTGAGGCGGTGTTCGCCTTCGAAGATACGGAAGTGGTCTTTGCCGTAGGCTTTGACAAACTCTTCACGACAATTTACCATGGGGTCATCTTTTCCGAAGAGGCCCCATATTTTTTGTTTCTCTTCAGGAGTGACGTCCTTGAGGCTGAGCTTCTCGATCTCCTTAAATTCGGCGATCATCTGCTTGTCGACCTTGAAGGTCTTGGCACCATCCTGACGCTTGTTCTGGAACTCGACATTCTTGCCGAGCCACTTGAAGGTGAGGAGTTTGGCCATGTGGAAAGATGGGTTGACACAGATGCGTGTGTAGCCTTTGAGGAGCTCGGCGTACATGGCTCCCATAGAGGTGCCGATGATGAGATCTGGCTGCTCCTGTGCAGCGTATTCGCGGAGGAAAGGGAGTGCGGCGGCAGGAGAGACAGGGACGTCAGGAGAGACGACGGTCACGCCGAGGTCGTAGAGATAGTTACGGAGGTTGGTGGCGGTGCCGGTGCTACCAGCGCTGCTGAAGCCGTGGATATAGAGAATCTTTTTCATACGTTATTTTAGCAACTATGCGATGCAAAGTTAAGGTATTTGCGCTGAATTTGCAATAGTAAATATGCTTTTTCTTTGAAAAGATGTAAAAATTAGTTAACTTTGCAGCGTTTTAAGGCAGTATAATCCTAACCATCAATTATAGCAAAGATGAAAATCGTAGATTTCTCGAAGACCAACACCGTGGTAAATAAGTTTATCGCAGAACTCCGTGACGTAACCATTCAGAACGATCGTATGCGTTTTCGCAAGAACATCGAGCGTATAGGTCAGGTCATGGCTTACGAGATCAGCAAGGAGCTCGATTATGAGACCGAAGACATCACCAGTCCATTGGGTATCGCTGAGGTTTCGCTCCCACAGAACAAGTTGGTGGTAGGTGCTATCCTGCGTGCCGGCCTTCCGTTGCATGAAGGTGTATTGAGCGTCTTTGACGATGCAGAGAACGCTTTCGTCAGCGCTTATCGCAAGACCGATGAGGATATGAACTTCGACATACACGTGGAGTATATCTCTTCGCCGCGACTCGATGGCAAGACGCTGATTCTCTGTGATCCGATGTTGGCTACTGGAGGTTCGATGCAGTTGGCATACGAGGCTCTGATGCCAAAGGGGACGCCAGAACGACTCTTTGTCTGCGCTGTGATTGCCAGCCGTGAGGCGCTTGAGTATCTGGAGGAGAAGTTGCCTGAAGATACTACCCTGTATGTAGCAGCTGTCGACGAGTATCTCAATCAGCACAAGTATATCGTGCCAGGTTTGGGCGATGCCGGAGATCTCTGCTTTGGAGAAAAAGAGTAAAATTGAATCGGAACAAAAGAGTAAAATTTAATAAATAGCGTTATTTAAGGAAACGGTTATGCGAAACGTTTTGAAATTCGTTGACTTCAGACCTAAGTTCTTCTCTTGCTTGAAGGATTATAACAAGCAGAAGTTTAGCCAGGATGCGCTAGCAGGTCTGATCACAGGTATCGTGGCTTTGCCTTTGGCCATTGCCTTCGGTATTGCTAGTGGTGTGTCGCCTCAGGAAGGTATCATCACTGCTATCGTAGCAGGCTTTATCATCTCGCTGCTGGGTGGTAGCAAGGTGCAGATCGGTGGCCCTACAGGTGCCTTTATCGTGATTATCTACGGCATCGTGAGCAATCCTGCTTACGGCTTGCCAGGCCTTACCATTGCCACTATTCTGGCTGGTGTCTTGCTGGTGCTGATGGGTGTGTTCAAGCTGGGTACGGTCATTAAGTTCATCCCTTATCCTATCATCATCGGCTTCACGGCAGGTATCGCCGTGACCATCTTCACCACACAGATGGGTGACGTCTTCGGCCTCAAGCAGAGCGTCATAGATCCTTTGACAGGCGATGTCGTTATCGATCCTGAGACGGGTGGTACGCTGATGGCTCCACTGAAGACTCCTGGTGACTTCATCGGTAAGTGGATCTGCTACTTCGAGCACTTTGAGACTTTCAACCTCTGGAATTTTGTCGTGGCTATCGCTTCGGTACTGATCATCATCTTCAGTCCTAAGGTGGTAGGCAAGGTGCCAGGACTCAATAAGATCCCTGGTTCGCTCTATGCCATCATTGTGATGACCTTGGTCGTACTGGTGCTTAAGAACTTCATGGGTATCGACGGTATTGACACCATCGGTGACCGTTACGAGATTGAGGCTAAGTTGCCAGATATGGTCGTGCCAACCATTACCTATGATATGGTGCGTAACCTGATGCCAATCGCCTTCACCATCGCTATCCTCGGCGCTATCGAGAGCCTTCTCTCAGCTGCTGTGGCTGACGGTGTGATCGGTGACCGTCATAACTCTAACACGGAGCTCATCGGTCAGGGTGTAGCGAATATCCTCTGTCCGATGTTTGGTGGTATCCCTGCTACGGGTGCTATCGCTCGTACGATGACCAACATCAACAACGGTGGCCGTACACCAGTGGCTGGTATCGTACATGCTGTGGTGCTGTTGCTCATCCTCCTCGTGCTGATGCCATACGCTAACTACATCCCAATGGCTTGTCTGGCTGGTGTATTGATCATCGTGTCGTATAACATGTCTGGCTGGCGTACCTGCCGTGCATTGCTGCACAATCCGAAGTCAGACGTGTCAGTATTGATCGTCACCTTCTTGCTCACAGTGATCTTCGACCTGACCATCGCTATCGAGTTCGGCCTGATCCTGGCAGCGTTGCTCCTCTTCCGTCGTGTGGCTTCGACCTCACACATCTCGTTGCTCAACGGCGAGGTATCGCTTTCTGACGACACAGATATCGCTTCTGGCAGCCTTGAGATCGACCACCTCCACATCCCTGACGGCGTGCAGGTCTATGAGATCGATGGCCCATTCTTCTTCGGTATTGCTAATAAGTTCGATGAGTTGGCTGCGACCTCGATGTTTGAGAATCAGATGACTCCTGAGGTGCGTATCATCCGTATGCGTAAGGTTCCATTTGTCGATGCTACTGGTCTGCATAACTTGGAGCTCTTCGTACAGAAGAGCCATCAGGATCACATGCATGTCATCCTCTCAGGTGTACGTCCTGAGGTGATGCGCGTCATCGAACATACTTCGCTCTATAAGGAGGTAGGCGAGAAGAATATCTACGACAACATCAACAGCGCGTTGGCACGTGCTCGTGAGGTCGTGGAGGATCCTGAGACACATCATCGTAAATATGCGAAGTAATCGCATATTTACGAAGTTAGGAAGTTAGGAAGTTGGGAGTTAGGAAGTTAGGAGAATGATCGAACTCAAGACATGCAGTACGCGTGCAGAGCTGAAGAAGTTTTCGCGCTTTGTCATTGATCTGTATCGTGGCAATGACTGCTATGTGCCGCCAATCGTCGATTCGGAGGTAGATCTGTTCGATCGTGAGAAGAATCCTTCGCTGGCGTTCTGTGACGCTGTCTGTCTGCTGGCTACGCGTGATGGCAAGGCGGTGGGTAGGATAGCGGGAATCATCAATCCGCATGTCAACGAGAAGACGGGAGAGAAGCGCGTACGCTTCGGCTACTGCGACTTCATTGACGACCGTGAGGTGAGCCGCACCTTACTTGATGCTGTAGCACAGTGGGGTAAGGAGCGCGGAATGACCGAGATCGTAGGTCCGATGGGATTTACGGATCTGGATATGGAAGGCTGTCTGATCGAAGGCTTCGACCGTCTCTGCACGGCTATTGCCATCTATAACCATCCGTATTATCGTGATCACTACGAGGCTTACGGATTGCATCCTGAGGCTTACTGGAGCGAGTACAAGATGGAGATGATCGATGGTATACCTGAGCGCTATTCGCGTATCGGAGAGATCGTGAAGCAGAAATTAGGCCTCCAGATCATCAAGCCGACCAGCAGCAAGAAGCTGGTGGAGGAGTGGGGTAAGCCGGTCTTCGAACTCTACAACCAGTGCTACGATCCGCTCTATGGTACCGCCACGCTGACGCCTGAGCAGATTACTTATTATATCAACTACTTCCTGCCACAGGTCCGTCTGGATCATATCCGTCTGATTATCGATGCAGAGGGAAAACTGGCGGCGTTCGGAGTGGCTAATCCATCGCTCAGCAGAGCGCTGCAGAAGGCCAAGGGAAGCCTCTGGCCATTTGGTTGGATACCGTTGCTGAAGACACTGATGTGCCGCAGACAAACCGATACTTGTGAATTGTATCTGGTGGGAATCCGTCCGGATCTACAGGGTAAAGGACTCAACGCGTTGCTCTTTACAGAACTCATTCCGGAGTTTATCAAGTGCGGGTATAAATGGGTGGAGACAACCAATGAGCTGGAGACCAATATGAAGGTCCAGAACATGTGGGTAGGGTTCGACCCGAAGCGTGTCAAGAGACGTTGTACCTTCGTCGGAAGTATTCTTACTGACGAGTAAATAGCCTATAACAAGAATCAGATATCACCAGTTGCGCTACAGAATTAGTAGGCGGCTGGTGATGTTTTTGTATAGATATCTCTGCTTGTAGAGATATTTGCAGGTCATTCTTAGTTAAAAAAAACGAAAGATTTGGATTTGTCGCGAAAATGAAGTAAATTTGCGCCGTTTTATACGCGTATGTGCGGAGGCGCATAATGAGCGTGTGAGCGAGACATTGATAACTTAAGAGTTTTAAGCAAATCTGAATATGAAAGCAACCCTACTGAGCCTGGTAACTTTGATGGCACTGAGTGCGATGCCACAGGACTTGTCTGCACAGAAAGCCGACAAGAAGGATCCTGTAGTCTTCAATATCGGTGGCCGTGATGTCAAGGCTTCTGAGTTCGAATATTTCTATAACAAAAACAATCAGCTGGAGACGCTGGAAGATAAGTCGTTTGACGAGTATGTAGATCTCTTCATCAACTATCGCCTCAAGGTCTCTGAAGGCTATGCACAGGGAGTAGATACTACGAAGGCTTACATCGATGAGCTGGCTGGCTATCGCAAGCAGTTGGCCGAGCCTTATCTCACGATGGCAGGATGGGGAGACTCTCTGGTCAATCAGGCTTACGACCGTCGTAAGTGGGAGGTCAAGGCTTCGCATCTTTTGCTGACCTGCGACAAGGAGACACCGAAGCAGGTCGTAGACAGTCTCTATGACGTTGTCCTCGGCTATCAGCATGAGGTGGAGGCTGGTGCCAGCTTTGACAGCTTGGCACGTAACTTCAGCCAGGATCCTTCGGCTCGTATGAATGCAGGAGACCTTGGCTACTTCAGCGCGCTGCAGATGGTCTATCCTTTCGAGCAGGCTTGCTTCAATACGCCGGTAGGAGAGACGACGATCGTACGTTCAAGCTTCGGCTGGCATCTGATCAAGGTGTATGACAAGCGTCGCACCGAAGGCGAGGTGATGGTGGCTCACATCATGAAGGTGAATCCTCGCTTCATGGAAGAGAGTGCCACTTCTCCTAAGCAGCAGATCGACTCGATCTATCAGGTGCTGAAGGGTGGCGCTGACTTCGCGGAGGTCTGCATGGCTACGAGCGATGATCAGGGAACAGCGGCCAACGGTGGCGTGTATAACTGGATCAGTCGTCAGTCTCGCTTCCCTCAGGAGTGGCTCGATGCTGCTTTCGCCTTGAAGGAGAAGGACGAGATGACCGCTCCTTTTGAGACTCCTTACGGCTGGCACATCCTCAAGCTGGTAGACAAGCGTACCGAGACACCACGCGACAGCGCTAACGATGAGCGACTCAAGCAGCAGCTGATGCAGGATGAAGATCGTATGAAGGCTGGTCAGGACGCGTTCCTCGCTCAGAAGCGTCAGGAGCTGATGCAGGACAAGAAGCTGGCTAAGACCGTGGCTCAGTGGAGCGATGAAGGATTGCTCAACTGGCTCGACAAGAACCTGGAGGAGCGTGAGTCAGACTTCCGTAATATCTACCGTGAGTATCATGACGGCCTCATGCTCTTCGAAGTCAGCAACAAGGCTGTATGGGAGAAGGCGCAGCTGGATTCTATCGGACAGGAGAAGTTCTTCGAGCAGAACCGCGCTAAGTATGCCTACGAGCAGCCTAAGTTCAAGGGCGCATTCGTCGAGTGTGTCGATGACTCTTTGCTCTATGATGCATTGACCAAGATCTACGAGAACAATGACGCTATCGAGGCTGCAGACCTTGTACGTAGCACCATCCTGACTGATTCGATCCTGACACCAAATCCTCAGGCACCACGCTTCCATATCATCAATGGTATCTTCTCTCATGGCGATAATGAGCTGGTTGACGTGGAGCAGTTCCACATCGAAGGAGCCACTTTTAAGGCTCGTGAGCGTATGCCATTGGCCAGGACCTATGGCCGTATCATCACAGCGCCAGAGAGCGTCAGTGACGTGAGAGGAGCCGTGATCGGTGACTACCAGATGGAGCTCGAGAAGGAGTGGGTGGCACAGCTCAAGGAGAAATTCAAGGTCAAGATCAACAAGAAACAGCTTGACAAACTCCGCCGCTGATATAGATAGATGATTTTCTTTGATTTCCTTTGACGGAGTAAGAAAGAAAAAGAGGTAGGAACAACGTTTTTGAAGAAAAGAATAAACAAGTATATGAGAAAATTCACAACCCTCTTGGCAATGCTGCTCATCGGCAGCGTGCAGCTGATGGCCCAAGTGGCCGACAACATCATCGACGAGATCATCTGGGTAGTAGGTGATGAGGCAATCCTTCGCAGTGAGGTGGAGAGTGAGCGTAAGAACATGCTCTACCGTGGCGAGAAGATCAATGGTGACCCATACGCAGTCATCCCTGAGCAGATGGCCATCCAGAAGCTCTTCATCAACCAGGCCATCATCGACTCTATCGAAGTCAGTGATGAGCAGGTGGAGGCGCAGGTCGACGCTCAGATGAATATGTTCATCTCGCAGATCGGTTCGAAGGAGAAGCTCGAGGAGTACCTCGGCAAGCCAATGAGCCAGTTGCGTAGCGAGTGGCGTACTGGTATCAAGAATCAGAGCATCCAGCAGCAGATGCAGCAGAAGCTCTGTGAGGACGTCACCGTGACGCCAAGTGAGGTACGTAGCTACTACGAGCGTCTCTCGAAGGATAGCATCCCATTTGTCGAGACACAGGTCGAGGTGCAGATGATCTCATTGCAGCCACAGGTCAGCAAGCAGCAGGTCGATGGTATCAAGAACCGTCTGCGTGACTTCACACAGCGTGTCAACAACAAAGAGAGCGAGTTCAGCACCCTGGCCATCCTCTATAGCGAGGATCCGGGAAGTGCAGCCATGGGTGGTGAGCTTGGTTTCAAGGGAAAGGGAGAGTTTGTGCCAGAGTTCTCTGCTGCAGGTTTCCAGTTGACCGAGCCAGGCAGGATCTCTAAGGTTGTAGAGACCGAGTTCGGCTATCATATCATCCAGCTCATCGAGCGTCGTGGTGACCGTGCCAACTTCCGTCATATCCTCCTTACTCCTAAGGTAAGCGCTAAGGAGATGACCGATGCTCGTGGCCGTATGGACTCACTCCGTATGGATCTCGATAGTGCCAAGTTCTCTTTCGAGGAGGCTGCACGTTATCTCTCAAGCGATAAGGATACCCGTAACAGTGGCGGTCTGATGACCAGTAACCGCTCTGGTGCATCGCGTATGACCATGGAGGAGCTTCCTGCAGAGGTGGCTCGTCAGGTGGCTACGATGAAGGTCGGTGAGATCAGCAAGCCATTCTCGATGAAGGATCCTAAGACCAGCCGTGATCAGGTGGTCATCGTCAAGCTGAAGAACCGTATCGACGGACATAAGGCTACCTACTATGACGACTATCAGGTGATCAAGAACATGTATCAGTCGCATCTCAATCAGGAGATCATCGAGAACTTTATCCGCGAGAAACAGCGTACGACCTATGTCCGCATCAAACCGGGTTGGGAGAACTTTGAATTCCAGTACCCAGGTTGGGGCAAGCAGGAAACACAAGAATAATCATTGATGAAGAAATATCTCTGCATATTCCTGGCCTTTGTGGCTATTGTAACATCTTTCGCTCAACAGCAGAAGAAGGGAGCAACTACCCCTCCTGAACCACAGCGAAAGATGATACACCTGCTGCATGCCAATACGTTGAGCAAGACCGCTGACTCGGAGCGACAGACCCTACGTGGCAATGTCAAGTTCCGTCAGGAAGGTTGCTACATGTATTGTGACTCGGCCTACTTCTACCAGAGTACCAACTCGATGAGCGCCTTCGGTAACGTGAGGATGGAACAGGGCGATACGCTCTTCCTCTACTGCGATTCGCTCGATTATAATGGTGACACGATGTATGGTCAGCTCTATGACCACGTGCACATGGTACATCGCTCGAAGAAGACCAAGAGCAATACGCACCTCTACACCGATTACATGACCTACGACCGAG
Source organism: Bacteroidales bacterium (assembly GCA_045600445.1). Lineage (GTDB taxonomy): Bacteria > Bacteroidota > Bacteroidia > Bacteroidales > UBA3663 > Liminaster. The sequence continues at coordinate 10,663 of JAZRXZ010000072.1, read as the reverse complement.
AGATCGAGGAGGCGCAGTATCCTGAGACCGGTGTCATGGTCGACTCACTGGTGCACCTTCGCAGCCAGATCGGTTGGTACTATCCGAACACACAGGAGGCGTTCTTCCAGTTTGACGTGCAAGGCCGTGTCTATGAGCGTGACTCTACATGGCGTGCCATGGGCGGTATGCCACCACATGTGTATGATCCGGATGACAAGAAGCTCACGCCTACACATTATCTCTACAGCGATACGTTGCGCTATAACTTCGAGCAGCGTGTAGCTACGGTTCTGGGTCCATCGCGCATCCTGAAGGACAGCACTGAGATCCATACCCGTCGTGGTTACTTCAATACTGATACTAATGAGGCAACGCTCTATCGTCGCTCTCACATCACTTCTCCTGGTCGTTATGCCATTGCTGACACGATGTATTTCGACTCGAAGAAGAACTGGGGTGAGGCGCGTGGTAACATCCACGCCATCGACTCGACGGATTATATGAGTGTCATGGGTGACTATGGCTTCTATATCGACAATGATTCCATTCCACAGAGTGGCTTCATTACTGGCCATGCATTGGCGATGGAGTACAGCAGTGGAGATACGCTCTACTTGCATGCTGATACGCTTCGTGCATACTGTATTGTCAATCCGATAGCAGCTGATACTATCTACGAGGATGAGAAGATCGTGCCAGAAGCTCCGGAAGTAGCACAGGAGGAGGCACTGCAGGATTCTATTCCTGCATTGCAGTCGGATTCGATGATGGTGTCATTGCCAGATTCTATCCTTGCTCTACCTGTAGATACAGTTCCTTCATTGCCGGTTGATTCTGTTCTGACACAGTTAGCAGATATAGTTCCTGTACCGAAGCCGGAGCGTCACATGACCATCATACCGGCTCATAATGATACGCTGCGCTTCATGCAGGCCTATCATGGTGTGCGATACTACCGCAGTGATCTGCAGGGTGTCTGCGACTCGCTGATCTATTCTGTCAAGGACACACTGGCCACCTTCGTCGGCAATCCGGTGATGTGGAACAATCAGTATCAGATCACGGGCGACACCATCAAGGCCATCGTCCTAAAGGGTGGCATCAAGCGTGCGATGATCAATCCGAACGCGTTCCTGACACAGAGCCACGATGAGTCATTGACCGTCGATATGGATACTTTGACCGAGCGAGAGCGCCAGAAGATTCGCATTGATACACTCCATTATGACCAGATTTCGGGTAACGACCTTATCTGCTTCTTTGAAGAAGGTAAGATACGTGAGATGGATATGAGCGGCAACGTGCAGATCATCTACTATCCGGAAGAGAAGGACAAGTCGATGATCGGATTGAACCAGATGGTGGGCAACTACCTCAAAGTATGGTTCAAGGAGCAGAAGATGGAGAAACTGCTCCTCTGGCCGAATGTCGTCGGTTCATTGACACCTATACAGCTCGTCACCGATGATATCCTTTATCTCGATGGCTTCCGATGGTTGTCTTATCTGCGGCCGAAGAGTCCGCTTGACGTGCTCCGAGGCATCCACATGAAGGCGGAGGATATCGTCATCCCAGTAAAACTCTTCGATGACGATGAGTTGAACGGATATTGACCCGTGGCATCCCTTCCACGGTACCGTGACAGGGATGCCATGATAAAGGCATCCTCCAACGCGTACCGAGAGTAGGATGCTATGACAAAGGCATCTTCCAACGCGTACCGAGAGTAGGATGCCACGACAAAGGCATCCTCCCCACTGTACCGTGTAGGAGATGCCTGAAAGAAAAAAAGACTACTTTTAAAAGTAATTAGAAAAAACATACTATGGCAACGATATTTACCACCAGTAAGCCACGTCGCTTCGAGCGCAAGCCTTATTTCGGCAATGAACGCAAGGAGTGGCTGGAGGCCCGAATCCGTAAAGTGAAGCGCGAGATGGGAGAATTGCCAGATGAGGAACTGAAGGCGGAAGAGGTGATCCGTGGTACTTTCATCGAAGGAACCAAGCACCTCAAGCGTCGTAAGGAGCGTGACGAGGAAGAGGGTAACTCAAAGAATAATCGCTACGTCAAGCTCGGCGTGGCCTTGATCCTACTCTGTATCATCTTCTATTATCTCATCAAGTAAAACGCGTTATTGTCAAGCATCGCTTGTCATTCTTAAATAAATGGATATCATTCATCTTTTACCCGATAGTGTAGCCAACCAGATAGCTGCCGGTGAAGTCGTGCAGCGTCCTGCCAGCGTGATCAAGGAACTCCTTGAGAACAGCATCGACGCGCATGCTACCGCTGTGCAGATCATCCTGCGTGAGGCAGGTCGTGAACTGATACAGGTCATCGACAACGGTTCGGGTATGAGTGCCACCGATGCACGTATGGCCTTCGAGAAGCATGCGACCAGCAAGATACAGGAGGCGGCAGATCTCTTCGATTTGCACACCATGGGTTTCCGTGGCGAGGCGCTGGCTTCGATTGCTGCAGTGGCAGAGGTGGAGTTGCGTACGCGCCGACAGCAGGATGAAACGGGTGTCTGTATCGAAATCGCTGGCAGTCAGCTGACGCGTCAGGAGGCTTGCGCTTGTCCGGTAGGTGCTAACTTTCAGGTGCGTAACCTTTTCTTTAATGTCCCTGCGCGTCGTAAGTTCCTGAAGAGCAACCAGACAGAGCTTTCGAACATTATGACCGAGGTGCAGCACGTGGCGTTGGCCAATCCGAATGTGGAGATCACGGTGATCCATAACGACACACAGCTCCTGCAGCTGACCAGTGGTAGCCACAAGCAACGTATCATCCAGCTCTTCAGCAAGAGCCTCGGCCAGCAGCTGTTGCCACTTTCTGTCGATAATGACTTGCTGCATATCTCTGGTTTTGTGTGTGCTCCTGAGGGTTCGCGCAAGAAAGGTGCGCTGCAGTACTTCTTCGTCAATGACCGATTTATGAAGCATCCTTACTTCCATAAGGCGGTGATGGAGTGCTATCAGGATTTGATCCCGGAGGGAAACCAGCCTAACTATTTCATCTATCTCAGCGTTGACCCACAGACGATTGACGTTAATATCCATCCGACCAAGACGGAGATCAAGTTTGAGAATGAGCCGGCTCGCTGGCACATCCTGCAAGCCACAATCCGTGAGGCGTTAGGAAAGTTCAATGCTACGCCTACCATCGACTTTGACCAGGCAGATGCTCCCGAGATCATCCCATCCTATACTCGCACGTCAGGAGGAGAGGTCAGGACGTCGGAACCGAAGCCACAGTTCAGCGACTACAATCCTTTCCGCATGAAGAGCGCGGATCATTGGGAGTCGCTGTATGAGGATTTCGCTTCGGAGAGGCTGTCAGCGGATGGAGGGGAGATTCCTTCTCGTATGGAGGGAGGAGAGATTCCATCGCGTATGCAGTCATTCGCACCAGCTGATGATTTTGTCTCACGACTTGACAACATGGATTATCAGGCAACAGAGGTTCCTTCTCGACTCTCTTCTACTGGCGATACGATGGAAGACATCCCGAGTGCGATGGATCTGATGACCGAGGTACAGACAACGGCTGCGGCGCAGCGCAAAGTCTCTTACTTGCAGGTGGGAGGACGCTACATCGTTACTGGCAATCGCCAGGGAATGACCTTGATCGATCAGCATCGTGCACATCTCTGTGTATTGTTTGACCGCTATCATCATCAGATCAGCCATCGTCAGGGATTCTCGCAGCATGAGCTTTTTCCTGAGATTGTGGAGGTTTCACCAGCCGATGTGCCACATCTGGAGGGAATCCTGCCAGAGCTGAAGTATCTCGGCTTCGAGATTGATAGCCTCGGAGGAGGAAGCTTCGCAGTCAATGGAAAGCCTGCATCGCTCGAAAACTCGGTCAATATCCATGAGCTCATCCGACAGATGATCGAGGTGGCCAAGGAGGAGGTGCATGGCATTGGAGACGAGCTCGACAAGCGTCTGGCATTGCGCCTCTCAAGCGTGGAAGCTATTCCATACGGACGGTCTCTTAACGAGGAGGAGATGACACAGCTGGTAGAGAGCCTCATGGCATTGCCAGAGCACCAGATGACGCCTGATGGCCATCCGGTTATGACCGTACTTAATAGCGATGCACTCGCGGCATTGCTGAAATAACATTTGCGAACAATAAAAAAAGAAATCGCGAACAATTAACAATAGAAAGATATTACTCAATATATATGAAATACGCAATTTGTCTGCAACCCTATATCCCTATGCGCGCCACCGCTGCTGAGACGTCTGAGATGATCAGCCAGCTGCTGTTCGGTGATACCTTCCAGATCGTGGAGGAGGTGCCTCGCTGGTACCGCATCATCCGTGATTGCGATGGTTATGAAGGTTGGATTGACTGGAAGACAGCTACGGTCATCGAGCATGGCGAGTATGAGCATTATGTCAATGAGTCAAGCAACGCGCTGTTGCTGCGCCTGCCATTCAATCCGGTACAGCGTACCGAGCAGGGACAGTCGGGTAGCGCTCACTTGTCGTGGGGTAGCCGCATCTACGATATGGACGATACGGGAATCACCTTCCGTATGCACGGCGTGCGCTTCGATGTGCCAGCTATGAGCTACGTCAATCCGCTGCATGCCAACTCTATGTCACGCAAGGCGCTCTCGAAGTACCTCCTGCAGCAGGCGCAAATGTTGCTCAACACGCCTTATCTCTGGGGTGGCACAGCAGCTTTCGGTGTGGATTGCTCAGGCTTCACACAGACACTCTTCCGCTTCATCGGTATCAGCTTGCCACGTGATGCTTCGCAGCAAGCGCAGGTAGGTTCGGACATTACTTTTGAGAATGCTTCGGCAGGCGACCTGGCCTTCTTCTCTTCGCAGGAGGGGAGCGAGAAGATCTCGCACGTAGGACTCGTAGCGGATAACGGACGAGTGCTGCACGTCAGCGGATTCCTGCATTTCGATGAGTTGCGTCCGGAGGGTATCTGGAGCAATCAGCGTCAGGAGATGACACATTATCTGGTGAAGATTAAGAAGTATTTTTAAACTATAAACTAAAATGACCAAGTCATTATATAATATATACCTCCAGCACCCAAGCATCACCACCGACAGTCGCAAGGTTGATGCTGGTCAGATCTTCTTTGCGCTCAAGGGAGAGCGTTTCGACGGTAACCAGTATGCCACTGACGTACTGCAGAAAGGTGCAGCACTGGCTGTAGTCGATGATGTGAATGTCATCCCGGCTGACGTGCGGACAGGTGCAGAAGGTTTGCAGGGAAGCTATTTCCTCGTCCCTGACGTATTGACTGCGTTGCAGCAGTTGTCGGCTTATCACCGTCAGCAGCTTAAGACCTGGGAGCGTCCTGTCAAGGTCATCGGTGTGACGGGCACCAATGGCAAGACGACAACCAAGGAGCTGCTTCGCGCGGTATTGAGCCAGAAATACAACGTGCTGGCAACGGAGGGTAACCTCAACAACCAGATCGGTGTGCCACTGACCTTGCTCAAGATCAACAAGGAGCATGAGATGGCCATCGTCGAGATGGGAGCCAACCATCCGATGGACATTGCTGAGCTCTGTGCACTCGTACATCCGGATTTCGGCTTGATCACCAATGTCGGCAAGGCGCATCTTTTAGGCTTTGGCAGCCTCGAAGGCGTCATTGCTGCTAAGACAGAGCTGTATAAGAGTCTGGCAGCGGATGGTGGCATTGCCTTCATCGACTCATTCAATCAGCAGTTACTCTTTAAGGCGATGGAGTATGGCGTGAGCTGTCGTCCTTACCTTCCTGCCAACGTGGAGTCTTGCAGTCCTTTCCTGTCGCTCAGCCTGTTCGACACGGAGGCTGACGAACCTGTCTGCATCGAGACACATCTCATCGGAAGCTACAACGCCATCAACTGCCAGGCTGCAGCTACCGTCGGCCGTTACTTCGAGGTAAGTCTGGAGCAGGTCAAGACGGCTATCGAAGGCTATGAGCCACAGAATATGCGCAGCCAGCTTGTGGAGCTCGGTCATGGCAATCAGCTCATTATGGATGCTTACAATGCCAACGCCACTTCGATGAATGCTGCATTGACCAGCTTCAAACTCAACGAGGCTCCACACAAGAGCGTCATCCTCGGTGACATGCGCGAGCTCGGCGCTGAGTCGCAGAAGGAGCATGAGGAGATCCTCGACTTCCTCTTCACCTCAGGCATCAAGCTCGATATGACGGTGCTGGTAGGAGAGGAGTTCTGCAAGGCGTTCCAGAGCAAAGGTCTGCTCTATGCGTCTCAGAATGGCATGAATGTACGCTGCTACGAGAGTGTGCAGGACCTGATTGACGATGAGGACGTGATCCGTAACCTTGGTGGTACCATCCTCGTGAAGGGTAGCCGTGGCGTGCAGCTCGAGAAGGCTGCGAATGTCATCAAGGAGCGTTTCGGTGTAAAATAATCAACTGTTTCGATTATGAAGATTTATCTATTACGCCACGGCGAAACCGACTGGAATAAGGCTCATCGCTTCCAGGGACAGATTGACATCCCGCTCAATGACTATGGACGTGAACTGGCTGTCGTGACACGAGACAAGTGGCCGATTGTGAAGTATGACCGCGTCTATAGCAGTCCGCTGTGTCGTGCAGCAGAGACCGCTCGTATCGTCCTCGAAGGTCGTCCTGAACTTGAGATGATCCGCTATGATGAACGTATCAAGGAGTTCAGTTTCGGTGTGTGCGAAGGTCTTAACATCGATGAGGCAGGTAATGATCCGAACCATCCGATGTATAACCTGCTACATCATCCAGAGAACTATGTACCAGCCGAAGGTGGAGAATCCTTTGACCAACTCGTAGGACGTGGCCGAGCTTTCATCGAGTCGGATCTGCTGCCATTGGAGAATGAAGGCGTGCAGAATGTGCTCATCGTGGCTCATGGCGCGTTGATCCGTGGCCTTGTCTGCGCTTTCGGCTTGAAAGAAGTCAAGGACTTCTGGCGCACACGCTACACCAACTGCTGTCTCACAACCCTTGACGTGACCGATGGCGTTGCCACCATGGTCAAGGAGGCTGAGACTTTCTACGATGCTTCTGGCCACTTTGGCGGATGGATTACCCAGTAGAATTCTTTCAGGAGTCGATAAGCCTTTCGCAAGAGGCGTCAGTACTCTCACCAGAGACCTTAGCATTAGCAAAGGGAATCCTACTCGGCGATAAATCTCAGATCTCACCAGAGGTCATGCAGAGTTTCCGCACCGCGGGCATGAGTCATCTGTTGGCTGTCTCGGGTTTGCATGTTGGCATTATCATGTCGCTTGTGTGGCTGTTGCTCAAGCCTTTGGAGTGGCTGGTGCTTTATCTGACGTCATTGCCTCAGTTAAGGTGTCGAGTCGGAAGCCCGAAGATAGCATATATCATAGGAGATACGAAGCGCATCTTTGTCATTCTCTTGACATGCGTTTATGTCTGGCTCATAGGTGCTCCACCGAGTGCGATGCGAGCCACGCTGATGCTCAGTCTCTGCCTGCTTGGCTGGATGTTTCATCGTCCCACGTCAGCAGCACGTTGTCTGCTCTTCGCGGCTTTATTGCTCTTGGCTTGGGATCCGTGGCTCATCACCAATGTCGGTTTTCAGCTGAGTTTCTTGGCGGTAGGAGGTATCCTCTTGTTTCAACCGTGGCTCAATGACACAAGCCTGCACTGGAGCTTTCGCACCATTCTCTTGTCCATAGCCGCACAAGTCCTGACCATCCCCGTCGTGGCATTTTACTTTCATCAGGTACCTTTCTTCGGTTGGCTGCAAGGCTTGCTGGTCGTACCTCTGATGCCCCTCTTCGTCACGCTCCTCCTGCTCTGTCTCTGCTTCCCGTCATTCTCATGGTTATCCTTGATAGTCGAAGCACTCCGCTCATGGATGGAACTGATGGCCGACGGTATAGGCAATCTCGAGCGACTTCTCCTCGGAGGCCATCTCTATTTCTACCCTTCGTGGATAGAGGCTTTGCTCGCAGAAATCTTTTTCCTTTCTTTGGTAATTCTATTAAGAGTTAAGAAAGATAACAATGCATAAGCTCCGCTACTTCATCCTCCCCATGCTCTATTTGGGAATCGGCGGTATAGTTACCACCATGCTGGTGCAGCGTGTGGTCAATTATACCGATCCGTTGTGGCTGTTCCTGCTTTTGCCCATGCTGATGGTCACGGTCCTGCTCACCGTGGTGGGAGTGGTCAATGTATGGGTGCAGTACCGCAGTATCGATGAGGACAGTCTCATGCGCCAGTACGGTGTGCGCAATCTCTTGTGGCTCTACCTGCGCTGCTGGTCAGTCGTCATGGCAGGCCTGGTGCTTGGCGTTGTCTATTACTGGATGCACGACCTCTTGGCTGACTATATCCAGGACTTGCTGCACAGCCTCGACATTCTCTTCTATGTCGGCGATATCTTCCTCACGGTCAGCGCACTCATGAGCATTGTCCGAAGCGTTAACCTGCAGGAGATACGTCTGCGCAATGCACAGACAGAGAATCAGTTGCTCAAAGCGCAGCTCAATCCACACTTCCTCTATAACACCCTAAACAACATAGACGCGCTCATCTGGTTGGATCAGGAGCGCGCCTCTGCTGCAGTGACAAGCCTTTCGAGCTTGATGCGATATATGACTTATAGTAGCCGTCAGGAACGAGTCACCATCGAGGAAGAACTCAAGGCCATGCAGCAGCTTGTCGAGCTCCAGCGCCTACGCACTTCCCGCGAGGACTGTCTTATCTTTGAGACGGAGATCAATGCTCCCATGCACACCCGAATTGCCCCATTGCTGCTCATCCCACTCATCGAGAACTGCTTCAAGCACGTTGGCCAGATTGACGCCAGCAACGCCATCCATATCAAGTTGGTGCTCAATGACGATCAGCTTATCTTCACGACCGATAATAACATCAAGACTGAGGAGCAGCTGGCAGCCCAAGGCGAAGCCACTAAGTCGCACAGTGGAGTAGGACTCACCGTCCTACAGCGCCGTCTGAGCCTCCTCTATGCAGGTAAGCATAGCTTCACGGCTCATCAGGATGGCAACCGTTTCAAAACCACGCTTCAGCTATCCGTCGGTTAGCCTCGTCAATGAGTCGGGGTACGGCCAGTTCTTGCCACTCCATCCACGTCACACGCTTATATCCCATAGGCTGTAGCTTTTCATCCAAGGCTGCAGCCTCTTTTTCTGTCTTCACGGGAATGACCTGGAAGTCAGCGTAGAGGGTTTGGTGAGTGAGCTGGTGCTTGATTGAAAACTGCGGTGCAGTTTTCAATAGTGAGGAGTTAGGAGGGAGGAGTGAGGAGTGATTACTACCCTCTACGTCATTTTTAGCGAGGGGTGTACACTCCTCACTCCTCACTCCTAATTCCTCACTCAAAACGTATTCCCACAGCCCCGTCCAGATATCCCCCTCACCTCGCTGGTGTACCCACAGCATATCCTTATATATATAAATAAGGTAGTGCAGCTGGCGCTCTCGCACCTTCACCTTGCCAGCCTTGACAGGACGCTGGCCAATGGTATGATTCGCCAAAGCCATGCAATGATCAGCCACAGGACACGACTCACACTGCGGAGAGGTAGGCGTGCAGCAGAGAGCACCCAGTTCCATCATCGCCTGATTATGGTGACCAGGATGCTTGTCAGGAAGCAACTGTGTGGCCAAAGCCAGAAAATCCTTCTGGCCTTGTGTAGAGTCAATAGGTGTGTCAATATCAAAGAGACGGGATAGGACACGATATACATTCCCATCCACCACCGCCACCTTCTCATCCGACGAGAAGCTCGCAATGGCTGCCGCGGTATAAGGCCCCACGCCTTTGAGCTTGATAAGATCTACATATTTAGTTGGAAAAAGGCCACACACCTGCTGCGCCGCCGCATGTAAGTTGCGAGCCCTGCTATAGTACCCCAACCCCTGCCAGAGCTTCAGTACCTCGTCCTGCGACGCCTCCGCCAAGTCTCTCACCGTCGGGAAGCGCTCCACGAATCGCTGGTAGTATTCTAAGCCCTGTGCCACGCGTGTCTGCTGCAAAATAATCTCCGACAGCCAGATACGATAGGCATCCTGGGTATGGCGCCAAGGCAGATCGCGCTTATTTTCGTTGTACCAACACCCTATTTTGGCACTTATATCGTTCATTTTCTTATATTTTAGTTGTCAATTACAAGTTTTTCGGGTGCAAAGATAGTATTTTTTTCAAAAAAAAGGTTGTAGCTATTTGGAAATTCAAAAATTAGCACTATCTTTGCATGCCAAAATTAAAAAAATACATCAAAGAATCATAAAAATGACAAAAGCAGAAATCGTAACCAAGATCGCTAAGAAGACCGGTCTTGATAAGGAAGAGGTTTTGACCGTAGTAGAGCAGCTCATGGGCACCATCAAGGAGTCTCTTATCGAGGGCGAGCCAGTTTATCTCCGTGGCTTCGGCAGCTTCATCATCAAGGAGCGCGCTACTAAGACCGCACGTAACATCAGCAAGGATAAGGCAATCATCATCCCAGCACACAACATCCCAGCATTCAAGCCTGCTAAGAGCTTCATGGGTGAGGTTAGCGGTGAGCTCGTAACTGAGGAGGAGGATTAATTCCTGTCCAACGCTATTTACACAGAACAATATATTGTTAAACTATTAATATAATTAAGGTATGCCAAACGGTAAGAAGCACAAGCGTCATAAGATGGCTACGCA
>JAZRXZ010000071.1:0-1865 GCA_045600445.1 Bacteroidales bacterium | reverse complement strand
CTCGTATACGGCGCTACATACATATAGGAGTTCGCAAACTCTGATATAAAGCGTAAGGGTCGACCAAGCCAGGTCGGCTCTTTGCTTTATCAGTCCTGTTCACCTTCGGCATGGCTAGCACTTTGGGGCAGAGGAGGTAGTTGAAGACGGATTGACCGCACTGGCGATACCATCCTAACCTTGTCATTGCGGCTTGGTAGATTGCTGTATCATCAAGGTTGCTCTTGAGGATTCTCTTTAGTGTCAATAGATTCTTGTAGATTGTACCACATTTCTTCCATTGCTTTACTATCACTACCCTTACCTTGTGACGCATCCAAGGACTGAACTTGTCTCTGAGGTAGGTGCTCATGCTGCCTATGTGGTAGTAGTTTACCCATCCTCTGATGATTTGGTTCAGTTTGGTGAAGAGGTAGGACATTGGTTTGGCTACGGCTTTCTTGCGCAGAAGCAGTTGTCTTACCTTTGTCTCCAGTTTCTTCTTTGCCTTGTCCGTCGGTTTGCATTCCCAGCCTTTGGTACCTTTCCAAAATGTAAAGCCTAGAAAAGTGCTTTTCGTTGGTCTTACTACTTTGGTCTTGGTTGCGCTGACTTTGAGGCGCAGTTTCCTCTCCAGCCAGCTGCTTACCGAAGCCATTACTCTGTCCGCTGCTTTCTCGCTCTTGACAAAGATGTCGAAGTCATCGGCATAGCGTACGAAACGTAAGCCTCGGCTTTCTAGTTCTTTGTCGAGTTTGTCAAGGTAGATGTTGGAGAGGATTGGGGATATGCAACCGCCTTGGGGGACTCCCTCTTCGGTTGCATGTTCCAGTCCATCTTCCATCACACCTGCCTTTAGGAAGGAGCGGATTAGGTGGAGAGTGGCAGAGTCATTGACCTGCTCTCTCAGGATTGAAATCAATTTGTCGTGATTGACCGTGTCGAAGTACTTCTCTATATCGAAGTCAACTACCCATTCATATCCCTCGTTCATGTATTCCAGTGCCTTGCGTATTGCCATGTGGCAGCTGCGCTTGGGACGGAATCCGTAACTGTGGTCACTGAAGACTGGCTCGTACACCTTGCTCAGCACTTGTGCTGCTGCTTGCTGCACGACGCGGTCTATGACGGTAGGGATGCCCAACGGTCTCTTCTTGCCGTTGGACTTGGGGATATAGACACGTCTTACGGGGGATGGCTTGTATCTCTTCTCACGTATGGATGCTGTTATCTCATCCATGTGTTTCGGGAGGTACACGTCAAGCTCTTCGGTCGGCATCTTGTCGACACCGGCTGCACCATGGTTGCGCTTGACTGACATCCAGGCTTCCCAGAAGTTTCTTGCTTCTACAATCTCGTCAATTAATTCCATTTGCTGCTCTTCGTTCTGCTTGTAAATTTACGATGGATTGCCCCAGCTACTTCCAGCATAGGAAGATTACGATTCTCCCACGCTTGCTCTACCTCGCATTCGGACTGCCATCGCATTGCTTACAGCGATTTGCACTATATATACATTAACCCCTTCGGTGATTGGTGAGTCACCTACTATGGGCTCAGCTGACTCCCACCCATGAGCTTCTTATCGCACGTGTTACCACGCTGGATGGGCCTCTCGGGGTAAGGCACTAACCTTCTGACTCCACAACCTCTTGGTTTACTGTCTTGGGGGGTACGTTTACCATTCGGACTTCGACTTGTTGTGCAGTCTTATCCTTTCCCATTTAGCCTTATACCAAGTTTCTGTCCGTAGGCTCAAGAGTCTCGCTACATGGCTTCCTTCATCCTTGACATTACTGACAACGACTTGCCGTTCGCTTCGCTTGGCGGTAAATACCTGCGGCTGGGGTTGAACCAGCTAGGTTAGTGTCATGCCCGACACACAC
>JAZRXZ010000070.1:0-1238 GCA_045600445.1 Bacteroidales bacterium | reverse complement strand
GTAACCATCCCACATGAACCGTTGACGGTAAAAAACTTGCGGCATCATAGTTTCATTTTCTGATTCTATGATGCCGCTCCGTATAGTTGTTTATGTGTATCGTAAATGCCTATTTCTTTAGTTCTTCTGCTATTCTGTATGGCAGCAGGCTTTCGCACTCTTCCGTTGTCATATCATCGTGCAATCTTGGCAATATGGTGTTGAAATAGACATAAGGTGCTATGCCCAGCAGATTGCATGAGCCGACAAATGTCATATATACGGCAGTGTCCTCAGCAGACTCGTCACTGTCAACGAACAGCCAGTTCTTCCTTCCGAGCGTCAACGGACGTATGCTGCGCTCCACGGCATTGTTGTCTATGTCATAGTATCCCTGCTCGCAGTATCTGCACAGTCCATCCCACCTCTCAATGGCATAGTTGCACGCAGCGGTCAGAGATCCTGATGGCGTGTCCACTGTCACGTATGCGTCAAGAAGTTTCTTTATGAGGTCAAGTATGGGCACGGCCTTTTCCTGCCTCTGCCGGTATATTTCATCGACAGATGCGTTCTGGAACTTGAGGTTTGCCTCCAATTCGTAAAGTACAGATATGTAATAAAGAATCTTCGCTGCCTCTGGCACTTCCTTTATCGCCTCAAACTTACGTCTGGCGTGAGCCATACAGTAGAGGACTTTCAGGTTTTCGAGCTGTTTCTTCTCTATGTTCCGGTAAACAACGTAACCATCGGTGTGTATGCCGGCCTTGCGCTCAAGGATCTTTGGGCTTATGACCTTTTCTCCGCGTGAGCCTTTGTCGTAGAAGAATACAAGTCCGTATATTCCCATGCCGTCAACATCATCCCATATATATCCTTTCCTGGTCTTATGCTTCTGGTCGTTGACTCTCATGGTGCTTTCGTCCAGATGCTGATACTTTGATGAGAATACCAGCTCTGCCTGGAGGTTGTATATCGGCTTGAGTTTGCCGGCGAGCATGTGCAGCCAGTGGTTTATGCTTGATGTGGGCATGTGGATGCCCATCGCTTCATACCTCTTTGCCTGGCGGTATTCGGGAAGATGGTCGCAGAACTTGTCTGTCACGATGCTTGCCATGAGACTGTTTCCTGCCTTGCAGCCAGGGAGGCAGTTCTGCGTGCCGTGCGCCTCGCGTATCTCGGTGTGCGCATCCGTCGGTTTGGAATCCCTGGGCTTGCAGATGGCTTCCTTCTCTACCCTTACGTGCAGCCTTGCCTTGTCT
>JAZRXZ010000069.1:0-1387 GCA_045600445.1 Bacteroidales bacterium | reverse complement strand
GGAGCAGACGTGTTCCGTTTGGCATGACCTTAACATGAGCATTCTCCAGATCATCATCTGGCAATGCCTCGAAACTCAGTGTCACTTCGTTCTTGAAGGACAATATGTTCTTGAAGGAGATTTCCTCGATCATATCTTTAGGTGTTTAGATTTCTGCTGCAAAAGTAAGGAAAATTATTGAAATATGGAAATAGTTTAGTAGAAAATAGCAAATCTAATCACAATATTTAACAAAGAATAGCATTTATAGGGAATAGATTTTATATTTTAAGTGTTTTTCATTCAAAAGAGCTTCTGTACATAACGATGTAAACTATCGGCAATTTTGAGTAATATTGCCGATAATTTACATGCCTTGTTAATCTATCATCTCCACCAACTCGCGCTTCATATCCATGTCGATCTCACGATAGCGAGCAAAGGCACGGCTACCATCAGTGTGACCAGAGAGTGATGCAACAAGGCTTGGATCCTTCACCTTCTTATAGAGGTTGCCGATGAAGGTCTTGCGTGCCGTGTGGCTGGTTGCGACCTCGCTTAACGGTTTCAACTCCGTTTCACGCGTCATCAGATTGAGCACGGGAACCTTACGGTCAATACCTACATGCTTCAGTATCTTGGTCAGATAGCGGTTATATTCGTCAGGCTTGAACGAAGGAAGCAGCACGTTCGGCACATCCTCGTACTTGGCAAGGATAGTCTTTGCCTTTTCGTTCAACGGTACGCGGATGGTTCGGGCGTTATGTATCTTGGTCTTCTCTGCGATATACTCAATGGCACCATTGACCACATTATCTTTGGTCATAAGTACCAGGTCTCCGACACGGCATCCTATCAGACATTGGAAGATGAAGATGTCCCGATAGACCTGCATCTTCTTGCTGCATTTCGACAGGTCTGCATTATACACCTTGTCTCGTTCCTCCAGATTGAGATAGAAGGGAGGTCCATAGAGATCCTTTGGTGTCTCAAAGCTGCCAAAAGGGTTATTGAGGGTGTACTTGTTCTTGATGCACCAGTTGATGACGGTTCGCAAGCGTCGGAAGATGGTATTGAGTGTATTCTCTGAACGAGGCCGAGGAAGGCAGTTTGACTTCAAGTCCTTGAAGATCTCAGGATAGGTCTCGACATACTCATGCTCATGAAGTATATAGTCCTGTAGCTCGCGGAGATCATCTGCCGTCATGGTATCGACATTGAGCGCATAGCCACGACGCTTTCGGGCGGTCTTCATATAGAGTTCGAAGCGCTTGAGCTTGGAGAGGTTGCACTCATGCTTGACTCTTGCAGCTCTGGTCATCGGATGATACTTTGCATATTGAGCAATACGGTTGACCAGCAGGTTCTCCTTGTCTCGGCTGCGATTGTTTATCTCTGGATGGTGATA
>JAZRXZ010000068.1:0-3691 GCA_045600445.1 Bacteroidales bacterium | reverse complement strand
CAATAAGTTCGAGGCTGAGAATGGCGACCTCATGCTCATCCTCTGCGGTGAGATGCGCAAGACTCAGAAGCAGCTCTGTGCACTCCGTCTTGAGATGGGTGAGCAGCTTGGCTTCCGCGATCCTTCTAAGTTCGTGCCACTTTGGGTCATCGACTTCCCTCTCTTCGAGTGGGATGAGGAGACACAGCGCTTCTATGCTACTCACCATCCATTCACCATGCCAAATCCTGAGGATATCCCATTGCTCGATACCGATCAGGGTAAGGTTCGCTCATGGGCTTACGACTGTGTTATGAATGGCGTTGAGCTCGGCGGTGGTTCTGTTCGTATCCACGACTCAGAACTTCAGGCTAAGATGTTCAAACTCCTTGGCTTCACCGAGGAGAAGGCTATGGCTCAGTTCGGTTGCCTGATCAATGCATTCAAGTATGGTGCACCTCCTCACGCTGGTCTTGCTTTCGGTCTCGACCGTGTCGTTTCGATGTTCGCAGAGCTCGACTCTATTCGCGACGTCATCGCATTCCCTAAGAACAATGCAGGTCGCGACGTGATGATGGATGCTCCTTGTGCGATTGACGATGCACAGCTCGACGAGCTCCAGATCGCGCTTAATTTGAAAGACTAATCGATTCTTCGATACACATTATATATAATAATGAAGAAACATTTATCAATGATGGCAGCCTTGTCTCTTATGACAGTGCTGCCATCACTGGCAGAAAGCCAGTCGGTAGAGAAATATCTCTATGCAGGACCTTATGCTATGCAGGCACCTGTGATGGTCGACACGACCGATGTCAATGGCAAGGCTTACGCAGCTACCTCACTTCTGAAGTCAGCTCTCAATCTGAACGCTGTACAGATGGGAGAGGTGAGAAGCGACGTCGCACTCCCAGGATCTCCTGCGGGCAGTAAGTACGCGCTGCACATGGTCGGCTTCGACCTCATCAATCGCAGGTATCTCAAAGGTCAGCTCAAGTTGGAGAAGGCTCCTAAGAACTATGAACTCTATATCGACGGTAAGTCTGCTCACGCTGGTGAGATCAAGCTCGAACCAGATCTGCACCACATTGTCGTAAAATATCTTTCGGAGGAAGGCAAGACCGATAGCCTCAAGATGAGCATCGACACAAAGACCGCTTACGAGGTGGCTCCATCACTCGAAGGTAAGGGCCTCTATACCGTCCGCACTCAGCTCGACAGCCGTCTGTTCCGTCAGGCAGATCTGTCTCCTGATGGCAAGTATCTGAAGCTGACTTATCAGCAGCGTGCTGCTGGTGGCGATAAATTTAATTCGAAGATCATCGAGCGCCAGACGGGCCGTGTAATCAGCGAACGATCTGATGCGGCCTGGATGCCTAAGAGTAACCTTTATTATTATACACGCAAAGGACTCAAGGGAACAGAGTTCGTAACCGTCAATCCTGCCACGGGTGAGGAGAAGGTGTTGGCCACAGGATTGCCACAAGGCTATTTCCAGATTGCTCCAACAGAAGATTTCCTGATCTTCTCCATTCGTGAGAAAGGTCCTAAGGAATTGAATCCGGATGTCTATGAGATGATCCATCCTGAGGATCGTCAGCCAGGTTGGCGTGATCGTACCTCGTTGGCAAAATATGATCTTAAGACTGGAGCTCTCCAGCCTCTGACTTTTGGTCATAGTAATGTCTATGCTGTTGACATTACTCCAGATGGCAAGAAGGTGATCTTGAGTAAGTCAACAGACGAAATCACGGCGATGCGTCCAACAGACTTCTCTGATGTCTATCTGATGGATCTGGAGACGCTCAAGATGGATACGCTGGTGCAGCATGAGGGCTTCGCCCGCGCTGCAGGCTTGTCTCCTGATGGTAAGTATCTGGCCTTTACAGGTAGTGCTGAGTCATTCGGTCGTATTGGTTGTACTCTGCCAGAAGATAAGATCCCTAATGGTTATGACGTGCAGCTTTACCTGATGGATATGAACAGTAAGGAGGTAAAGCCAATGACGCGCCTCTTCAATCCATCCGTGCAGAGTGTGGAGTGGAGTGAATATGACGGACAGTTGTATTTCACCGCAGAACATCGCGACAGCATCTGCCTCTATCGCATGAATCCAGAGAATGGAAAGATCCAGCATCTGCCTGTTCCTGAGGATTTGGTCAATAGCTTCTCGCTGGCTAAGACGGCTCCTGTGCTGGCATTCTATGGCGTGAGTGCTCTGAATAGCAACCGTCTCTACAGCATGGACACCAAGCTCATCGGTACCAAGAAGCAGGCAATCACCTTGATTGAGGATCTCAGTGCTACGAACATTGCAGGTATTGAACTTGGTGAATGCAAGCCGTGGTCATTTATCAATAGCATAGGCGATACGGTCTATTGCCGCTTCTATCTGCCTGTAGGTTTCGATGCAGAGAAAGCTAAGGCTGCGCAGTATCCGATGATCGTCAACTATTATGGTGGTTGCTCGCCAACCAGTCGTACCTTCGAGAGCAACTATCCTCAGAACTCGTGGGCAGCGCTTGGTTATGTAGCCTTGATAGTCGAGCCAAGTGGAGCTTCAGGTTTTGGTCAGGAGTGGGGTTCGCGTCACGTCAATACTGCAGGTGTCGATCCTGCTCGTGATATCATCGAAGCGGTTAAAGAATTCTGCCGACAGAACAGCTACGTTAATGATAAGAAGATTGGCTGTATCGGAGCTTCGTATGGCGGCTTTATGACCATGTATCTGCAGACGGTGACCGATATCTTTGCCTGTGCTATCAGTCATGCTGGTATCAGTGACCACTCAAATTATTGGGGACTTGGCGACTGGGGATATACCTATAGTCAGATCTCGATGTCCGACAGCTATCCTTGGACACGCAAGGATCTCTACGTCGATCAGTCTCCGCTTTATCGTGTCGATAAGATCCATACTCCATTGCTCTTCCTGCATGGTGTGACCGACAACAACGTGCCATATAACAACTCTCTGCAGATGTTCACCGCCTTGAAACTCCTTGGCCGTGAGACAGCATTGGTAAGCGTCACCAACCAGCAGCACCACATCCTTGACTACGACAAGCGCATCGCTTGGCACAATGCTACCATGGCTTGGTTTGCTAAGTGGCTACAGGATGATCCGACTTGGTGGGAGGCTCTTTATCCTAAAAAGGACCTCTAAATAATCACCTTCGGATAGCAAATTCGGTGATTTTGAGCGAAAATAAGTATTTTTGAAGAAAAAATGATTGATAAAAGTGCGAAAGAATGATATAATCATTATCTTTGCACGCTGATTCCGAGGTAGGCAATACAAGTAATACCCGATTTTGAGGTATTCGCCTTGCGGAGAAACTTTAAGTTTTTATATATAACAATGTACGCAATTGTTGAGATTCAGGGCCAGCAGTTCACTGTTGAGCCAGATCAGAAGATCTGCGTTTTGAACATCGCAGGCGCTGAGGTTGGTCAGGAGATCACCATTGAGAAGGTGCTCCTCGTCAACAACGACGGTGCTATCACCGTAGGTACCCCAGTAGTTGAGGGTGCAAAGGTAGTTCTCGAAGTTTCACAGGTTGAGCTTCGCGGTAAGAAGATTAAGGTGTTCCACAAGAAGCGTCGTAAGGGCTTCGATAAGCTCACCGGTGCTCGTCAGCACTTTACCGAAGTGTTAGTTAAGTCTATTGTTGCATAAGCGTTTTTCGCTATTAAAAAAGAAAGTTCA
>JAZRXZ010000067.1:0-23420 GCA_045600445.1 Bacteroidales bacterium | reverse complement strand
ACCTACGATGATTACGTCGAGCTTACGCTTGTTTGCTGGATTCACCAATTTCTGGTGAGCCTTATAGTTAGTCCACTTCTCAGCCAATTCACCCTCAGGGATCTTACTGAGCTCAGGAGCAAGAATATTTTCAGCCATAATTCTTTCGAAATTACAAGTTACAAATTACTAATTACAAATTAGCAGCCAGTAAAACCACCGTTGTTGATGATAGCAGCGATAACTACACAGACGAAACCGCAGATGATGACGGTTGCCCAGATGTAGCTGATCAAGTTCCAGCGATTGTCCCAGATCTTACCATTCCAGCCAAGGGTCTGCATTGAAGACCAGATGCCGTGGGTAAGGTGATACCAGAGAGCTGCAAACCATACAGCGTAGATGCATACGGTTACAGGGCAAGCGAATACGAGGTTGATCCAGTTGAAGCCCTGAGTAGGCGCAGCAGCGAGACCCTCAACACCTGCGAGCTCAGCAAACATCATGTTGTACCAGAAGTCCTTCAAGTGGAGGAGCATACCGAGGATGATGATGATACCAAGAACGAGCATGTTCTTAGAAGCCCAGTGGATAGGCTGCTTGCCGCTGATAGCATAACGCTCTGCACCACGAGCCTTGCGGTTCTGTGCAGTAAGGATGAATGCCATAACGAAGTGAATGACTACGAGCAATGCCAAACCAGCAGTAGCGATGAGCGCATACCAGTTGGTGCCCAGGAACTCACAAACCTTGTCGTAGTAATGATTGCCATCAGTAGTACCTACCATGACGTCATAGACATAGACGAGGTTCATCAGCATGTGGAAGGTGAGGAAGAGTACCAGCGCAGCGCCAGAGACACTCATTACCACCTTACGACCGATAGAGGAAGATGTTAACCACATAAGAATTGATTGTTGAAAAATTAATTATTGAATTGTAATTGTAGATTCAAAGTCGGTTGTTTGTTGCCTACACACATCAAAAAACGTTGCAAAGTTAATCAATAATGGGTAATTTTCCAATTAATTCGCGCATTAATTGTGTGCAATTACACAAAAATAGTTATCTTTGCACTATCAAAGTGTCAAAAAAAGAGATAATATTTATATAAGGTATGAAGATAGGAGAAGTCGTTTTGCCAGATCAGGCCGTGATGCTGGCACCTATGGAGGACGTCACAGACGTAGGTTTCCGCCTGCAGTGTCGTCACTTTGGCGCCGACATGGTCTATAGCGAATTTGTGAGTGCAGACGCGCTGATTCGCAGTATTGACAAGACGATGCAGAAACTTAAGGTCCTCGAGGAGGAGCGCCCTGTCGTCATCCAGATCTATGGTCGTGATGTGCCTTCGATGGTCGAGGCTGCAAAGATCGTAGAGCAGGCCAAGCCGGATATCATCGACATCAATTTTGGCTGTCCGGTGAAGCGTGTGGCGTGCAAAGGCGCTGGTGCAGGCATGTTGCAGAATATACCGCTGATGCTCGAAATCACCAAGGCGGTAGTCGATGCAGTGAAGCTTCCGGTTACCGTCAAGACACGCCTCGGCTGGGACTGTCAGAACAAGATCATCACGACGCTGGCCGAACAGTTGCAGGATTGTGGTATTCAGGCACTTGCTATCCACGGGCGTACCCGTTCGCAGATGTACAACGGAGAAGCTGACTGGTCGCTGATTCGTGAGGTGAAACAGAATCCTCGCATCCACATTCCGATTATTGGCAATGGCGATGTTACGAGTGCAGAGATTGCCAAGCAACGTTTCGAGGAGACGGGAGTCGATGGCATCCTGGTAGGTCGTGCTACCTTCGGTCGTCCTTGGATTTTCCGTGAGATCAAGCATCTGCTTACTACAGGAGAGCCATTGCCTCCGATTCCGCTCGATGAGTGTATCTTAGCGCTCAAGCATCAGGTGGAGGAGAGCGTGGCGCGTATCGATGAGTATCGTGGCATCCTGCACATCCGTCGTCACTTGGCAGCTACACCTATTTTCAAGGGGATTCCTAACTTCCGGGACACTCGTATTGCCATGCTGCGAGCAGAGACCGTCGAGGAGCTCTACCAGATTATGGATCGCGCAGTGGAGATGATAAAAGAGTCAGATATCAAGTGAAAAATATCAAATATCTCATAATAGATGTCGCTTGCTTTCAACGAAATACCGTTTCTGTTCAACGAAACGGTATTTTTTTATTTAAACTTTTCGATGATCATCATGTCTTATACACGTTATCCCTCTTTTTAGTGATAAATAAGGAGGTTTGACCAAGTGTGAAAATACAAAGCATATATTAATAAAATGAGTCGCAGTTGTAATTGGGGTCGCAAGTGTGTTATGGCCCTCTTTTTTCTTTGTTTTGGCGTGACCATGCTGATGGCACAGCCAGGACGTAATGGCTGGTCAGTCATCGCCAATGGTACTGTATTAGACAGTAAGACAGAAGAACCTCTAGTAGGTGTGGCAGTGAAAGTCGTATCTTCCGATGGTGGTACAGGAACCTTCGGCATTTCCGATGTAGATGGTAAGTTCTCCTTCGAGGTGAAGCGTCCGGGTAGGTATACCCTCGAGTTTACCTATGTCGGTTACAAGGAACTTCACAAGGATGTAAACATCATGCCAGGTCGTGGCAAGCTCGGAACTTTCAAGATGAAGGAAGATCCTAAGATGCTTGCTGAGGTCGAGACCATCGGTCATAGTCAGCGTATCAAGCAGAAGGGTGATACCTTGGCATACAACGCTGATGCATATAAGGTTCAGGATGGCGCTTCAGCAGAGGAACTCGTAGGCAAGATGCCAGGTATCGAGGTGTCGAGCGATGGTGTCAAGGCGCAGGGTGAGACCGTGCAGAAGATTCTCGTCGATGGCAAGGAGTTCTTCGATAATGACGTCAAGATGGCGTTGAAGTCACTCCCTGCTGAGGTACTCGAGTCAGTCAATATTTTTGATAAGAAGTCCGATCAGGCAGAGTTTACCGGTGTCGATGACGGTGAGACCGTCAAGGCGATGGACCTCATTACCAAAGCATACCGCCGCAATGGCGTGTTCGGTAAGGTCTTTGGTGGCCTTGGCAATAACTTCGACTGGAACAATGGCTACTGGAACACTGGCTTCAACCTCAATATCTTCAACGGTGATCGCCGTATCACCCTCCAGGGTATGAGCAACAACGTCAACGAGCGTAACTTCTCTAACGACGATATGGCTTCGATGGGAGGTATGATGGGTGGCCGTCAGTGGGGTGCACAGGGTGTGGCTCGTACCAATGGCCTCGGCATCAACTTCAGCGATTCGTACAAGCAGGGTAAGGTCAACGTGGAGATGTCTTACTTCTTCAATCAGGGACGTACGGTTTCTGCGGACTCATCTTATACTGATAACTTTGAGCGTACAATGGACAATGGCACCATCATCTCTCCATCTTCACGCTACTCTGCATCGAGCTCGCTTAATCACTCGATGAGCCATCGTATCGGTGGCCGTATCACCTTCAAGCCAACCAGCAAGGATGAAATCATGATCCGTCCTTCGCTCAACTTCCAGAGCTCGGATGGCAACAGCATTTCGGAGAGCCGCTCATGGAACTATGCACTCGACCGTGTCAACATCGACGGCGTGCCACAGGCTATGTGGGACAGCGTCCTCTCGCGCAACAATAACATCGGAACTTCAGAGAGCGACTCTTGGAACCTTCGTGCCAACATGCTCTGGCGTCACCGCCTCAATAAGCCTGGACGTACCTTCAGTGCCAGCGTCAATGCCGGAGCATCTGGTAGCGACTCAGAGAGTACTACTATCAAGGATATCATCATGGGTCTGGCTGAGCAGCATGATAACCAGTTGAATAAGAACGACAATAACAATCATAACGTAGGTGGTAACCTCCAGTGGACAGAACCATTGGCCAAGGGTCTCAACCTCTCGCTCCGTTACGATCTCAACTACAACTATTCGAAGCGTGAGACCAATATTGATATGTATAAGGATCATGACTTTATGAATTTCTTGGAGCATGATAAGTACAACTCTAACACCTACACGCAGAAGAATCTCCGCAACAGCGGTGAGCTTGGCTTGAACTACAACTATCAGAAGTTGCGTATCAATGCCACTGCACGTTTCCAGAATTCTAAGCTTGATGGTGAGCAGGATTACTTCCTCCTTGGTGCCAACGATGCTAACAACCGTTCGTTCAAGACTTCGAAGAGTTACTTCAGTGTCCTGCCTAACCTCCGTATTGAATATACGACCAAGGGTGGTACTCAGTTCCGCGTCAACTACCGTTCGAACAGCAACAACCCAAGCATCAACAACCTTCAGGAGAGCGTCAACACGACCAATCCGTTGAACTATAGCACGGGTAACAAGAACCTCGACCAGAGTATTTCGCATAATATCAACTTCAACATGATTTATACGAATACTGAGACCGCTCAAAATTTCATGATCTTCGGTGGTTTCAATGCTACTCAGGATCAGATCAGTAACCAGCAGCTGGTCAACCGTACCACTTCTCCAATGGAGTTTGCTAAGCTCAATGCTGAGGCTCGAGAACTGCTTGGCATCACCAGCGATAACAAGGCTGTGATGGATAACTTGTCGTTGGCTGCAGGTGGTAGCTTCACCCGTCCTGTCAATCGTGATGGCTACAAGTCAGTCTTCATGAACTTCGGTTACGGCTTCCCATTCGACCTCATCATGAGTAATGTCAACATCTCTGTCGGTGGTAACTATGGCATCAATCCTTCTAACCAGCTTTACTTCCTCGGCAACAAGGACAGCCAGGGCAACTACCTGATCACCAGCGTTGAGTCAAAGACCCGTTCGTTCAGCCTCAATCCACGCTTGCACATCAGCAGTAACATCTCTCCAGACTTGAACTTCAACATCATGTATATGCCAAGCTTCCAGTGGATTGATGATACTCAGGCCAATACTCAGAATCGTGACTACATCAACCACAACCTCAACGCCAGCTTGAACTGGACGTTCTGGAATGGCTTCACCACCGATCAGGCAGTCAACTACTCTCGCTTTGGCGGTCCTGCACAGCCAGAGGCTATTGAGCAGGTTGTCTGGAATGCTGCTATCGGTAAGAAGTTCCTCAAGGGTAACAAGGCTGAAATCAAGTTGCAGGCCTTCGATATCTTGGGTTCAAACAAGGGCTTCTCTCGTAGCGTAGGTGACAATAGCATCTCTCAGAGTTATCGCAACTTCATGCCACGCTACTTCCTCTGCACCTTCACATATAAGATCACTGCTTATCGTGCAAATGGCAAGCGTGCTACCAATACTGAGGAAGGTCCTGGCTTCCCAGGTGGAGGTTTCCCAGGAGGTGGTCCTGGCCGTGGCGGCTGGGGTGGCGGTCCAGGCCGATTCTAATGCAGTTGCGTACAAACGCATACATTTAATAAGATATAAAAAAATGCGGAAACATTTTGTCGTTTCCGCATTTTTTTGTATCTTTGCGCCCGTAAAAAAGAACTATTTTTGATGAATTTGTCCGTTTTTCCTTGGTGGTTCCAGTCTTTGGCCATCATTTTCATAGTCGCCTGGCTCATTCAGGTGATCCTTCATCTCTCTATCTGGCAGCGCCTCTGGCATCGTATCCGCTCGCAGAAGAAGGAGCAGAGCGTCATGGCTGCCAACGCTTATTTCTCTGATCAGCCATCGCAGCCAGGTGTCAGCATCCTCGTTTATGCGCATAATCAGGGAGAGCTTCTCTTGCGCAATCTCCCTACTTTGCTTGAGCAGGATTATCCTAATTTTGAGGTTACCGTCATGGATGATGCTTCGCTCGATGACTCCATCGACATCCTCTCGATGATGTGCTCTCGCTACGAGCATCTTAACTATTCTCGCATTACCGAGCAGGTGCGAGGCATGAGCCACCGCAAGCTGGCCGTCCTCCTCGCTACTAAAGGCTCGCATCACGATATCATTGTCATGACTCAGGCGCAATGCTTGCCTGCTAGCAACAAGTGGCTGCAGCAGCTGGTACGTCATTTCTCCAATCCAGCCACCGAGGTAGTCATTGGCCCTGTGGCCTACGAGCGTCGCTCCAGCTTCCTCTCGCGCTTCTGTCAGTATGATTTGTTCCAGCGTCTTGTATCGCTCTTCGGTATCTCGTTGGCTATCCGTCCATACGCTGGTTGGGGACAGAATATGGCGTTCCGCAAGAGTACGTTCTATGCTAATCGCAGTCAGGGTTTCCAGCGTCATCTGCACATCCAGCCAGGTGAGGATGATCTCTTCGTGGCTGATGTAGCGCGTGGCAATAACGTTGTCATGGAGTGTCAGCCAGAGAGCTTGGTGACCGATCATTCGTCGCCTCTCTTCGTCAACTGGAGCATCGATCGTCTCAACCGAGCCTTCACCTCACGAATGTATTCTCCTATTCCAGCCATTGTGAAGACCTTCGATGCTGTCACACGCTATCTTACCGTCCTGCCAGGCCTAGCTTTAGCTGGATACGCCCTCTTTATGGCTCTTACGGTCGAAAGCTCTGCGGTTTCTGCTTGGACAGTTTTTGGCGTAGCAATGGCATTGCTCCTCATTCGTGCAGGCGTTATGATTTTCACTTATGCAGGGACTGCTAAGTCGCTTAGTCTCCGTCCTTTCATCTTCTGGCCTTTGTTTATGGATCTCTACATGCCCCTGGTCGATGTCTGGTTCCGCTGCAAAGCGCTGTTGCGAAAGAAGAGTTTCGGTGTAGGGTATATTGGTTTGAAGTAAAGAATTTGAGAAATAAGTCTTATCACGCAATAAGGGATCGCACGAATTCGTGCGATCCCTTATTGCGTGTATGAGTCTAACACTACGTCCCTAGTGTTAGATTCCACGGCCTTGGCATCTCCTACACTGTACAGTGGGGAGGATGCCGAGATGAAGGCATGTCCTACAGTGTACCGTGTAGAGGATGCCGAGAAGAAAGAAGGTATGCCACGAATCCGTGACATACCTTAATGGATGAAGAATTGCTTCAATTGATTCTTATTTGCGAATTCCGTAAAGATAGCCGAGGAGAGCCATCTTGCCGCGCATGGTTTCACGAGGTGTGAACTCTCCATTGACCCAGAAGTAGCGCTGGTTGAAGAACGACTCCTGCTGTGGCCAGCCTCCGTCATACCAGCTTGGGTAGCAGCGGTCGAGGAGGATACGTGCGTCACCTCCATTGCCTGGTGACCAGGTCTCGGTGCCGTTGAATGGTGTCTGGCCAGGATGAGACTCAGGACTGCCGTCATTACGTCCTGTGGTGTAGCAGTCGGTGATGTGACGCTCGCCAAGGCCAGTCATCTCTACGGTGTTCGATGGATTTCGGCCGAGACCCCAGCCAGCTTCGAGGTACATAGCCTTCTCGAGCTGCTGGCGACGAACCTTGTCATTGCTACTGATGTAATGTGCCATCATGACGAGCTGGAGGTTCTCAGATACCTGCCAGCGTGGGTCATTGGCTGCACGACGTGATGGACGGAGAGTGGTGTACTTGACATTATTCTCGTCAGCGTGCCAGTTGACGCTGGCCTTCATATTCTGATAGAGCTCAGGATAGTGACGATCGCGAGGACAAGTCAGATAAGCTGCGGTGGCCCAGATCTGGTAGTAAGTGTCCTTGTGATCCTTGTTGAAGATCATCGAGGTGCCGTTCTTGATCTTGCTCTCCTCTGCCATGACTTTCTCCCACTCAGTGTCACCTGTCACATTATAGAGGAATGCAGCTGCCATCTGACGGAAGTCGCGGCCACGCATACGAGCGCTACCCACGTCCTGCAGTTCATCGAGCTGCTGGTCCTCCTGACGTGAGGCGAAGCGGAAAGCCTTGATAGCCTCGTCTGTATAATACTGACAGAGAGAGTCCTGACCGGCGATGCGGAGCGCCTCGGCCGTCATAGCACAGTTAGCTGCGTTGGCCCAGGCTGCCATGGTGGTGCAACCTGCCTGGAACATGATAGTCCACTCGGTCGATGGGTTGGTCACGCCTTGTGAGTAAGCCTCGCCATCGCGGATTGAGAGGAAGAAGTCCACCTCATTGCGCGCCTCGTCGATGATATCAGGGATGCCATTGCCACTTTCGCGGATGGTGAGGTTGTCATCAGAGATACGTCCGTTGGTCAGGATGAATGGCAGGAGCATGTCGTAGATGTTGCTGACATGAGCCAGGTGACGATCCCAGTCGAAGGCGTCAGAGTGGCCTCCTTTGACCTCGGTGTTGACAGGATTGCCAGGGAGTCGGTGCTGCCAGAAGGCTGAACGGAGCGCTGGCTTGAAGTGTGGCTCATCCCACACGTCGCCACGGAGCTTGCGCCAGTCAGGATGCCAAGGCTGCAAGTCGGTCTTATAGACTGTGAAGCCGACAGGATCGACCTCAGGGATGAAGCGTGGCTGACGTGGAGCTGGCACGACCTTCGGATCGATAGGTTCGCCGAGTCGCATATAGTAGTAACCTCGGACAGAGTAGCGGAATGGCTGGTAGTAGACGTCGTTGTTGATGTCAAAGTCCATCGAGCAGCCGACGTCCTCTACGACGAGACGGTAGCGGCCAGGAGCGCTCTCGCGGAAGTCGATGTTCCAGACGTCCGAGCCGGTCATATTCTTCTTGTTGGCCTCCTGCTCGAAAGCCGAAGTCTCCTTCCAGAAGCCGACCTTGCCGACGGCCTTCTTCTTGCCGGTGTTCACATTATATAAATATACCTTGCGGCCTTCGAACGTCTTATAGTCGCGCTGTCCGCCTTCGCCGAGCCAGAGGTAGAGATCTGCGGCCTTGACTGCCTCAGTAGGCTGATAGCCAAGGATGTTGACGTGGACGGCCTCCGACTGCGAGGTCCAGATATCGAACTTGACCTCAGCTTCTTTCTCGTCGGCCTCAATGCCGGCTGGCAGGCTGATGCGATAGGTGCATCCCTGCTTCATGGATTGTGGCAAGCGGAGGAAGATCCAGTGATCGAGCTCGCTGGTGAGCGTATTGTCTGTGTTCATTGGCTTCGACTTGCGGTAAGCCTCCTGGGCTACCTGCTGGCCGAAAGCTTTGTCGGTAGCAGAAGAGATCGTCCAGCCATTGGCACGGGTAGCAATGGTTGCATCGAGGCGAGGACCGAAGACCTTGAGGGTATCGTCGCCAGGAGAGAACGAGTGGCCGAGGTAGGCGCTCGGACCGGTCGCGTCATCGCGATAGCGCACCTCTCCGTCACGGAAATGTACCATCAGGTAGTCTTTGTCGACGACCTTGACTCCAAGGAGCTTGGTTGCTGAAAGATTCTGCGGAGCTATGGCAGCGAGTGCCAGGAGCGCGGCAGGAAGAATAGGTTTAATTTTCATGATTGATTGTTTTATGTGTGGTATTTGATTGTCTTTATTTGTCCTTCTTCATACCCTTCCAGATCAAGATGATACCGATGAGTACGAATGGAATGCTGAGGAGCTGGCCCATATTGAGCACCATATCCTCCTCGAAGGCCTCCTGCACGTTCTTGAGGAATTCGATGAAGAAACGTGTGCCGAAAATGCCGATGAGGAAAGCTCCGAAGATCACGCCGTTGCGCTTGCCAGCCTCTGTGTATTTATAAAGGCAGTAGCAGACAACGAAGACAAGAAGATAGCACAGCGCCTCGTAGATCTGAGTCGGGTGCGAAGGATTGCAGTAGATAGGCTCAGCACCACGCTCCCAGGCATGAATGTTCTGTACGAAGCGTGTACCCCAAGGGAGAGAGGTCTCGTGACCGTAAATCTCGTGGTTGAAGAGATTGCCCATGCGGATAAGTGCAGCTACAGGAGCCACGGCAATAGAGAGACGGTCGAGGAGCCAGAGCTTGTTGAGCTTATCCTTGCTGGCATAATACATGACGGCAGAGATCACACCTATCGTGCCACCGTGACTGGCAAGGCCACCCTTCCAGGTCTTAAAGATCTCAAGCGGATTGGCCAGATAGTACTCCGGATCGTAGAAAAGACAGTGACCGAGTCGGGCACCTATCAGCGTACCTACGAAGCAGGCAATAAAGAGATAGTACACACGCTCAGGATCGAGCCCCTCGCGCTTATAGACCCACTCCATGATCTTGACACCGATGGCAAAGCCAACGATAAACATGAGTGCATACCAGCGGAGGGAGAAACCTCCGACAAAAGGAATATCTTCTGGAACAGAAAAGAGAATAGGCTTAGCGCCCCAAGTTATTTCGGCTAACATTGGATAAAAAAGAATTAATGCTGCAAAGATAAGGTAAAAAGAGCGAAAAACAAAATTTCGACGTAATTATTTGGAGATTATACCTTCTTTTGCCAATTGTATCGAGCAAATAAACCTTATACCTGAAAATATTATTAGGAAACTGACGGATTGCTATACCACGTTGTTTGAAGATATGCTATCTTTGCGGGCGGAAAAATACAAAAAGACGTATTTCAGGTTAAATTATTAAGGTATATATCAATCCAAAATGAACAAGAAATTTTTCTTTGCCACCATCGCTCTGATGGCTGGCATTATGGCAAGCTGCACACAGCAGCCTACTGTTGCAACTGAGGCTCAGGAGCCTGCAGAAACCCACGTACTTCATGCTCAGGACGTAGAACCACTCTCTCCTGATCAGGTCATCGCACTGCTCCAGCAGGGTAACGCTGACTTCGTGCAGCATCATGAGCATAATCGTGACGCTGTGGCCCAGCTCAAGGAGTCGGCTCAGGATGGTCAGCACCCATTGGCAATTGTCCTCTCTTGTATCGACGCTCGTGTCCCAGTCGAAATCATCTTCGACAAGGGCGTAGGTGACATCTTCGTAACCCGCGTGGCTGGTAACGTAGTGAGCGGTGACGTACTCGGCTCTATGGAGTATGCTTGCGAGCACTCTGGATCAAAGGTAGTCGTAGTCATGGGTCACAAGCAGTGTGGCGCTGTCCACTCAGCATGTGCCGGCGTACAGGCAGGCAACATGACCGACATGTTGGCTAAGATTCAGCCAGCTATCAATGAGTTGAAGAATGACTCTACTAATATTGAGGATGGCAACTTCCAGAACGAGGTAGCTCGTCAGAACGCTATCAACATGGTAGCTGCTGTACGTGAAGGTAGTGAGATCCTCCGTGAGATGGAGGAGAAGGGTGAGATCAAGATCGTAGCTGCTCTCTTCGATCTGGAGAGCGGTGAGGTTGAGTTCCTCTAATATCGTATAAATCGGCTCACGAGTTTTCGCGAGCTGTAATGACGCCGTCCGCCGTCTGGATCTGGAGTTCTGCCCCTGGGGGTACTTCAGAGACAGAGCGGACGGCGTGTCCGTTGTAACGGGTGATGGAGAAGCCCCGCTTCAGGAGATTGTCGGGTTGCGCCATCTGGATAGTTCTCTCGATGTATGAGAGTTTCTGCTGGTCATTCTGCAAGCGCTGATTGCTTAGGAGCTTGATACGTTCTCCTATGAGAGTGAGGCGGTTGATCTGCTGTCCGAGAGCAATGTGTGTGCCACGGACGAGGTTGATCATACGATGCAGTCGCAACTGTTCTTTCTCGATACGACCGCGAGTATTGTCGATGATATCGTCCTGTAGCTGCTGCAAAGTACTCATTTGCTGCGAGAGTGTATCGATGAGCAAGGCGGCTGCGGCTGTAGGGGTCTTTACTGAAGTGTGTGCTACATGGTCGAGGACTGTCTGGTCACGGTCATGGCCAATGCCGGTGATCACGGGGAGGGGGAAGTTGGCAATGTTGAGCGCCAGTTCGTAACTGTCGAACGAAGCCAGATCGGCCGTAGCGCCACCGCCACGGATGATGACGACGACATCGAACAGGTCTTCATAGAGCGCAATACGCTCCAAGGCGCTGATGACCGAAGTCTCGGTCTGCTGGCCTTGCATGATGGCAGGGAAGAGATGGGTGTAGAAACAGAGACCCCACTCGTTGTCATGCAGCTGATGACAGAAATCTCCATAGCCGGCAGCTCCTTCAGCGCTGATGATGGCAATGCGCTGTGGCAGAGCGGGGAAGGGAAGCTCTCGGTTCATATCGATGACACCGTCCTGCTTGAGTTGCGCCAAGATCTCCATGCGGCGACGCGCCATCTCGCCTAAGGTATAGGTAGGGTCGACGTCGAGGATGTTGAGGCTATAGCCATAGGCCTCGTGCATGGTGACTTCGACCAATAGCATCACCTTGAGTCCACTCTGGAAGGCCTGACCGGTCTGTTGCTGGAAACTATCACGTATCAGCCACCAACGATTGGACCAGATATGCGCGTTGGCAAAAGCTAGCAACGTGCCACGCTTTGGTTCTTTCTCTACCAGTTGCATGTAGCAATGACCGTTGTTAGCAACGCGGACGTCGCTGAGCTCGGCAGTAATCCATACGGGTTCATCGAACGTCGCGTGAATGACGCTCGCTACCTGCTGGTTGAGTTGCTGAAGGCTGATAGCTTCCATGCTGAAGGGTTGTTGCTGTTAGAGCGACTGCATGTCGTTGAGCTTCTTATAGTAGCCGCCGAGGGCGATGAGCTCTTCGTGAGTGCCACGCTCAACGATCTCACCTTCGTGCATGACGCAGATCTCATCAGCGTTTTTGATGGTGCTGAGACGGTGTGCGATGGCGATGGTGGTGCGGCTCTTCATGAGGCGCTCGAGAGCTTCTTGTACGAGGCGCTCCGACTCAGTATCGAGCGCTGAGGTAGCCTCGTCGAGGATAAGGATCGGAGGATTCTTGAGGATGGCACGAGCGATGCTAAGACGCTGACGCTGACCTCCTGACAGGCGGCCACCGCGGTCACCGATCATGGTGTCATAGCCATGTTCGGTCTCCATGATGAAGTCATGAGCGTTGGCGATACGAGCGGCAGCCTCGACCTCCTCCATGGTGGCATTAGGCTTGCCGAAGGTGATGTTATTGAAGATGGTGTCGTTGAAGAGGATAGCCTCCTGATTGACGTTGCCGATGAGCGCGCGGAGATCGCTGATGCGGACGGCGCGGACATCCTTGCCATCGACCAGAATCTGGCCGTCTGAGACGTCATGATAACGTGGAACGAGATCGACCAAGGTAGACTTGCCAGACCCGGATTGGCCGACCAAGGCGATGGTCTTGCCCTTAGGGACGGTGAGGTTGATGTGCTTGAGGACCAGAGTGTCAGAGTTCTGGTAATGGAAGCTGACATTATGGAACTCAATCTCAGACTCTAGCGTAGAGAGTGGTTCTGGGTTCTCAGGATCGGTGAGGTTGTTCTCGGCCTTGAGAATCATATCGATACGGTCCATAGAGGCGAGGCCCTGAGGCACGTTGTAGAACGCTTTGGAAAACTCCTTGAGCGGATTGATGACGCTGTAGAGGATGACCAGATAATAGATGAACATGGCAGCGTCGATGGTAGATGAGCCATCGAGAATGAGCCAGCCGCCGAACCAGAGGACGACGACGATGAGGACGGTACCCATGAACTCAGACATTGGGTGAGCCGAAGACTGACGGATGGCCATGGCGTTCATCGAACCGCGATAGAGATTGTTGGTCTTGGTAAAGCGCTCCATCATTTTGCTTTCTGCCAGGAAGGCTTTGATGACACGAAGGCCACCGAGAGTCTCGTCGAGCTCAGTCATGATTTCTCCCCACTGGTCTTGCACGAGCTTGGAACTGCGCTTCAGCTTGCGCGAGACGCTACCCATGATCCATCCGGCAATAGGGATGAAGAGGATGACGAAGACGGTGAGCTTCCAGCTGAGCAGGAACATCGAGAAGAAGCAGACAAAGATGGCAATAGGAGACTTGATGAGCATATCGACCGAGGAGGTTAACGCTGTCTCAACGACCTGAATATCTGCACTCATACGAGCGGTGATGTCGCCCTTACGCTCCTCGCTGAAGAAGGAGAGCGGGAGGTGCAGTACCTTGTCATAGACCTCCAGACGGATGTCCTTGACGATGCCGGTGCGGAAGGGGATCATGACGGCCGAAGAGGCAAAATAAGCTGCGGTCTTGATGGCGGTCATGACGATGAGGATGATACCCATGAGCATGAGCGTATAGAAGGCTCCCTCAGAGGCTATGAGATTGGATACGTAATAATACGCGTTGTTGATGGCTATGTCTTTGAAGTTGTCAATGCCATGCCACTCCCAAGGTTGGAAAGTATAGACTTTCTGATCTATCTGGAAGAGGATCTGGAGGATAGGAACCAGCGCTGCGAATGAGAAGATGTTGAGCCACTGGCTGAGGAAGTTGAGTATCACTGACCAGGCCAGAAGCTGCTTGTAAGGACGGATGTATCGGCCAATGACCTGAAAGAACTGTTTAATCATAACTGAATCTTGTATTTGCTGATGCGGGTAGATAGCATCTCGGCTGGGACGATACGCTTGACGACGTCGGCGATGATGTTGAGCATACGCTCACGCATATAATCGCGACGGATAACCAGCGAGATGGTGCGGAAGAAACGAGGACCCTGGATAGGGCGCAGATTGCGCTGTTGTTCAGGGGTGAGCGCCAGGCGGAAGAGCTCTGGGATGAGTGTGCAGCCACCATTGGTGTCGACCAGTTGGATGAGCGTGGAGAGACTGCCATGATCGAACGTCGTGGTGTGAAAGTTCTCTCGATGCACGTAGCTGGAGAGCTGCTGATAATGGTCGTGAAAGGCGCGTAAGGACCACATATCGCTACCCATGAGGTCTTCTGGTCGTACCCATTCACGCTGCCAGAGAGGCGAGGCCTGTGAGGCGTAGAGCATGAATCGCTCGTTGTAAAGCTCAATCTCTAGTAGGTTGGTGTCCTGAATGTCGACGTTTGAGACGAGTGCCATGTCAAGCTCGGCGCGCTGAAGCTTCTCGATCAGGACGGGAGCGTAGTCCTCATTGACCGTTGTGGTGACGTTCGGATAGAGCGCCTTCATCTGTCGCGCCATATAAGGATATAAATAAGGAGAGACCGATGGGATGATGCCGATGAAGAGGCTGCCACGATCAGAGTCCTTCTCACTCTGCACCATGTCTCGCAACTGCTTCGAGTTGTGGAGGATGACGCGGGCCTGTGAGATGAGTTTCTTTCCCAGGGTAGTTGGCTCGATAGGATGCTTTGATCGGTCAAAGATGATGACGTCGACCTCCTGTTCGAGTTTGGCAATCGTAGAGCTGAGCGTCGACTGTGTGACGCCACACGCCGTGGCAGCATTGACAAAGTGCCTATGCTCATCGACTGCTACGATATATTCCAGCTGCTGAAATGTCATTGTCCTACTCTAAGGTATTTTTTACTCTTTTTTCTGGTTCTTTTTTCGCCTATATTTTACGAACTTAGGCCTTGCCAGAATAACATTATTGATTTTTATCGATGCAAAGATAGAAAAAATCTGTTTGCTTTGTTCAAATCTTTTCCGTAATTTTGCAGCCGCAATCTAAAAAACTGTCCTATTTGGCAATTTTGATACATTAGATTGCGAAAAATTATAAGAAATTACCTATATAAATTATAAATCCAATGATCCAGAAAGTAATCAAGCGCGACGGACGTACCGTCGACTTTAACTTCAGCAAAATCGAAGATGCTATCCGCAAAGCCATGTCGGCCTCGGAGAAGGGCATCGATGCTATCCTTGCTGCTACCATTGCCGATAAGATCTCTAAGGACGGCGATGCATTGATGACCGTGGAGGCCATCCAGGACCGCGTAGAAGAGGCGCTCATGGAATCTGAGCGTAAGGAGGTGGCTCGTATCTACATCTCTTATCGTAACTCTCGTACTACTGCTCGCCGTGCTAAGACACGCGAGATTTTTGAGAGCATCATCGGCGCTAAGAACAATGATATCACTCGTGAGAATGCCAATATGAATGCCGACACTCCTGCCGGTATGATGATGAAGTTTGCCAGCGAGAGTACCAAGCCATTTGTTGACGCTTATTTGCTCGACGACGATGTCAAGGAGGCTGTAAAGCGTGGCTATCTGCACATTCACGATAAGGATTATTATCCAACCAAGTCGCTCACCTGCGTACAGCACCCATTGAATACCATCCTGCAGCATGGCTTGAAGGCTGCTCATGCTGAGAGCCGTCCTGCAAAGCGCATCGAGACCGCTTCGGTACAGGCTTGTATCAGCTTGGAGACTGCACAGAACGAGATGCACGGTGGTCAGGCTATCCCTGCGCTCGACTTCTACTTCGCTCCATTCGTGCGTATGACTTATCAGGAGGAGGTACGCAAGCTCGAGGTTTATGAGGAGAAGTCTTTTGCTGAGTTGCTCGATGCTCCAGTCAAGGACTATATCAAGAAGGAGCTCGTGGGCCTTACTGGCATTGAGCGTATCAAGCAGCAGGCTATCAACAGCACCGTATCGCGTGTGCATCAGGCCATGGAGGCTTTCATCCATAATATGAATACCATCCACTCTCGTGGTGGTAATCAGGTAGTGTTCTCTTCTGTCAACTACGGTACTGATACTTCGGCTGAGGGCCGTTGCGTGATGCGCGAGTTGCTCCACAGCACCTATGAAGGTGTAGGTAATCACTCTACCGCTATCTTCCCAATCCAGATCTGGAAGAAGAAGCGTGGCGTCAACTATCTGCCAGAGGATCCTAACTACGATCTCTATCAGTTGGCATGCAAGGTTTCTGCACGTCGTTTCTTCCCTAACTTCCTCAATCTCGATGCTACTTTCAACTATCATGAGGAGTGGCGTGCTGACGATCCAGAGCGTTATATGAATGAGGTGGCTACGATGGGTTGCCGTACACGTGTCTTTGAGAACCGTTTCGGTAAGAAGACTTCTATCGGCCGTGGAAATCTCTCGTTCTCGACCATCAATATCGTTGCTTTGGCTATCGAGAGCATGAGCGAACCATCACAAGAGAAGCGTATCGAGGTATTCATGCTTCGTCTCAACGAGCTCTGTGAGTTGACCGCTAAGCAGTTGCACCAGCGCTATGAGTTCCAGAAGACCGCATTGGCTAAGCAGTTCCCACTCGTAATGAGCTGTCTCTGGAATGGTGCAGATAAGCTCAAACCAAACGATACCATCGCTCCTGTCATCAATCAGGGTACACTTGGCATCGGTTTCATCGGCCTTGCTGAGGCTCTGAAGGCGCTCGTCGGCAAGCATCATGGTGAGAGCGATGAGGCTCAGAAGTTGGGCTTGAAGATCATCGGCTTCATGAAGAAGAAGGCTGATGAGTTCTCTGATCGTTACCAGCACAACTACTCAATCCTCGCTACTCCAGCTGAGGGTCTGTCTGGCCGCTTCACCAAGATTGACCGTAAGCGCTTCGGTATCATCCCAGGTGTTACCGATCGTGATTACTACACCAACTCTAACCACGTGCCTGTATACTATAAGTGCTCTATCCGCCATAAGGCTGAGGTCGAGGCTCCATATCATGACATGACTCGTGGTGGCCATATCTTCTATGTAGAGCTCGATGGCGATGCTACTCACAACCCAGATACCATCTGCAAGGTAGTGGATCTGATGGATCAGCTCAACATGGGCTATGGTTCGGTCAACCACAACCGTAACCGTTGTATGGATTGCGGTCATGAGGATGCCATCGAAGGTGAGGAGATTTGCCCGGAGTGCGGCAGTCATAACCTCGATCGCCTGCAGCGTATCACCGGTTATCTGGTAGGTACTACCGATCGTTGGAACTCAGGCAAGCTGGCTGAACTCAAGGATCGTGTGACCCACTCATAAAGACTTTTCATCGGTCAGGATGTCTGACCGGATTATTAATATTTGTTTTATTCTTAAACAGTTAATCTTTTACTACTATGAGCAAAAAATGGATTTGTACAGTTTGCGGTTATGTCCATGAAGGGCCAACCCCACCAGAGCGTTGCCCTCAGTGTAAGGTTCCAGCTTCTAAGTTCAAGGAGCTCGAGGAGCAGGAGGGCGGCATTCAGTTCGTTCAGGAGCATGTCATTGGCATTGCTAAGGAATATGGTGTTGACGAGGAGATGATCAAGGATCTCAACGCTCACTTCATGGGTGAGTGCACCGAGGTAGGTATGTATCTTGCTATGAGCCGTCAGGCTGATCGTGAGGGTTATCCTGAGGTCGCTGATGCTTTCAAGCGCTACGCTTGGGAGGAGGCAGAGCATGCTGCTAAGTTTGCAGAGCTCCTCGGTGATGTAGTATGGGACACCAAGACCAACCTTGAGAAGCGTATGAACGCTGAGGCTGGCGCTTGCGAGGATAAGTTCCGCATCGCTAAGAACGCTAAGGCAAGCAACTGGGACGCTATCCATGACACCGTACATGAGATGGCAAAGGACGAGGCTCGTCATGGTAAGGGCTTCGAGGGTCTCTACAATCGCTACTTTAAGAAGTGATTGAAATAATGAAGATCTCCCTGTTTCAACAGGACATAACCTGGCTCGATCCTGAGGCTAACTTCCTCAAGATCGAGTCTGTTCTTATGTCTCATCCGGACACAGACCTGCTGGTGATGCCAGAGATGTGTTCGACGGGTTTCGTTACCAATCCGTCTGCCGGACAGATAGAGAATCCGGAGAAAGTGGTGTCACGACTGAAGGCGTTGGCCGAGAAGTATAACACCGCGCTCTGTGGTTCCTTTGCCGTACAGACAACTGAGTGCAATCGCAACCGTTGCTACTTTGTGACACCAGAAGGTGAGGTACATTATGCGGATAAGCACCATCTTTTCTCTCCAGGCGGAGAGGCAAAGGGTTATAAGGCAGGAGATAAGAAATGTATCGTGGAGTGGCGTGGCATCCGTTTCCTGTTGCTCGTCTGCTATGATCTGCGCTTCTGTGTGTGGTCGAGGATTACCGATGCAGAACCTTATGATGTGATGGTGTGTGTGGCCAACTGGCCATCGCAGCGTCAGCTGGCCTGGAAGACATTGCTCCCTGCTCGTGCCATTGAGAACCAAGTGTATGTGCTGGGTGTGAACCGTGTGGGACAAGACAATTTATGCCCGTATAGCGGTGGCACGGTGGCCATCCATCCATACGGACATATTGTTGCTCAATGCGAGGACAATCAAGAAAGTGTCTGCTCGTTTGAGCCTGATATCGAAAAGTTGAAGGACTTTAGGAAGAAATTCCCGAGTCAGGTTGATGCTGATAAATTTATGATTATACCAGATCACGCTTCTTAAAGAAGACGTATGCGATAATCGAGATGACCGCTGTGGCCAGAAGGATCAGGGCGAAAGCCGGATTCCATTCCTCCATGCCATTAGGTACGTTCATGCCAAAGAAACCACTGACAGCCGCCGGAATCATCAGAATGATGGTGATGGCGGTGAGTCGTTTCATGATGACGTTCAGGTTGTTGGAGATAATCGAAGAGTATGACTCACGCTGACGCTCCAAGACTTCTGAGTAGATGTTGGCCGTAGCGTATGCCTGCTGCAGCTCAATCTCAACATCATCGAGCAGATCCTCGTCGTAAGGCAAGTGGCGCAGATGCTTCTTCAGTCGGACCATTACGACCTCATTGCCTCGCATGGAGGTGACAAAGTATACGAGGAATTTCTCGATACGCATCATCTTCTGCAACTGGTCATTCTCCATCGAGTCCTCAAGCGCATCCTCGGCCTGCTTCATCATGACATTCATCTGCTTCAGGTACTTCAGGTACCAGACAGAACTGCTCAGGAAGATCGAAAGCATCAGGTCATAACGGATACGCTCCTCGATGTTCTTGCGGATGGTGTAGCGGATGAAGTCATCAATCATCTCTGTCTTGTAGTAGCAGATCGAGATGAAGATCTGACCATGTACAAGCAATGCCAGAGGGATGGTCGAAAATACCGGATTGCCATCCTCGTCGAACTCCTTGTTCGGCACGCGGATGAGAGTCATCAACCAGCCTGATTCACTCTCGGTACGAGGTCTCTCTTCAGTATCTTCTACGTCCTGGATAAAGTCCATAGGCGCACCAAAGCGACTCTCCAGATCCCCCAGTTCCTCCTGTGTAGGCTGAGTGACCTGAATCCAGCAATCAGACTCCCATTCGGGCAACTGACGGAAACCATCTTTACACTTCCAGTATTCAGTCATGATTATGCTCTTTTTCGCGGCAAATTATGCCAATTTATAACTTAATGCGCCGCGAAAATAATCTTTTTTTCTCAAAGTCGGTCTAAATATGTAAAAAAAACGTTATTTTTGCATCGTTTTTGTCTTTGTAGTAACTTTTTTGCCTGTCTTTCGTAATTCGGAACGCATGAACTGGACTCCTCAAATACGTGATTTCATTGCCGCTCATCAAAATGATGACACGGCAAAATTGCTGTTTGCTGCTCATCGTTTTCCGGAGGTTGATATGCCTTTCGTGGTAGAACAGATTGAAGCTAGAAAGCGCCTCCGGACCAAGCTGCCTGAGTGGTATGCCAACCCTGATCTGATCATGAGCGGACGTATTCCTGCAGAGCAATGCAGCTCGGAGTTGACGGCTCGTTTCAAGCGCTCGGTGATGGGTGACGATGTCCGTTCGCTTTGTGATATGACCGGCGGCATGGGTGTGGATTTCTGGTATATGTCAAGAGGTCTGGATCGGGCCATTTATACAGAGCGACAGGAGTCGTTATGTTTCGCTGCACGACATAACTTTGAGGTTCTGAGCGCTGCTGAAGGCACCGAGAATCCCGCTGCTAAAAAGACTATGATCGAGGTCCGAGAAGGCTATTCTACGGAGATGCCGATCCCTGATGTGGATGTTATCTATCTCGATCCGGCTCGTCGCTCCACCGATGGCTCGCGCATCTATGAGATTGAGGATTGCGAACCGAATGTCATTACATGGCAGGATATACTATTGCAGCATTGCCGTCGCTTGATTGTCAAGGTGTCCCCTATGGCCGATATCTCGCGCACCATTGCACGTATGAAGCATGTGTCTGATATCTATGTGGTTTCAGTTCGCAATGAGTGTAAGGAACTCCTGACTGTGCAGCAGAATGATGCAGCGACAATCAAGGTACATTGTGTGGATTTCTTGCCACAGAGAACGGTTTCTTTTGATTATGACTTGGGTGCTTCTTATACTCAGAAGTATGAGGGATCCGCTGAGGTCGGCCGGTATTTCTACGAACCAGACGTGTCGGTCATGAAGGCGCAGGCCTTTGAACCACTGATGAGTCAGTACAACGTTTTTGCCTTGGATAAGGACAGCCATTATTTCATGTCGGATGATTTGATTGAGGATTTCCCTGGAAGGATCTTTAAGATCGATGAAATCATGGACGCATCTTCCCGACAACTGAAACAATTGAAACGAGCCGTCCCACAAGCCAATATTGCCACTCGAAATTTTCCTCTTTCGCCAGAAGAACTGAAAAAGAAGACGGGGATACGCGATGGAGGAGAGGTATACCTTTTCGGAACAACACATCATGAAAAGGGAAATGTCCTGATACGTTGCCATAAAGTGGATCCTCGTGTAATTTAACTTGATAAGAAAATGCAAAGAAACTCTATATTTCACAAGGCGGTAGTGCTCCTGACTACATTTTTCGTGGTATTACCCCTTATCGCCAAGCCAAAAAAAGCTGTTGAACCTTCGGTTGAGCAACTCCTGCAAGGCTTGTCCGAGTCATCTCCTGCACGTTGGCCTCAGGGAATGCCATTTATCTATCTCAATGATCGAGTAGACATGACGTTGATGCCAGAAATCCCTTCGGAGGAGGTTGATACGCTGCCGCAGAGAGGAACGATCTGGCGTTATGACTCCATGGTGAGTGAGGAGGACTGGATGGGGCAGGAGTTGCTCCAGCTGCGATTCTTGTCGCCTCAAGGTAAGGCTTATCGATTCAGTACAGGTCGCCCGATGACTGCAGTGTCCGATACGACCTATCGTCCTGTCCTGACTTGCATGTATCCGCAGGAACTGATTACAAAGGTTGACGAGATATTTCGTGCGCGTACATTATATATATTAATTAATGACGATCGTCTGACTTATCCTGCTGATACTGTTTCTGACCAGCGTCACGAGAAGTTTGTGCCAGTGACAATCGATTCGGTGAGCTACGGCACAGAGATTGCGCCTCTCCGCTTTTATTTCCATAATGGAGAGGAGGCCGGTTGGGCAGATACATCTTTGCCAAACTCCAGAGAACTCTCTTCTGCGCTTCCAGTTGGGCGTTTCTTCTCGACAACCGATCCGTATCAGTCGCATCCCGATATCACACCAGAGATCTGGCAGAAGATCCGGTGGAGTCAGGTACAGCTCGATATGACGGCCGAGGAGGTCCGTTTGTCTTGGGGTCGTCCGTCAAAAGTAGAGCGTGGTGCTTCGCGTTCCG
The DNA here is from genome assembly GCA_045600445.1 of Bacteroidales bacterium. Taxonomy (GTDB): domain Bacteria; phylum Bacteroidota; class Bacteroidia; order Bacteroidales; family UBA3663; genus Liminaster. The sequence continues at coordinate 1,211 of JAZRXZ010000067.1, read as the reverse complement.
GAATGATTGAGCTTTGGTATTATAGCAACAATCGAATCCTACAGTTCTGGGATGGACGATTGAGCAAAATGGGAATCTTGTAACAAAGTATTTTGATATGACCAAGAAAGAACGCTATGCAGGAATCATTGATTACTTCCTGCAGAATAATCCGAATGCCGAAACCGAGTTGCACTATCACAATCCTTTTGAGCTTCTGGTAGCCGTAATCCTTTCTGCACAATGCACGGATAAGCGCGTCAATATGATTACTCCGGATCTCCTTCAGGCCTTTCCGACGGCTCAGAAGATGTCCGAGACGACCGAAGATGAGATTTTTGAGTACATCAAGTCTGTTTCTTATCCTCGTAATAAGTCGAAACATTTGTTGGGAATGGCGCAAAGACTCGTCAATGAGTATGGGGGAGAGGTGCCAGAAGACTACGACGCTTTACTGAGTTTGCCCGGAGTAGGTCGCAAAACGGCCAATGTGATGGCTTCTGTCATCTGGAATAAACCAAAAATGGCGGTCGATACTCATGTCTTCCGAGTGTCAAATCGCATTGGATTGACCAATAATAGTCGGACACCTCTCGAAACAGAGAAGGAATTGACCAAAAATATCCCTGAGGAGTATATTCCTTTGGCTCATCACTGGTTGATTTTGCACGGAAGGTATATTTGTACGGCTCGTTCTCCGAAGTGCGAGACCTGTGGAATCTCCCAATTTTGCAAGGAGAGGGCTTCTAAATGTAAGTTATAAGTGGCAATCGAAGGGATAGAAACCCTCGAAAATGACTGAAAAAGCACTTTTTTCGAAAAAAGTCGCCAAATAATTTGGAAGGGATTTAAAAACCCGCTATCTTTGCACCCGCTAAAACGATAAAACGTAAGTTCAATGGTTTTAGCACACGATCTTTGAAAGAGTGAAATCTTAATCAACCATTTAGGTAAGATAGTAGTACAAAACCTAGTCAATTCAAACAAGTCTATATAGGAAGATGCCATTAGGGACTTCGGTTCTGGGAAGAGCATCTCCTTTATTAAGATAAAAAAATACAACGAAGAGTTTGATCCTGGCTCAGGATGAACGCTAGCGACAGGCCTAACACATGCAAGTCGAGGGAGAACCCTTCGGGGTGAAACCGGCGCACGGGTGAGTAACGCGTATGTAACCTGCCCATAAGTGGGGGATAGCCCAGCGAAAGCTGGATTAATACCGCATAACACTT
>JAZRXZ010000066.1:0-1070 GCA_045600445.1 Bacteroidales bacterium | reverse complement strand
AGAAATGGCAGGAACAGTAAAGGATATGAGCCTAATAAAGCAAGTTCTCCAGCTGAAGCAGTTAGGAGAATCCAACCGCGGCATCAGCCGCAAGTTACCAATCGACAAGGAGACCGTCAACGGCTATGTCAATACCATGACCCGCAATGGGTGGCAGATAGAGGACCTGCTGGCAAAGGATGACCCCGAGCTGGAACGCATGTTCCACGCGGGATCTCCTGCCTACAGTGACCCACGCATGACCGACTTCCTTGCAAAACTGCCTTACTTCAAGGAACAGCTGACCAATCCCAAACTCCATGTTACACGTCAGCTGCTGTATGAGGAGTATATAGCGGGATACCCTCAAGGTTATGGCAAGTCGCAGTTCTATTTTCATCTAAAGCAGAATCTCGTGGCACAGAAGGACTGTAACGCTGTGCTTACGGAAACCTATAACCCAGGCGAGAAGCTCATGGTTGACTTTGCCGGTGACAAGCTCGGTTATGTAGATCCAGAGACTGGCGAGTTTGTCAAGGTGGAGACGTTTGTCGCATGCATGCCATACAGCGACTACACCTATGCCATCTGTGTCCCCTCGCAGAAGACGGAGGACTTCATCTTCGCCATCAGGATATGCCTTGAGCATCTCGGAGGAGTGCCGCCCATACTCACTCCCGACAACCTGAAGTCAGCCGTCATAAGCAACGACAGGCATGAGCCGAAACTCAACAAGGCGCTTGAGGACATGGGCAACCATTACCACTTTGTCGTATTGCCCTGCGACCCGAAGAAGCCTACGCAGAAGGCACTTGTAGAGGATGGAGTGAAGAATATGTACAACCGCATCTATGCCAAGCTGAGGAACCGTGTATTCTACTCACTCATGGAGCTCAACCAAGCTGTATGGGAACTGGTCGCACTCTATAACAAGACACGTATGCAGAAACGTCCATACAGCCGTGAGGAGCGATTCCATGCCATGGAGAAGGATAACCTCAAGCCGCTGCCAAAGGATATCTATGAGATGAAGTACTACGCAACGCTTCAGGTGCAGAGCAACTGTTTCGTGGAGCTGCGCCAAGACAAGA
>JAZRXZ010000065.1:0-2983 GCA_045600445.1 Bacteroidales bacterium | reverse complement strand
GAGTTCGACCACGAGATGGTCAACAACATCATCATCAAGACCCAGGGCTTCGTGTCGGGCAACTTCAGCGAGGGCGATGCCGCCCCTGTCCAGAAATTCCGTGACCTGCTGAAGCTCTACGACGGCATCGACAAGCAGCAGCTGCAGGAGAACATGAAGTACTGGCTTGAGGCCATCATGCCTATCTGCGACGAGTACGACATCAACATGTGCGTTCACCCTGACGATCCTCCTTATCCTGTCTTCGGTCTGCCACGCATCATCGGCCGCACCGACGACATCCAGTGGATGCTCGACGCTGTGCCCAACAAGCACAACGGCCTCACCTTCTGCGCTGGTTCGTTCTCGGCTGGCGAGCACAACGATTGCGTGGCCATGGCTCACCAGTTTGCCGACCGCACACACTTCGTTCACCTCCGCTCTTGCCACATCTTCCCCAACGGCAATTTCACCGAGGCTTCGCACCTGGGCGGTCGTGGCGACCTCATCGAGCTCTGCCGCATCTTCGAGAAGGCTGAGCAGGAGGGCAAGTGCAACTCAGGTCGCCGTCTGCCTATGCGCGTGGATCACGGCATGACCTTCACCGACGAGCCTGGTGGCGTCTTCGACGAGAGCAACCACGGTCATAACTCGGGCTACACGCTGCTGGGCCGTATGTTCGCCATGGGCCAGATCCAGGGCGTTATCGCTACCGTAGATCGTGAGCTCGGCATCGAGTACAAGCAGCCTGGCTTCTTCGACTAATACACCTTATATATAATATATACGCTCTCCTGATAAGGCAAAACCTGTCAGGAGAGCGTTATTTATTGTCGAAACAAATCGTTTAGAGTACCTGGTAACTGAAGTTCTTGACCGTTACTCCCTCAGAGATCATCAACGCTGGACGCAAAGCAAAGAAGCCGTTGTAGTTGTTATGATGATAACTTGAGACATCGACATTACTCTCTACTACCGTCCAGTTCTCACCGTCGAGACTCTTCTCGATGGTTGCCATATTCTTCTCATTCTTGATACGGACGAAGAAATGAGGTGCAGTATCCTGAAGGCCCTTGTAGGCGTTTTCATTATAGAATAAATAAAGTCCAGCCTTAGCACCCTCAGTGAGTTCAAACTCTGCTGTGATCTGATAAGAGCGGTCAACGGCCGTGATGGTCCAAAGATCAGCTCCATCTAATCCAGCCTCCCACTTGGCCCACATGATCGGATTAGAGAAGTCTCGCAGCGTAGCATACTGAGCACTTCCCTCAGCATCCTCGGCAAACTCATTCTTCTCGTCTGCCAGTTTTGGCCAACCGTCTTCTGTCCAGTCAATGCTTTCGATGATAGTTGTACGACCCAGTGTATGATAGCTGTTGCGATAAGAATGATAGGCGATGTACCAGTTGCCCTCAGCGTCATCGAAGATGGTGCCATGTCCCTTTGACCACCATTCTTCATTAATAGAATACGTGTGCACCAGTGGGTTATAAGGACTATTCTCCCAAGGACCAAGCGCTGACTTGCTGCGAGCCACTACACACATGTGACTGGTGGCAGGACCTGCGGTACCGCCTTCTGCAGTCACCAGATAGAAGTATCCATCCTTCTGGAAGAGCTTTGGCGACTCCAGCCATACACCTTCAGTTTCCCAGTCAGTAGGGAACTCCCAGCCGTCGTAGCGCTTGATATTCTCACCAGCAGTAGCCAGGCCATCGTCGGTCAATTCCACACACCAGCCATTGTTGGTATAGAGATAATGCTTACCATCTTCAGCCAGCACATGACCAGGGTCAATACCATTCACGTCAATCAGCACAGGCTCGCTCCAAGGTCCTGCAGGACTGTCGGCCATGACCACAAAGTTCTGTCCGGCGCTGGTAGGATAGTAGATATAGAACTTATCACCCACCTTGCAGATCTCTGGTGCGAAGATCGAATAGCTCTGATCCTGTACAGCACGAGAGATCGGCTCCCAGTTTTCCAGGTCGGTAGAATGCCAAACGAGCAAACCAGGATAATAAGTAAATGACGAGTGAGTCATATAGAAGTCGTTGCCATCGCGTACGATGCTCGGATCAGGATAGTCTCCAGGGAAGACGATCTTCTTCAATGGCTGTTTTTCTGCTGCGGGTTTCTGCTCAGTGCAGGACGTCGAAGCAAGCAGCGTGCACATGGCAGCAAGTGGTAAGAGGTATTTTTTCATATCAATAATGTGTTGTTGAGACGCTATATATTAGGATATTACTCTTTGCAACGACCCTGATAGAACGTATAGAGATCATTCCAGCGGTAGTATGGAGCCTGAGTGGTAGGAACTGGCAGCGTAGCCTCAGAGCCGTTGAGGAGACACTTGATAAGAATGTCATTCTTGTCCTTGCCATTGCGGTAGAAAATGAGCTGGATGTTAGAAGCCTTACAAGTCTGCCAGTTCTGGTAGATGTTCTTGACCTCTGCAGGATCCTCAGGATCGGTGTCCGCACCGTTAAGTCCCATCAGGACGGTGAGAGGACCGATGCAGGTATCATGACCGAAACGGAGTGAAGCCACATCCTGACTACGACCTTCGATGACATCCTGAGCGCGCTGCAGGATATCCTCAAGGATTGGGATCATATCCTTCTGAGGACCGAATACCCATGAGTAACTGCCGAGGTTAGAATTCTCCCAGTTGCTGACCAGATCTTCGTCGGTATAAAGATTTCCCATCATTCCTTCATGACCGATGCTTGGCAGAGAGGTGTAGAGATTCTTGAGGTTCTCTGCAACGAAGAATCCTCCACGGCCAAGGCTGTCAATATTATTATAAAGACGCTTCAGTACGTTGTTGATACGTGTAGGATCGAATGGCATACCCTTGCGATTCTGCTCATAACGAGGCTTCATCTTCGGGTATTCCTTGCGATATGGATTCTCTTTGTCGGTAGGAACTACACCGTGAAGTTCCGAACGAGAAGATTTCTCGGTAATCTCAAGTGCAGGATTACACTGTGCTAATTCCTGA
>JAZRXZ010000064.1:0-1198 GCA_045600445.1 Bacteroidales bacterium | reverse complement strand
CGACTTGATGTATGCGGTTTTCAAGGTACGAATGACTGGCACCCACCTATCTTCCCAGACCGTCTCCAGCCTAGTATTTTCGGCCGCCCAGGTCTTAACCATCGTGTTCGAGATGGGAACGGGTGTTACCCCTGGACGTATTGACACCAGTCAAAAATTCCAATTGGTAAATCTTGATCCCTTGAGATCAAAGAAAATTTGTGAACACAAACAAACCCAAAGCCGAAGCTCATAACGCTATATGAGTGAAGGTTAAGCTAAAAAGAGCGCAGGGTGGATGCCTAGGCACTAAGAGCCGAAGAAAGACGTGATAAGCTGCGAAAAGCCACGGGGAGGAGCACATATCTAGAGATCCGTGGATATCTGAATGGGGAAACCTGGCTGAGAAGACCTCAGTCATCGTATACTGAATCCATAGGTATACGAAGGGAACCCGGTGAACTGAAACATCTAAGTAGCCGGAGGAGAAGAAAACAATAGTGATTCTGGTAGTAGCGGCGAGCGAACCCGGAAGAGCCCAAACCAAGATGCGAGCATCTTGGGGTTCGGACTGCATAATCGATTGAATGACGCTAGTAGAATGGTACTGGGAAGACCAACCAAAGAAGGTGAAAGTCCTGTATACGAAAGCGAAGTTCACGAGGCAGGATCCAGAGTAGGACGAGACACGAGAAACCTTGTCTGAAGGAGCGGGGACCACCCCGTAAGGCTAAATACTCCTTAGTGACCGATAGCGCATAGTACTGTGAAGGAAAGGTGAAAAGGACCCCGGGAGGGGAGTGAAAGAGAACCTGAAACCCTGTGTTTACAAGCTGTGGAAGTACTGTATATGTACAACCGCGTACTTTTTGTAGAACGGTCCGGCGAGTTACGGCCACTGGCGAGGTTAATCACTTAAGGTGAGGAGCCGAAGGGAAACCAAGTCTTAATAGGGCGATAAGTCAGTGAACGTAGACCCGAAACCGGGTGACCTACCCATGTCCAGGATGAAGTTGCTCTAAACGGCAATGGAGGTCCGAACACACATCCGTTGAAAAGGGTGGTGATGAGGTGTGGGTAGGGGAGAAATTCCAATCGAACCCGGAGATAGCTGGTTCTCCTCGAAATAGCTTTAGGGCTAGCCTCGTATTAGTCATATGGAGGTAGAGCACTGAATACCCTAGGGGGCGTCAAAGCCTACCGAAGGTTATCAAACTCC
>JAZRXZ010000063.1:0-4411 GCA_045600445.1 Bacteroidales bacterium | reverse complement strand
CGTTGGAAAGCGCCTGTACCTAAGGCTCCTTGGCAGGGAGTCTATAAGGCTGAGCGTTGGGGCGACCGTCCTCATCAGAAGACTGATCCTAACCAGAATGGCAACGACATCCCAATGTCAGAAGACTGTCTCTACTTGAGTGTTGAGACTCCGGCAAAGAACCCAGATGAGAAGCTGCCAGTATTTGTCAACATCCATGGTGGCGCATTCGCCACTGGTTCATACAGCGGCACACAAGAGAGCTTTGTCCGCGAAGGTATCGTCTATGTCAGCATCGAGTATCGACTCGGAGCGCTCGGCTTCATGGCACATCCTGATCTTGCTAAGGAGTCGAAGGATGGTATCTCAGGCAACTATGGCATCTATGACCAGATCTGTGCATTGAACTGGATTCATGACAACATCGCAGCCTTTGGTGGTGATCCTGAAAAAGTCACTATCTGCGGCGAGTCGGCTGGCGGTATCTCAGTCAGCATCCTCTGCGCCTCGCCTTTGTGCAAAGGCCTCTTCCGTGGCGCTATCAGCGAGAGTGGTGGCAACTTCGCCCCTATAGGTGTGCATGGTGCCACAGCTATGAAGATGCATCAGGACGCTCAGCAGCAAGGTCTCGACTTCCAGAAGAAGTTGGGAGCCAAAAAGATGAAGCAGCTCCGCAAGGTCAGCGGAGAAGCCATCATCGAAGCTACCGGTGGCGAGCAGTTCTGGCCAGTAGTCGATGGCATTGCCATTGTTGATGACCAGTATAAGCTCTACGAGCAAGGCAAGTATAATGACGTGAATGTCATCGCCGGCTATAACTCTGATGAGGGTAGTCTCTTCGTCTACCAGATGCAGCTCGAAATGTATAAGAATATGATGGCGGCACAATATGGCGACTGGAAGGACCAGCTCATGGAGGCCTACCCTGCCACCTCTGATCAGGAGGCGCTCTATGCCGTGCAGGACATCTTCCGCGACAATGCTTTCGGCTGGTGCACCTGGGCTTGGTGTAATCTGCAGACAAAGACCGGCAAGGGCAAGGTCTATATGTATTACTTCGACCAGCAGTCACAGAACAGCATCCTAAAGAATACCCGTGGCGCTACCCACGTAGCCGAGATGCCATTCATCTATGGTTGGAACTGGGGTCCGATGACCGAAACCGAGCAGCACATGGCGCAGATCCTCCCACAGTACTGGATCAACTTCGTCAAGACCGGCGATCCAAACGCCGATGGCCTCCCTTACTGGACAACCTATCAGCAAGGCGAAGCTACCGTCATGAACATGCACAACGGTCTTCACCTGACCAAGGCTCCAAACCAGAAGCAGATGGATTTCTGGGAGAGTTTCTTCAAGAGTCAGCGCAAATGAAGTGAACCTGCAATAATTATTGTAGGAAGATAGACTTGACCACCGTAGCGATGGCGTGGATCGACAGGGAGAGGAAGAACGAAAGGAATAGTGGGGATAGTAGGGGCTTTCTCATAGATTAAGTGTTTTTTCTGGGACGATAGAGTAATCCGATGCAATGGCAGGATTTTCCCTGATTGGCCTGAAGGACAGGAAAATCGGGACATGTGTCACATCCTTTCCAGAACTTCGGATCGGTGGTCAGCTGGTCGTAGGAGACCCGCTCAAATCCAAGGGCTGTATTCATCCGGATAACCGCCTGACTCTTGGTGATGCTGAAGATTCCTGCCTCAGGGAACATCGTACGGCAGATCTCAAAAATCTGTCGCTTGATGCGTGTCGCTACTCCATGACCTCGATACTCCGGCTTTACGATCAATCCGGAATTGGCCACAAACTGCTCGTCCTGCCAGCATTCGAGATAGCAGAACCCGACAAACTCACCATCGCACAACGCAATGACCGCCTTGCCCTCTCTCATCTTTTGTGCCAGATAATCTGGATCGCGCATCACGATGCTATTACCCTTTACCTTACTTGCCTCATAGATGGCCGCCAATATGTCGGGTATATAGCTCTTGTGGCTCTCGTCGGCGATCAATACTTCAATAGTCTTCTCCATTCACATTATCTGTTATCGTTCTTTGGGGCAAATATAGGGAGTTTTTACGATATTACCAAATTCTGTATATAAAAAGCACCATATCCGGACAACGAGAAAGGACTATCAACACTTTGTGCTAATAACAGGAATGAAATGTTCTACACCTATTTATGATGTCATTCAGAATTTTTTTTACAAATGCGAAAAAATCCTACACTCCTTCACTCGACCCTGTATCTTACTGATTCTTAGAAAGAAATAGCAGTGAAGGATGAATAAAGGATAGTGAAGGATCTTTTTCTATCCTTCACTCATTTTTGGCTATCGAAATACCTATGTCTCAATAGGATAGATTCCAGCAGTGAAGGAGTGAAGGATTTTTTCGTCATGCAGCGCGTTTGATCGGCACGATGAAGTACGCGGAGCCCTGATTTGAGGCTTTATGCTCATAATCCAAGGCCTTCAGGATGCGACCGACCTTGACGTTCATGCCCTGGGTAGGTCTGATTTCAGGGAAGTTCTTGCAGAGGATGTACACAACATCACGAGTTAAGAGAGGGATAACTATCTCTCCGGCCTCTGGACGACGGAAGCAGGCGGTGAGCATGGATTCGAGATCGCTGACGCGCTGGAACTTCACGTTCATCTCCTCGATACGACGGGTCTCGGCCGGGGTGAACCAGTAAGGGAGTTTCTGCACGCGAACCTCATGAACTACCTGCGCGTAGAGTTGATCGTACTCGCTAGGAAGGTCATTAAGGATGATCGTATCCTGAGGAATTTCCACACATAAGTAACGACGGGAGCCGGTCGTATCCTGCAACGGACGTGGGTTGTTAGTAGTGGCTACGAACGAGGTATAACGCTTGCGGGAGCGCTGGGCCTTGCCGAAGATCGGACGGCCGTTGACCTGGATCTTCGAGAGCATCTGCTTCAGCTCGGCCTGCTTGCCTGACTTGATCTGGTCGAGCTCGTCGATATTGACGAGGAGGTTGCTGGTCAGGGCCATCTCCTTGTCGAACTTGTTGCCGAGATTGACGTGATCGAGGTAATACTCGCGGAACCTCGGCGGGAGGAGCTGAACGCAGAAGGTACTCTTGCCACAACCCTGTGCGCCGATCAAGGTCAGCACCTGCTCGTTGCCGTGGAGATTGTCGAGCTGGAGCCAGTGAGCGACGCAGCTGCGGAGCCAGACGCTGTGCTGGCAGAGCTGCTCTTCGCTCACACCGGGGAGGCGCTGGAAGAGCTCGCGGATGCGATCGTGACCGTCCCATGCTGGCAGGGCGTTAAGATACTCGGCGATAGGGTCATAGTCAGGCGTCTCTTCGGAGTAGATATACTCCTCGATGCTGGCTTTTAGGCCTTTCACGTCGCCAAGCTCGCGTTTCGCGCGGCGCAGGATCGTGTTCTGGCTCTCGCGGGTTACATTTCGCCAAGGATTAGGTTTTGTCTCTGCATCGCTGTTGCAGACTTCTCTCATTTCGTACTTATCGGAAAGTACGTTGCGACGGAAATCATAGCACTCGGACATGAATTCCTCGACAAGGGTCTTACCAGCTACCTCTGTAGCTGGCTCACTCTGGATAGGGGTTTCTAACATTAAATAAAATTGAGGGGTTAAATAAATTAATTAGGTTAGGCTTTTAGGATTGGTGTGTTTTCTCAAAAAGCGGGCGCGAAGATAAGAAAAAGATTTGATGAAAACAAGAGGTTGGTCAAAAAAATGTGATTATTTTGACAGAAGAACATAAAAACAGATATTTTAGACGCTTTGGAGGCTGGAAATGCGATTCTGGAACGTGGAATGGATGTCCTGAATGCAGGACGGACATTCCTTAATGCAGGAATGGACGCCATGAGTGCAGGACGTCCGTTCCTGCAGCAAGGATAGTCCGACTTGGTACTCAGTCGGACAATTTTGCTTCCAGGACAGTCCGACTAGGTTCCAAGTCGGACTATCCTGCATCACGGCATCTCCCCCACTGTACCGTGTAGGAGATGGCACAATCGCGGGAGTCAACACAACTTTACTAGTGTTGACTCCATGCCCTTGAGTGCTGCGGCTGGGATTGGGTAGGTCTAGTACTTCCACTGCGAGGAAGAGGGAATAATTACCCCAAATAGGGAAAAAACAATGCAAAATGCGGAAATTTAAGGAAAATTTCCGCATTTTGCATTTCTTATTGGTCTTCAGGCTTGATATAGCCCATCAGTTTCTTATTGATGGCAACCCTCTTCAACTTGCCCATATCTGCCAAAAGATTGAGGTCTGTCCTAGCCGTTCTCGCAGAAATTCCAAATCTCACAGCAATCTCCTGAGCAATAAGAACCATCGTCGGAGTATCAGTAACAAGTTTCAGAATCATCATCTGTCGTTCATTGATACCTTCCTCATTACCAAAAAGCAATAAGCTA
>JAZRXZ010000062.1:0-1667 GCA_045600445.1 Bacteroidales bacterium | reverse complement strand
CCTGCGATGGTACCCTCGTTCTGACCCCAGAGGAATGGCCACTGGTCATAGTTCTCGAAGTGGTCAGGATGACGGAAGAGGATGCCAGGAGCCACGTTGCCAGGGATGAATGAGAAGTCAGCACGGTTGTTGCCATAGAATACTGCCTTTGGACGTGAAGCACCTACTGCAGCTACAAGTGAGTAGTTGTGGTATGGGTGACAGCCGAAGAGGTAGTTGGCAGCAGCGTAGATGTAATCCTTGGTGACGATGTCTGGATAAGCCGCATGTGCAGCGCAGACAGCAGTACCGTAAGAAGTCACAGCACCCGAACCTGCCCAGTTGCCAAGGCCGATAGGTACACCGTAAGGGTTCTCGTTGCTGATGCTGTCGAGGTAAACCTTATACTGCTCAACGTATGGGCGAAGCTTCTCCTTATACTCAGGAGTCTCGATTGGCAGTGCATCGAGTGCTGTCTGGATGCTGGCAGTTACGCTGGTTTCAAGTGCCTTCCAGATGGTCTCATCGAAAGCATCCTTATACTTCTGCTCACCGGTAGCGTTGAAGAGCTGGAGGTTGGTAGCCACGTTAGCAAGGCCACGCATAGAGAGCTCGTCGTGAGTGCCGCTCTGGCCACGATCGCGCTGAGGATTGTTCTTGAGCATCTCCTCTGACTCAGCCATGAGACGCTTTGACTGAACGAGAGCACGGTCAGCGAGAGCATCGTCGAAGCCACGGAGCGACTTAGCAGCTGCTGCGAACATGTTAGCAGCACGTGAGTCGAGCATAGGGCTGCGGGTAGTGAATGCCCAGAGGTCATCGTTGGTGCCGCTTGACTTGCCGTCAGCCGACTTCTGGTATGGCTTCAAAGAAGGATCGTAGTGGAGACCATCGGTAATAGCCGAGATATCGCCGAGGTGGTGATAGTTATCGAGCACACCGTTAGAGAGGCACTGCGACATGTAGCCGATTACCTCTGCCTGCTTTACGAGGTTGAGCACACCGTGACGGATGTACTGGAGCATATCTGGCTGTCCATCAGGACGATGGAGGTCAACATAGCGCTGATCCTCGTTGACATAAGTCACGTCGCGCATTGGGTGGAAGAGCTCCCAGTTACGAACCAACGACTGAACAACGCCTACGTTCGAACCTGTCTCGATATCATAGTCACCAGCATCGAAGTAACCACCTACATTGAGGCCTGGGATGAGCTGATAAGGCTTGAACTTACCAGTAACAGGACCCTGGTAGTGAAGGTCGAAGTGATCGCTCTCTGGAGCCTGGAGATAACCCTCCTTGAATGGCTCGCCGTGCCAGATACGATAACCCTCGTTCACGGTCATGTGGTTCATGTGGATAGGGATCCACACGTCGCTGGTAGCATCGGTAATCTTGTCATATACATCGTTGCCGATGATGAAGTTGTTGGTCTTGGTGTCGCCGTACTTGATGTAATAAACACCCGTTTCCTTCACCGAGGTGAAGTCGAACTTAGCATAGTTATACTTATAGTAGCGACCCCACTCGTTGACCTTACCGCTGAAGACCTCCTTCTCGCTGCCGTCAGCATTGACCTTTACGAGCGAAGCAGAAGCCTTGACCTTATCGTTCTTATCGAGCTCGATGACAGCTACCTTTGGCTGCTCTGGCACGTAACCCACCTGGCAGAAGCCGATGTTTGGCTC
>JAZRXZ010000061.1:0-5484 GCA_045600445.1 Bacteroidales bacterium | reverse complement strand
TCCTTGAGGTCGAAGTACTCGAAGAGCATAGCTGCTGAGAGGATCTGTGCGAGTGGGTTAGCGATGTTGAGACCCTTACCCTGTGGCCATGAACCGTGGATTGGCTCGAAGACAGGAGTATGCTCGCCAGTAGAAGCCGATGGGAGAAGACCCATTGAGCCGGTGATAACTGAACCCTCATCGGTGAGGATATCGCCGAAAGTATTCTCGGTAACCATAACGTCGAAGAAGCAAGGATCCTGGATCATACGCATTGCAGCGTTGTCGACATACATGAAGTCGGTGGTTACGTCAGGATAGTTTGGAGCCATCTCCTGAGCCACCTTGCGCCAGAGGCGTGAAGAAGCGAGGACGTTAGCCTTATCAACAACAGTGAGGTGCTTGCGACGCTGACGAGCGTACTGGTAAGCCACCTTGAGGATGCGCTCTACCTCTGGACGGGTGTAGTAGTTGGTATCGAGAGCCTCCTCTACACCATTCTCGTTGATAGTTGGCTCCTCCTTCTTGCCGAAGTACATGCCACCGGTGAGCTCGCGGATACAGATGAAATCAGCGCCCTTGACGATGCTGTCCTTGAGTGGTGACTTGTGGATGAGGCAGTCGAAAGTGGTGACAGGACGGATGTTAGCGAAGAGACCGAGCTTCTTACGCATCGCGAGAAGACCCTGCTCAGGACGAACCTTAGCGTTAGGATTGTTGTCGAACTTAGGATCACCTACCGATGCGAAGAGAACTGCATCAGCCTCCATACAGGTCTGGAAAGTCTCCTCTGGGAATGGATCACCTACCTCGTCGATAGCGTGAGCGCCACAAAGAGCCTCCTTGAAGCTTACTTCGTGACCGAACTTCTTAGCAACGGCGTCAACAACTGCTACGCCTTGCTCCATGATCTCTGGTCCGATGCCATCACCGGCCAGAACTGCGATTTTGAGTTTCATATTGGGATATTTTTAAAAAGTTTCTTCGATTAAGTTAAGCATCTTGATGGTCGCCTTGATAGCCGCTTCCGTCTGATCAGCGTCAAGACCGCGAGTACGGTATACTTTGCCGTTGAACTCCCACGTGATGGCTGTCTGAACGAGCGCGTCAGTACGACCTCCTGGAGGAATAGTGACAACGTAGTTGGTAAGCCAAGGGAAGGTGCGACTGAGGCGCAGGCGATAGATGTGGCGGACGGCGCGGACGAAGGCGTCGAACATACCATCACCGGTGGCCGACTCCTCGTACTCCTCGCCATTGACCTCCAGCTTGACACATGCCTGTGGATGGAGGCCGTAGGCGGTAGAGACCATGTAAGAGACGAGCTTGATGCTGTCGCTTGGAGCGCTGTGATGTAAGACGTCAGAGATGATGTAGGGCAGATCATCGATAGTGACGAGCTCCTTCTTGTCGCCAAGTTCATTGATACGTTTGGTGACGCGGCGCATGTCGTCATCGTTGAGGTGAATACCCAATTGCTTGAGATTCTGCTCAATGTTAGCCTTGCCGCTCATCTTGCCAAGGGCGTACTCACGGCTTCGTCCGAAACGCTCAGGAAGGAGCGCGTTAACGTAGAGCTTGCCTTTCTTATCTCCGTCAGCATGTACGCCAGCGGTCTGGGTGAAGACATTCTCGCCGACGATAGGGGCATTAGCTGCATTCGCAATACCCGAGTAGCTCTCGACGAGGCGACTGATGGCGTTAATTGATTGCTCGTTGATGTTCGTCTCAGCATCTTTCAGCATGTCGTGCAAGACGGCTACGACTGATGAGAGTGACGCGTTGCCGGCACGCTCGCCGAGGCCATTGACCGTAGTGTGAATGCCACGGCAACCTGCAGATGCAGCTGCGAGAACGTTGGCGACAGCCAAGTCATAGTCATTGTGAGCGTGGAAGTCGAAGTGGAGCTCAGGGTAGCGCTCTACCATTTTTAAAAAGTATGCGCGCGTCTGTCCTGGAGCCAGGATGCCAAGAGTGTCTGGCAACATGAAGCGGCAAATAGGAGCATCACGCAAAGCGTCGACCATGCCAAAGACGTACTCTGGAGTATCTTTCATGCCGTTGCTCCAGTCCTCAAGGTAGATGTTGACTTTGAGGCCAGCCTTAACGGACAGATCGATGTTGTGACGTACGTCCTGCCAGTGTTCCGCTGGCTCCTTCTTGAGCTGGCCACGGCAATGCTTCTCTGAGCCTTTGGTCAGGAGGTTGATGACTTTGCCACCTGCCTTGCTGATCCATTCGATAGAGGCTCCATTGTCGCAGAAGCCAAGAACTTCGATCTTGTCAAGATGTCCTGTAGATGCGGCCCACTCGCAAACCTTCTGCACACACTTGAACTCGCCTTCTGAAACGCGAGCCGAAGCAATCTCAAGACGATTGACTCCGACTTCTTCCAGAAGACGACGAGCGATGGAGAGCTTCTCAGACGCGCTGAACGCTACGCCTGAGGTCTGCTCTCCATCGCGAAGGGTTGTATCTAGGATTTCGAATTTCAAAATTCTAAATCTAATTACGAATTACAAATTACTTAGCCTCGTAAGCCTCGATATTCTCTTTCTTCGACAACAGATAGTCGATGTCATCGAAACCGTTGAGCAGACAATGCTTCTTGTAGCCATTGATCTCGAAGTGCTCGCTGTGGCCGGTAGCCTCGTTGGTGACGGTCTGGTTAGGAACGTCAACGGTAACGATAGCGTTGGCATCAGCAGCTACGGTAGCCAGCAACTCCTGACGGAACTCCTCGCTGACGATGACAGGGAGGACGAAACAGTTGAGGAGGTTGTTGCGGTGGATATCAGCGAACGAAGAAGAGATGACTACGCGGGTGCCATAACCAGCGATAGCCCAAGCAGCATGCTCACGGCTTGAACCAGAACCCCAGTTCTTGCCACCGATGATGATCTCACGCTGACCCTCTGCTGGGAGCTCGTTGAATGGAGCCTGGTTCATGATGAAATCAGCTACTGGCTCATTGTTAGCGTTGTAGCGGATGTCGTGCATGAAGGCGTCACCATAGAACTTAGGATCACGGGTGGTGAAAGCCAAGTAACGTGCTGGGATAATGTTATCAGTGTTGTTGTTGTCAATGTTGATTGGCAGACAGGTAGACTTCACTACATTAAAGGCCTTGTGAACACTCTTTGCTCCATCAGCCTGAGCGACAGCAGCGGTCTGGTTTGCACCGAAAGCGATAGCTGGACAAGCATCTGGCTGAGCAGCAGTTACCTTGCGGAGATTTGCAGCTGGAGCGAGCTCTGGAGCCAACATCGTGCGAGGATCGGTAACTACACCTGTGATTGCAGAAGCAGCGACGGTGAGAGGTGAAGCAAGGATGGTGCGAGCACCAGGACCCTGACGACCTACGAAGTTACGGTTAGAGGTAGAGATAGCGAGCTTGCCGGCAGGAACCTTGTCTGGATTCATGGCCAGACATGCAGAGCAAGATGGCAGACGGAGCTCAAAACCAGCCTCCTCGAGGATCTTGTCGATACCCTCGTCAATGATCTGCTGACGAACGAGCCATGAACCAGGAACGAGCCATGCGGTAACATTTGCAGCCTTCTTCTTGCCCTTAACAACTGAAGCAAAGGTGCGGAAATCCTCGATACGACCATTGGTACAAGCACCGAGAAAGCAGTAATCTACTGGAGTACCCTCGAGCTTCTGACCTGGCTGGAACTGCATATACTCGAGCTGAGAAAGGAACTGAGCCTTCTCTGCGTCGCTCATGCCGTCGGTGGTAGGGATGCAAGCATCGACAGCGATACCAGCGCCTGGGTTGGTGCCGTAGGTGAGACGTGGAGCGATGTCCTCTGCACGGTAGGTAACCTCCTTGTCGAAGACTGCGTCATCGTCGCTCTTGAGTTTCTTCCACTCAGCAACAGCCTTGTCCCAGGCCTCGCCCTTAGGAGCGTACTCACGATCCTTGAGATAAGCAAAGGTAGTCTCGTCAGGAGCGATGAGGCCAGCGCGTGAACCCATCTCGATAGAAAGGTTGCTCAAAGTGAGACGACCTTCCATAGACATGTTGCGAACAACTGAACCTGCATACTCTACAGCGTAGCCAGTAGCACCAGAAGTAGTCATCTGTGCCATGATATAAAGCGCAACGTCCTTAGCCGTAACACCTGGCTGGAGCTCACCTTCTACATTGATACGCATGGTCTTTGGCTTGCTCTGGAGGATACACTGTGAAGCGAGTACCTGAGCCACCTCAGAAGTGCCGATACCCATAGCGATAGCGCCAACGGCACCGTGAGTGGAGGTGTGTGAGTCGCCGCAGACGATGGTCATGCCAGGGAGTGACAGCGCCTTCTCAGGACCAACGACATGGATGATACCATTGTCCTTAGTGCCCATAGCGAAGTGCTTGATGCCGAACTCAGAACAGTTCTTAGCGAGAGTCTCAACCTGCTTGCAGCCGATAGGATCATCGATCTTCAACTGCTGATCCGATGGAGTATTGTGGTCTGGCATAGCTACGACATGATCAGCGCGGAAAGCACCGATACCCTTGTCGCGCAAGGTGTCGAAAGCCTGTGGAGAAGTTACCTCATGAGCAAAGAGGCGATCAATATAGAGCTGTGTAGGACCGTCGTTAACGACTTCAACAACGTGAGCGTCCCAGATTTTGTCAAATAATGTACGCATAGATAAGCAACAGTTTGTAGTTTATATTAGGGCTTTATCTTCTTACTTAAACTTATTGATACAATCAATGTAAGCCTCGATTGAAGCCGTTACGATGTCGGTATCGGTACCGAAGCCATAGTAGATATGATTGTCATGCTCTACCTGCATGTGCACCTTACAGAGGTCGTCTGAACCCTTAGAGATAGCCTGGATGGTCATCTCCTTGATGGTCATCTCACGCTTGATAATCTGCTTAAGAGCCTTGATAGACGCATCGACAGGTCCATTACCTACACCAGCAGCCTCAAAGAGCTCGTTGGCCACCTTCAAGCGGATAGCAGCGATAGGAGTGACACCCTTACCGGTGGTAACCTGAAGCGATTCGAGCTGGATGTGATTGCCCTCGGCCTTCTCTGCACCGACGAGCATGAGCAAGTCGTCGTCGGTGAGTTCCTTCTTCTTGTCGGCCAGACGGAGGAAGGCTTCGTATGTCTTGTCGAGCTTCTCGCCTTCGATCTCGATGCCAAGGACAGAGAGACGGTGGCGGAGAGCTGCACGACCAGAGCGTGCGGTGAGTACGATTGAGTTCTCGTCGATACCTACGTCCTTAGGATCCATGATCTCGTAGGTCTGTACATTTTTGAGGACACCGTCCTGATGGATACCAGAAGAGTGTGCGAAAGCGTTCTTGCCGACGATGGCCTTGTTAGGCTGCACAGGCATGTTCATCAGCGAGCTGACCAGACGGCTGGTTGGCCAGATCTTGGTAGTGTTGATATTGGTTTGTACAGGCATAGTGGCCTGGTGGCACTTGATGATCATAGCGATCTCCTCAAGCGAAGTATTACCAGCACGCTCGCCGATACCATTGAT
>JAZRXZ010000060.1:0-42943 GCA_045600445.1 Bacteroidales bacterium | reverse complement strand
ACCTATGCTTTGATTATATCTACAAGAAAAATGCAATGTGTAGCGAGGATATATTATTTTGTCAAAGAGCAGAAGCACTTGGCTATATAACCTATGTTCACACAGGAATGAGATGCGGGCATATTGGTCAAAGGGTGTTTTGATAGGCAATAAAATCCTTGCAATAATGGTGCGTAAAGAGGCGCAGAGTTGAAAGCGTCAAGGCTCGTTGGTTTAAATACAATGCCGAGAATATATGAAACTAACAGAACATTTTGATTTGTCGGAGTTCGTCAAGAAGGGCGAGACTCCGGACGACATCACCGTAGGACATCTGAGACTATTGTGCGTTATGATCCTCGAACCGCTCCGTGTAGCATGGGGCAGTGGCATAACTCCTACCAGTGGCTACCGCAGTCCGGGACGCAACGCTACTACCAAGGGCGCGAGTAAGACATCCGCACACCCTCTTGGCTATGCCGCCGACATCGTGCCTGCAAATGGCAAGATGCGCGAGTTCAAGAAGTTTGTGAAGGACTATCTTGGGAATTATGGGTACTATGACGATCACGGATTCGCTGCTCCCTTTGACCAGTGTATCGATGAGCGCAACTCCGCCGGAGCGGAGTGGATGCACATCGGCCTCATGAACGGAAAGGGAGAGATGCGTCAGCAGTTCCTCAAGACTACGGACGGAGTACATTATTATCCAGACAAAGTATGAAACGATATAAACGATACATATTAGATTTAGGTCGGAAGTGCAATCCGCGTAGAGGATGGCAGATTCGGGCATTACTTACCATTTTGCTGGCATCGGCAATATGCTCGTGCAAGACCCAGCAATGTCTGCCGGAGGTAATCACACGCGACTCGGTTCGCGTGGAGTACCAGAGGGACAGTATCTATGCCCATGATAGCATCTTTATCGACCGCTACCGAGCCAACGATACCGTCTATCTCACCAAGGAGCGTTGGTCTATCCGCTACCGCGATGTGCTGCATACCGACACATGCTATGTGGACCACAACACGGTAGAGGTCAAGATGGAGCGATACATCCCAGGCTTTTACAAGTGGAGCACATGGTTGTGCTGGATCATAATAGCCGGAGTGCTAATCTATGTGGTATGCAGGATAGCAAAGGCAGTGTACCTGAGACGGTAAAAAATAGTCGTAATCACATTATTTGTGGAATTGATAAGTCAGTTCCACATTTTTTTTGTACCTTTGCATCCGTTTTCACAAAAATTATAATACTATGACAAAGAAAGAGATTTTTGATACTATTGTAAAAGTGTCATCTGATGTATGCGCAGTAAGCGTAGAGGAGATAATGCACCAATGCAGAAAATCAGATGTGGTAACAGCAAGGAGTATAGCTACATTCTGGTGCCTATCATGCGACCTAACCGTACAGGACATGATGGCTTGCATTGGATTAAAAAACCACAACAGCATAGATTCTATCCGGGCAAAGTTTGAACAGAAATGGGCAGAGGAGCATTGCTACCACATGCTGATACTGGAAACAGGAATCCGGATTCTAAACCTCGCTAATGAGCATGGAGAATACTTCAATCTATGGGGACCAATCGACCATTTGCAGAAAATAACAGGGAAAATATACTACAAAAAGCCTCAAAAATAAAAGTCGCAAGTAACTCGCAACTTACTCGCAAGAAACTATTTGTGCGTTTGAGAAATTTGCCGTACCTTTGCAGCCGATTTCAAAAACTACAAACACAATGACACGATTTATATCCATCGCCGCCATGGCCATCGAAGATGAGCCTGACGAAGAGCGACTACTATCTGCCGCTGCAATAATTGATGACGCACTCATGGGCATCTACGACATTAACCCAGACTATTACACCAGCGTGATCACACGACTGCAATCCGTACTACTACAAAAGAGCACCGCCTGATGGCGATGCTCTTGTTTTTATGCTCCATATAGCACATAGTCCATCACACGGCGGTTGTGCTGGCGTGTACGATTCCACTTGTAGTCCTCGTAGTGTTTGTTTTTCACGCCAGAGTCCACATGTCCCATACTCTTGTCTATAACGCGGTCAGGCACATCCAGTTCGCCTGCGATAGTCGCCCACGAGCGTCGTATGCGCTCCATGTTCACCTTCTCCCCTACCATCGTGCTCAGCTCGTCGCACGAGTAATTGAAGTTGCGCTGGAATGTCTTGTAGTTAGGGTAGCGGTCTTGCAAGTTAAGCAGGTGGTTTGATCCGTGGTACATATCAAGCAGCATAGCTATCTCTGGCTCCTTATAGATATGCGTCTTGCGGGCGCATCGGCCTTCCACCTTATGACGCAGATACACCACCTCGTCGCCTTCGCTCACCGGCATGTGGTACATGTCTATCAGGTTGGGACCACACAACAGGAACGACAGCAGCAGCATGTCACGAGCACGGGCGAGCTCGGAGCCGTCGGTCAGCATCAGGTGGCTCAGTTTGCGGATGCCTTCGACCGAGACGGTCTGTATCTGGTCGGACACCGGCACGGGTTTTATCTTATAGAAGCGGAAAGGGCTGCGCCCATACTCTATCATCTCCATCCGCTCGGCCTCGTTGTATGCGCTCCGGATATACGACATCACCTTCACGCGGGTAGCATCCTTGCGTCCCGTTCGCTCCAGGTAGGCCTCGATGTCGCGCAGACGCTCGTAGGTGATGTCGTCAAACCAAAGACGATCCATGCCTTCCGTCTGGCAGTACTCGGTCAGCAGGCGACCAACATACTGCATGTCGCTGCACGCACGCGCCTTCTTGCTCATGGCATAGGAGTCGAACCATGTGCTGAAGTCCTGACTGCCTCCGCGTGTTTGTTTGTGTGCGCGCACACGGGTACATACGCGCTCTCCTATTATATATGTTCGTATATCTGTCGCAGTTAGTTCGTCGATGTGAATAGACTCGTCCATTGTAAGGCGCATCATGGTGTCATCGTACTTGCGGATGTAGTTGGTGATTTGGGCATTCTTCTCCTTAAATGAAATAGCCTTGCATGAGATTGGCTGGCGCATGTTGCTTGGGTCGAAGTGTTCTGGCTCAACCTTAACTCCTGTATTAACGAATGAACTTGTGCCATTGTGGCTGATACGGATTCTAACTGACCCTGTTGGTTTTTCTCCTCTAATATCGAGGTTTAGTGAAATTGATGCCATATTTGTATAAATTAAGAATTGTTACCGATTTGTTACCGATTTATTGCCCCAAAAGGGGCATTTTAGGGGTATTTTGGGGCTTGCAGTTCTTAATCTATTATACAAAAAGACAGAACTTAACAAGCTACATTTGTGTGTAACATGCTAAGTTCCAATCAATTACATTTTGGAGCCACTGGGGGGACTCGAACCCCCGACCCACGCATTACGAAGCGGTGGAGGGCGTTGAAAAATAGCAGGTTACAAGTTGGTTTTAGAAAATGTTACCGAATTGTTACATTTTTTTTATATTTCGTCAAGAAATACCATGTCTGATTCCTCAATTCTTGGTACCGTTAAGTCGAAGTCTGTATCGTTGTAGCGAGAGAAAATGAAGCGTACATGGCCTCCACCTACAACAATATACTCAATAACCTTATCTATCCACTTTTGATTTGATGGAATAGAACTGATAATTTCATTTTTTGTAGTCAGAGTAGTTTGTGACATGTTTGGTGCAAGCATCAAAGGCATCTTAAATTCAAACTCCCAGTCTCTTGTATAGAAACCAACCATGCCTATGAAGTATTCGCTATCGCTAACAAAAATGCTTCCGGTTGTCTTCAGGACGAAATTCTCTCGGTCATTGGTACTCCAAACGAATGAATTGCCGTTGTCGTCAGTGTAGGTGTACTCTACATATTTTGTATTAGACTTCATAGGGTCGGCATCATATACTTTATGAGTCCAGCCTGCTGCGTGAGATAGTGTTGCCATAGTGAGCATGGCGATGATGAGAAGATGTTTCATAATATAATATCTATTGGTTGTGAGTTTACCTATTCGAGAGATTGAGCGTATAGTGAATGCGTTTTTTGCCATTGGATTTTTTAGATTGTTAAATTAGTGTTTTTTGTTGAGAGCAGTTGCGCGTGAGCGTAGCTGCTTTTTTATTTTGCAGATAGGACACGGATGGCATCTTTTAGTGTGTCGAGGTCTTTCTCCAGTTTGGCAATGCGTGCATCCTTCTCGTCAAGCAAGTCCATGAGTGATTCTTGACCTATCGGCTCATCAGGTTCTATACGCGCTGAGCCGGACTGCGAGATAGCGGCACGGGCACCATCGGAGATGTGAATGTCTTGACGCTGAGTTGGTGGTGTGACTATCTTGGTTCGCTCCTGGAGTCCTTCTCCTCTCATAAGATATTCTGCTGATACATCAGGAAAAAAATCTAAAACACGATTTACCGTTTCCATAGATACCTTTACTTGCCCGTTGAGTTGGCGCGTGATGTTTACGCGCTCAGTATTTGTACGAGCGATGGAAGTTATGGTAATTTTTTTGTCAGCGAGTACATTTTTTATACGATCTGCTATTGTTAGTCCTGGCATAATATGTATGGATTTTGTACGATGTGTTTGTATATTTTATGTACTATTTTTAAGAATTTATTTCCTATTGTTTGGATAATGCTACAAATATTTGGAGCGTTTGTATATTTTTTGTACTTTTGCAACCGATTTCGGAAGGGTACTAAAATAACCTACTGCGCAGGACGCAATTTGTGAGGTCAGAGGTACACTTACCGAGATATGTTTTTAGCCATGATAGGGAAGGTGGCTGGAGTTTGGCGACTGATGGCCACCTTCCTGAAATGGAGCGCAAAGATACAAAAATATACGGACATGTACAAATTTGTACTATGCGTACACGCACGATTCATAATAATTGTAAATAAAATCTTAAAATATGGCAACAAAGAAGATACCGGATGTGCCTTGCTGGAACAGGCGATTTGTAGATGAGGTAGAGATGATAGCAATGTTGAATGCTACGAGACATCAGTGGGAGCGATTTAAGATGGATAATCCAGGAAGGGTAAAACCAAATAACTTCGGACAGTATGACCGACAGAGGATAGAAGACATCTGGGCAAAGCAATAAAGTGATTGCAACACTATAACATGCTAAGTTCCAATTAACCCTGACCACTTGGGTGAAAGTGGATAGTAGACATAATCTTTTTCATTTAAGGCCGCGAGGGTCTGAGAAGATACGGACGGCACCTTTTTAGAAACTAATTAACAATTAACAAATATGAGAGCAACTGTAGTAACTATAGCATCGGTAGTAGTGATGCTTGTATGCTTGGCACTGATAATAGGTGAGCCTGCAAATGGTAGTTTTTTTGAGAGTCACATTGTGCTATTCCTGCTAATGAAGATGGCATCTGTAGGTGCTTTTTATGGATGTGTACAGTTGATTAGATATGTCAATTCGGATAAAAAGTAAGATATATGAATGAAGTAACAAGACAGAGAGCTTATATGGCTCTAATGAAGGCGCGAACATGTACGGATAAGCGATTTCCTCATGTGTATGTATGTGGTACTCACATCTACTTTGCGCATGGTGCTGCTCAGTTGCAGCAGAATGAGTACAAGTTTTTTGAGAATATAGATGTACCGATAGAGGTAGTCACCTACGAAGAGGCGGTAAAGGCTATCAATCCGTCAATATCAGCAGGGTGGAGGAAACATGTAGACTTTAATATAATGTCTGCTGAGTTGGAAATTGTAAGTAAAAACACAAAACGATTAACTATAAAATAAAGAGATTATGAAAGTAGTAGGAACCATTAAGGACATTGTACTCGACCGCGAGTACACGAGACAGGACGGTACGACCGCAAGTATTCACAATGTAGTTATCGTGGCAGGCGATGATGAGTTTGTTGCTCAGACATTCATTAGCCGAGATGGCATGGATAATCGAGGCATCAAGATTGGTGCAATCGGTAATGCGCGTATCGAGATGCAGGTTCGCAGTTGGATAGACCGCGAGGGTAAGAACCACAAGACGCAGCAGGTGACGCTGGGTGACTGGCGTTCGGCAACGACAACGACAACGACAACCACCACCACCACGACAACCGAGCCGAGTCAGCAGGAGGTTGTAGCTGCCATGGCTGAGGCTGCTGCAATGGCAGAGGCGCATATCAATCCGGAGACGGGACTGCCGTTCTAATCTACAGCAGTCAGGGGCATAAGAGCCTCTGACTGCCTAACAAAACACACAATGACAAACGAACCCAAACATATAAACATACTGGACCAACCGCAGGTGGTGGATGGCGATAATACGGAGTACCCAGCATGGCTGACGGACGAGATAGCCAAGTTGGATATATCCGCAAATGTGCTGAACCACGACCAGGAACTGCAACTGCCTCCGTACATGATGAGTCATAAGGGTGTCGGCTTTGGGGCACTTGGCTCTATCGGCAGTGTAACCGGTCAGAAGAAGAATGGCAAGACCCTGATGGAGACGCTATTCATGGCTACGGTACTGCTGGATGGTAAGCCGTTGGGCGACCTCAAGTACGAGTTGCACGAGGAGCGACCGAATCCAAAGGTGCTCTTCATCGACACGGAGCAGGAGGATAGCTTTGCGCTGATGGTGCAGAGGCGCGTCCACTACCTGCTGAACTGGGACTTCCGCGAGAACAATCCGCGCTTCAAGGTGATATGGCTGCACGATGTTGAGAGCCACACCGAACGATGGAAGATAGCGAGGGCTGCAATATGGCAGTTCAAGCCGGACTTCATTGTGCTGGATGGTAGCCGCGATATGGTGAGCGACATCAATGAGGCGGTGGAGTGTACCACCTTTGTCCGTCAGACCATGAAGATTGCAACCGATGGTAATAAGAGCCTGCTGTATCAGGCACTGCACTATAACCCAGGTAGCGAGAAGATGCGTGGCTGGCTGGGTACTGAGTTGGGAAACCGTGTAGCCGAGGTGTGGGAGTGCGTTAAGAAGAATGAGAACGGCATAGAGACCTTCCAGGGCTTAGCCACTGACACACGCGGTAAGACCCCTTCCCCGATTGAGTGGTATATGGACGATACGCATTGCAAGTTCGGAATCCCTACCCCGCTGAACGCAGACATGATTCTGGAGCGTATGGATCAAGAGATACGCAAGAAGGACAAAGAGGAACTGACGCGGGTGTTTGAGTGGATGGGAGCCAAAGACCACAGTTACGGCAGCGTGCGCGAGACTATCAAGAAGATGGATAAGATTGGTAGTACGAAAGCAAACCGAATGATAGGTGACGCGGTGAAGTTGGGAGTGCTGATTCGCATGAAGGATGCCAACGGCAATGAGACGAACCGATACATGCTGAACCTCACCCAGGATGCCACTCCACAAACCCTGCCCATTGACACGGGCAACAGCCTCGGAGACGATACAGGTGGCGCACCATTTTAGCCCATCCGCCCACCTGCCCACATGCCTATCTATTTATAGATAGATAGGCAGTGGGACATAGGCACGGGCAGAGTTGGGCAAATAACCACCCGTTGCCCTCCAAGTATTAACGACAACGCAAACGACAACGACAATGGAAGATTTATTAACTGAGAACCAGATGAAGGATCTCTTGAAGAAAATACAACGGCTACAAGCAATGGTACTGTTTAAGCAACTGGACTTGACTTTTACGCTGGATGTGAGACACGGTGTAAGTAGGTATAGAGGCTATAAAAATGAGGTGTACTTCACTGTAGCAGTCAATAGAGGTACTGGCGATGAGTGGCTTCACTTCGACTTCTACCAGTTCGCCACAATGCAGCAGAATGAGAAGATTCTTGAGGACCTGCGAAAACTCGTGAAAGAGATAATCAAAAGTAAATAATACGACAATGATAGACAAACAGACCGAACAGAAAATTAAGGAGAAGGCGAATGTGATGGATGTGCTCTCGAACTACGGCATAGAGATGAGCCGCATGGGTAATGGCAGTTTCACCTGCTTCTCGCCCTTCCGCGATGACAGGCACATGGGTAGCTTTGTGGCCAATGAGCGAAAGAATATAGTCACGGACTTTGCTACAGGTGAGAAGTGGGATGCCATCAAACTACTCGCTCAGTTCGAGTACAAGAGTGCAGACGCAGCCACGGTGAAGGAGCACTACACGGATATTCTGCGCATCCTGGGGGCTATGTACCACGAGACGGTAGATGATAAGCCAGTGACGACTACTCGCCACTTTGAGCCACGCCCAGCACCGGAGCCACTGAATGTGATAGTATTTAATCCCAAATGGAGCGAAGCCTACATGGGGCACGAGAACGATAATCCGCTACTGAGTTACCTGCTGAGCCTGCCACTATGCAGCGAAGACCACGCAAGGCTGGTGAGGATGATAGGTGAGTACCGAGTGGGAACCTACCTGACACATACGAGCCAAGACGAGGAGTGGGATAAGTTCGGCTGGTGTATGTTCTGGCAGATGGAAGCGGACATAGACGGACACTTGATGAACGCGAGAGATTGCAAGTTGATGAAGTACCGAGCGAACGGCAAGCGTTGGAAGGACGAGCACGGACGCGGCAAGGTGACATGGATGAGCAGTATGATCGCCAAGAAGGGAGGTTATAATACGGAGACTCACGAACCGAAACGATGCCTATTTGGCTTGCACCTGATAGACAGATACCCAAAGGCTGAGATACGGATAGTAGAGAGTGAGAAGTCCGCGCTGATATGCAGCGCATTCACGGAGCCACACCAGATACTCTACCTCGCCACCGCCGGACAAAGTAACCTGACGATAGATATGCTGACACCGCTGCTGCTACGCAACAGGAATATAGCATTGATACCGGATAAGGACAGCTTCGATAAGTGGAGCGCAGTGAGGGATGGCATACGGGACTACATCAATGACAACTGGAGCGAGAAGCAAGTGAAGCCGACCGTTATAGTGAGTAAGTTGGTGGAGAATAACTGGACGGAAGCAGACGGAGATAAGGCTGATATAGCTGACATCCTGCTGAGACTGGCACACGAGGCGGCACAGCACCCGATAACGGAGATAGTGGAGCAGAGTGACTTGCAGAAAGTGGCTGAACGACTGGAGATGGAAGAGACGGACGAGCGGCTGCACCTGATAGGCGAACTGATAGATAAACTGAAATTGAAAATTGAAGACTAATATGGCTAAGCAAAAGACACCGGCACAGTTGGAAGCGGAAGCGGATAGACTGATAGCGCAAGCGGATAGACTGATAGCCGCAGAGACGAACGATAAGTTCAAGGTCTTTGCCACCAAGATTGAGCCGACGGAGGCGCGTAAGTTTGAGCGCATCTGCGATATAGACGGAGCCACGCCTTACGAGGTGATACAGATGCTGATAGCGTCCTATATCCGGATAAAAGACCCAGGTGAGGTACTGACGGAGCACATGAAGCAGTTGATGGTGGCTTTTGAACTGACCGTTCACCTGACCGACCGCCTGCAACTGACTGACCCAAGCGCGAAGGCATTGGTGCAAGAGGCTACCTATTTCGTAGGTGATCCGGAGCACAAAGGTATGCGATTGGTGCATGTGTATAAGCCATTTATGGGCGACGCAGAGCAGACCGAGAACATCAAGGAACTACTGGAACGAACGATCGAGGAAATGCCGGTGCTATACCGAAAACTCAGGCAACTATGCAAGGTCAAGCGAGCCGACAGCATCTATGAACTACTATGCAAATTGTGCGAGGAGTTTGATGGCATAGAGGATGCCAACGAGATAGAGGAGACATTCGCAGACTGCGAGCGCAGCGAGTTTGGTAAGCGTATGGATGAGGTCAGAACCAAGCGCACCATGATTAACAAGATGGAAGCCTTTGAGCGGAGGCAGACGAGCCTCTGGACGGAGGAGGACCAGATAAATGAAACATTTTAACGACAACGACAACTATGGCAAGGTATCAATTAGACGAACGGGGACGGATAGAGTGCCCGAAGACGGGGAAGGCGGTGAACCCGTATAAGCACTGCCAGAAGATTAAGTGCGACCACTATGGGTTCTGGCATAATGAGCACTGCTTTGTGTGCAGGTACACGAAGGAGAGAGAACTGCGAGTGCAGGGGAATAATGGGAACTATGAGGCGAGTATGCCGGATATACCGAAGACTATCCTATAAGGTTTGAAAGAAACAAAAATACTAAAAATACGGATAGCGTGTAAAACATCACTAACACAATGACTATGGAAGATAAATACACATGCGAGTTCTGCGCAAATAGCGAGGTGACTGATAAAAAATATCCTGGCGACCTCAACACAAACTATCTTTACTGCAAGCACAACGGATTGTATATACTCCCTTACAGAAAGACTTGCTGTTTGTTTAGTATTGTATAATATCCACAATTAAAAATCTATACACACAATGACTATGGCAAAGAAAGATTTTGTGCAGGGATTCTACCCTGAGTTCCAGTTGGAGAAACTGGTAAGCAAGGACGCTAATCGTCCGATTCTTAATTACATTTATTTCGCACACGGCTATGCCTACGCAACAGACGCACAGGTTGGTGCCAAGATGCGACTGACAGACATCTGCAACTTCGAGGAGATGGATCTGCCGAAGTTGGATGGTAAGTTTATCACCGCCAAGACCTACGAGCAGCTGCGAAAGTGTAAGCATGTGGAGATAACCGACGAGGGCTTCCTGGTACTCGATAAGCAGAACCCGTGCGTGCTCTCCTTCGTGAAGGACACAGAGACCTGGAAATACCCTAACTTCGACAATGTTTTTAACAAAGCAATGGAGATCAAGGGCAAAGAGCCCGTGGTGGAGATTTGTTTACGCTCTGATCTGCTATTCCGTTTGGGCAAGGCATTTGGAAGTCACCGTCTTCGTTATGAGTTCGGCACGAATCGAGATACTATTCTGGTGTATTGCGGTAAGCATCTCGAGTATGGTTTTACCGGAATGGTGATGCCGTTCCTGCTATAAGTTTACCTCCATGTCAAGTTTAGCCGTAAGTTACAAAAGAAGTGCAACTATGGCAAATCATGGAATCATTTATACGAGATTGATGAACTGCACCGAGTGGCGCAAGATACGCGAGAGGCAACTGCATAAGATGCCGTACTGCGAGATATGCTTGTCACACGGAGTGGTCAGACAGGAGAAGACGATGGATGTGCATCATGTGGTAGAGGTGGAAACGGCAAGGACAGAGGTTGAGCAACGCGCTCTGGCCTATGCCGAGACCATCTACCAGACGGACAGCGCAGGAGGCATAGTCTATGGAGCCAACGGAGCACCTATAAGGCTATCCGGAAACCTGATGACCCTATGTCCACGGTGCCACCGGAATCTACACGCAGAAAAACACAGTCATTCGCGTGCTAATAAGAAAGCGCGAGATAATGCCCGCCTGAGTGCATGGATTGCTGCTCAGAAAGGCGAATAATCAATAAACATTTTTTACACAATGGCAAAAGCGATTTATCAACCAAGGGGGGCGGCGCATGAATATGGGCAATGGGCGTGCAACCTATACAATGGATGTAGCAACAAGTGCGACTACTGCTACAACAGACACTGCCCACAGTCAGGAACGCTCGGTGGAGATAAGGTGACGCTCAAAAAGTCACTCCGCTCACATGGTGGAGACTATCTACCAGGTGCTGATATGCGCAAGGCAGCATGGATTTTCGAGCAAGAATTTTTGAAACACAAGGATGAGATTATCCGTGATGGTGGTCTATTCTTCTCGTTCGTAAGCGACCCAATGCTTGAAGAAACACGCGGACTTAGTATGGAATGTGCGGAAATTGCGATGGCATACGATTGCAAGGTGACGATGCTGACTAAGTGCGTGTACGATGTGAAGTGGGCGCAGCACCATAAGGATTTGCTTCGTCCCGGATTCACGCTGACTGGTATGGATAGCATGGAGCACGGCAAGTATTGCACAGGCGACAGAATAGACAACATGCGGAGACTGCATGAGCTTGGGTGCAAGACTTGGGCAAGCATAGAGCCGGTGATAGACTTCGACTGTGCGCTGGATGCTATCGCACGGAGTGCTGACTGCTGCGACTTCTACAAGATAGGTTTGGCAAGCAAGATTGGCAAGCAATACACGCAGCAGGATGTATGGGACTTCGTAACGAAAGTTGGTGAGTCCGTGTGCGTGCCTATCTACTGGAAGGAGAGCGTGCGCAAGGCATTAGGTAATCCGGCATGTCTGCCCAATCAGGTAAAGGCGGACTATAAATTCTAAACTATACGCACAATGGCAGAGATTAAAGAAGTCGAAATGACATTTGAGGAGTTGAACAAGGGCGTGATTGTACCACGAATGCCGAGGGCAAAGAAAAAGAAGGTACGCAAAGCTATCGCCAAGAAGTTCAACATCAAACCCAAGGAGGCAAAGAAACTGCCCCTCTGCGCGTTTGAGCGCAACGGCAAATACTATGTTGCCCTCGTACGGAAACTCACGGAGCGGGAGTGCTATCGGCTGATGGGCGTAGAAGACCCAGACATCGACAATCTGCTGGCATCACCCATAGCACGCACGGCACACTACAAGTTGGCAGGTAACAGTATCGTGGTGGATGTGCTCTATCACCTCTTCCGCAAGTTATTCATAGAGCCGGGTAATGAGAGTGCGCAGATGTCGCTCTTCGACACGGAGGATATGACGGAGCCGTTTGAGCGGTACACCCACGAGCATCCCTTGCGCGTGGTGACACTATGCAGCGGTTATGACAGTCAGTGTCTGGCGTTGGAGCGACTGAAGAGAGACTTCCCACCCTTCGACTACGACCTGATAGCGTGGAGTGAGTTTGACCCCGTGAGCAAGACCCCACTGGATAAGCAACCTGCGGTGGTGGCACACAATGCGTTGTTTCCCCAATGGAAAGACAGGAACTTGGGGGATATGACGAAGATTGATTGGCACAAGGTACCCGAGTTTGATATGCTGTTTTATAGCACTCCGTGTCAGAGTATCAGTCAGGCGGGATTGCAGCACGGCTTCGTAGAGGGTAGCGGCACGCGAAGCAGTATCATCTGGAATGTGCGTGACGCGATGGAGATAGCGCGACCGAAATATGCGTGCCTGGAGAATGTGGCGGCAATGGTGAGCGAGAAGTTCCTGCCGATGTTCAACCTATGGCAAGAGACGCTGACCCATCTGGGGTATGTGCAGTTTGCGGAGGTGCTGAATGCAAAGCGGTATAATGTGCCGCAGAACCGTGAGCGTATCTTCCTGATGAGCGTGCGTGAGGATATAGGCAAGCACTATTACTTTCCGGAGCCGATGGCACTGACGCGGACGCTGCCGCAGGTGCTGGAGGAAGAGACCGACACGCGGTACTACCTGAATCCGGTTAAGGTCAATCAGTTTGTGCAAGACAATCTGGTGATGATAGGGAAGTATATGGACGAGAGCCAGGAGGAGATAGAGAAGTTGCCCCCATCGCTCGCGGAATGGTTAAGTAAAGCAGAGAGCGATGAAACGAATGCTACTGACTGACGAGGATGGATGCTCCTACACGCTCGTCACGATAAGCGGATGTGGATGGTGTTTGCAGAATATGACATCTACTCGCTATGGTAAACCAGGAATAATCGAAATTTATGAAATCGGATAAATGTCACGGATGCCCGTTGGCTATGAGTTCTGAAATGGTCAAGGTCGGTTCGTACAGCAACAGCCAGAACGGAGATATATTTATCTCAATCGGTATCAGTCCGTGCCTGTGCAGCGGTGGGGATGGTCACGATGCCACCATACCAAAATATGTATTCGTTTACGAGATATGAGAACAGTATTATCGTGGAGTCGTGACAGCCACGGCAATGTGATAGACCGACACCCCACACCCATCTGCAACGCTATAACAGGCTTCGCAGGTGGGGGGTACGGAAACACAACACCCTATGTAATGGAGATTTTTTCGTTATGAAGCAGATGTTAAGGTGCAGAAGGTCGGAAGAGGGCAAGAAAATCCGCTCGCAGATGATGAGAGAGGGCAAGGGCGACCACTGCTCGTTCAAATATAAGCAAATGGAGTTGGAAGACTGCCCATATTCGTCCACAATCACCACCCTTTGCACAAAAGATAACCAAATCATCGAGATTTATCGTTTGTGACGCGCACACGAGCGCGTAGCGCGCGTGATATGCTTTTAGAGATAGAAATATATTATCATAACGAGAAAAGGGCGCAGAAGCGCTCTTTTCTCGTTAGTACATGAGGTCGTCTTCATTCATATCGTCCTCGTCATCGTCAAAATCGTTATCGGAGTTGTTACACCCGCAAAAAAATAAGGCTAAAGTGAATGCGTCCATATCTGTAATCGTTATTTGGTCGTTAATGGTCGTTCCTCTCCCGTGGGTCGTCCGTGGGTCGTCCGTGGGTCGTCCGTGGGTCGTTTGGTGTTAGAGTCCGTATCTTGCGCGTTGGGCTGCAAGTCGTTCCTCGTAGGTCATTTTGTGAGTGATAGGTGTCGCTCTTACAATGTCGCATCGCTCGTCGAATGAACGTGTCGGGTCGAATGTATAGGTCGTAGCCATAGGTCGTTAGGTCGTTAGAGGTCGTTACAACTCGCCCTTCATGTTGCGGAGTTCGAGGTGGCCGTTGCGCCAAATGCGGATGTGCTTATAGAGTCCGTGACGGAAAGCCATGCGCCAAGCGTTCGTTCCGAAATCGTTTTGAAACTGGACGAGGGTGCGGAACTGCGTGAGGTAGGTCCATTGTATCGCTTCCTTCTCTGCTGGTGTCAGTTCGTCGCATCGTTTGCACCAGCCATCGGTGATGTTGTTCCAAATCGTGCCGTTAGACATCTGCATGAGGTGCTTGTTACCGTCCTCGAGGTGCTCGTTGTCGGTCGTTTGGCCGGAGTAGATTCGTTTGATGGTCGAATCGCCCAGAATGGTTTGGTATTGCATAGGTCGTTTAGGATCGTTTCTTGAAATCGAGGTCGTAACCCATCGCGTCCAAAATCGCCGTCAGTTGGCGCACTCCGGTGTTGTAGCGTCCCTGCTCAATCGCTGCTACGGTCTTCACGGCAAGTCCGGCTCTCTCTGCAAGCTCCTCTTGCGTCAGGTCGTTCAATGCTCGCAGGCTCTTCAATCGTAGGCCGAGAGCCTTGGCCTCTTCGTTGGTCCAGTTGGTACCCTTGATGTGGTTTGTTTCCATAAGAAAATCGTTTATTAAATCGTTAGTAAAAATCGTTAGCAAAATTGATAGTTCCCTGTGCGTCTTACGCCGGTTACTGGCCATGTTCTTCCGCCTCGTGTCGCTTGTACTCGTCCAGCCTCTAAAGCCATTTGCTTGTTCTTGGCTAATACTCGTATATCGAGATATTTATTTTCGGTGTAAACTTGGTACTCGTATAGTTTTTCTGCTCGTTGCATAATCGTAAAATTTGGTCGTTAGTAAATAGGGGTCGTTTAGTCGTTCCAGAGGTCGGGGTTGTTGGATGCCAGCACATCGGCCAGCTTTGCCCATCGTGTGCCCTTTGCAAGGCTCCAGTTGGTCACATACCACTCGCCATCCTTGAAGAGGTAGGCGTAGGCCTCTTGCCGCCGGGGTTGTTGGGTTGTTGTATGGTGTTTGTTGTGGGGGTCGGTGGGTACCGTTGCCCCCTTGGGGTTGTCGTTTATCGTTTCAAATCGCATTCGATGAAGCGGCGAGTGTGTACGCTGTATTTCGTTTCGTACTCCTTGATCATCTCGCGGATTTTGGCGGCGTCTCTAATAGCCCGCTCCAGTTCCTTAGCGGTCGCGCGGTCGCCATTGGCGTTGTTGTCGCTGCTCTCAGCCCATCGCGTCAGTAGTTCGGCCATCTGCTCGCCCTTAATGCGTTTGCAGTTGTCAAGCTGCATAACGATTTGTACGCGTGTATCTTCGTAGGTGTAGCGGTGCGCGTCGTCCGGTATGTAGATATATAGGCATTCGCTCCAGTCCGAAACCTTGTGCACGGTGATCCCGCCTAAAATTTTACTCAGAGCGTCTGCGGTTCGTTTGGTAAACTGTTTGCCATCGTTGGCGCGGAGATACTCGGCGGTTTTGCGGAAAATGTCGGCCTTCATATCCTGAAGGGTTGCGAGTTCTTGCCCTCGCTGCTTCCACTCCTCGCGCTGTTTGGCTACCATCGCGCGCGCCTCTTGCTCTCGTTGTGCCTTGTACTGTGCGCGCTCCTGCTCGGTCATATCTGCATAATGTTTCATAATGTCGTTGCGGACTTTTTCGACCTGCTCCGGTCGTTTTATTGGGTTGTTAATTAGTAAGGGAGTACGGATACAATTTCGGTTCCGGTATAGATTGAGAGCATACGCAAAAGCGGTTTGTTGCGGTTGTTTACAACTTCAGCCGGGTAGCTGGTTTGAAGCGGATTGCGTTTGCCGTTTGCGTCTGTTGCTATTATCAAAGTATTCATATATTTGCGCCGCTTGTGACCCGTTGCCGCCGGGGTTGTTGGTTGTTGGGTTGTTGTGGGGGCCGTGCCGGAGCCGTGCCCCCTGATAGATTAGCAGTGCAGAACTTTGCGCCATACATTGTCAGACATGAAGCGCGAGCCGTCCGGGTTGATAAACTCGCCGCCCTTAATACGGACATTTACGCCGATAGCCTGCAAGCGTTCGCGGGTTGTTGCTGTTACCCATCCGCAAGAACCGCGCCACAGTTTGCCGGTCTTGTTGTTGCGGGCTGCTATCCAATTATCATGCAATGACATCACGGTATAATTTCCGTAATTAAATACGCGGGTGTTTGACTGTGCAAAGCGTGTGCCGTTTGCGAATGCTTTTGCTGCTGCTGCTGAAATTGCATGCATAATTTTGTGCAGTGTTTATAGAGCTGCGCCGCTCTTCAAATGTTAGTTGTTTTGTAGTTGTTTTTGAAATCTGGTGCAAAATTACTTCTTTTTTTTGATATATGCAAATATTTTGCCGAAAAAATGCAAAATAAGTGTGTTTTTTATAACTTTTGTAAAGTGGACTTTGCAAAATAGGGGTATTTTGGGGCGGTTTTGGGGTTTTGGGGGTGTTTTTGGGTTGATTCAGGCGCGAGGGCGAACGACTACCAGCCAGAGAAGGCGCGAGGGTGCGAGCCGATGAAGGGCGAGGGCGCTCGCACTATACGCGAATATATAGGAACGCGGCGAGGGGGCGCACATACGCGCGAGGGGATGCCCTCAGAGGGGCGAGGGGTGGCGGCTCTGGTGGTGGTGTGCTGTGGGTGTGTTCCTGGTTGGGTGTGGGTGGGGATGGTGCAAAGGGTGTGCGCTCTGACTGTTGCACCATAGCAGCCGGAGAGGGCGAGAGGGCGAGCGACTACGAGCAGGGCGAGAGGGTACGAGCTACGAGCGGACGGCAGGCAGGCACGGCAGGCAGGCACGGCAGACCGGCGGCGAAGCTTGCGAAGCGTACCCCGGCGGGGCCGTTTTAGGTGAGGCCACCCCCACCGATGCCCAAATCCACTTGCCCTCTCACCAAATAACGGGGTTGTTTTGAAAATCGGGTTTTTTGGGGGAGAATGTAAGTTACGCACTTTTTGTAAGTCGCAAATCGGGGGTACAAGAATGGTGGGGAAAACGGTACATTTTGATGTAAGTTACATTTTTGGTGCAAAGAGTTTACCTGAGACGGTTGTTTAAGGTATATATGTAAGACAAAACCAATAAAAAACGAAACACAATGAAAGAGAATTTGAATTTCGGAGCGGCTATCGAAGCCCTCAAGAAAGGAAAGCGCGTATCGCGCAAAGGTTGGAACGGTAAGGGTATGTTTATCTTCATGCGCCCGGCATGTGAGGTGACTGCCGAAATGGCATCGCACTTTGAGTCCCTGCCGCAGAGCGTCAAGGACTGGATGCACGCTGCACTACATCAGGACGACAAACTCACCTTCACTCCGTACCTCTGCATGAAGGCTGCTGACGGCACTATCGTGAACGGATGGCTGGCATCGCAGACCGACATGCTGTCTGAGGACTGGTGCGAGCTCGACTAATCGCTATGGCATGGGCGGGTGATACCGCCCGTGCTAACTATTAACCAATAAAACGAAACACAATGGAAGTAGGAGACAAAGTAATTATCGTGCGTCCGGAGAAGAAATGCCACATGGGCAAGGCGGGCGTGATCTTGAAGAAAATGGTAGATGACGAAGGCATAGCCATCTATCGAGTGAAAATCAATGGACGCAAAAACCCATTACCACGATGGGCTACTGATGAGGACATTCAGAAAGTGTAACCAATAAAACGAAACACAATGACTGAGAAAAAGTACAAGACGCTGGCGATGGTGCAGGCAATCGGATTCGCTTCGGCGGTGGCATACGGAATAGGTTATGCCAATGGATGCAAGAGAGTATTGAAAACCGCTAACGAGTGGCAGGATATGTACGACCGACACATCAACAGGCAATGGGAGATGATCCAACGACGCGACACTCTCTATGTGAAGTCTATTCGCCTGAAACTGAAATACTCGGACGGAAGTGAACTAACACCAGTAGATTTAGAGGAAGGAGGTGAGGAATGGAAGTAAGAAAAACAAGTAGCCAACTCTACCCTGTTGAGTTAGTTCTAAGCGGAACGGCTCACATACTTAGCAGACAGGATGCAATACAAATAGCAGAAGAATTATTAAAAATAGCAAACAATAATGGGACGGAATCATAGGGTCATACTGATAAAGGAGTACCCACGGACTTGTGCCGAGTGTCCGCTTTGTGGCATCAGGCCGAAAGAAGATCTCGAAGTCGGAGACAAGTGGACGCATATCTGCGTGGGGTCCGTTGGCGGGAAGGCACGGTTGCTATCAGGTAGAGGCACGAAACAGCCAGATGCACGCAACCGGTGCGGGCGCAGAGCCTACGAGCAGTTCTACTTCTCGCAGCCACGCACGGCATCGGGGAGTCACTACTACGAGATAACGCCGACCAGGTTGGCGAAGTATCAGCTGGAGCAGACGAAATTGTGCTTTCAGCAGCAGTAATTAACCAATTAACATATCACACAATGACTGAGCAATTACAAAAAAAGATAGACCAAGCCATCCGGCTATTGAAGGCGGTGGCTCCGCAGGATGGCTCGCCCGTAGAAGTGGCGTACTCAGGAGGTAAGGATAGCGATGTGATACTGCAACTCGTTAAGGAGAGCGGCATACCCTATCGAGCCATCTACAAGAATACCACCATTGATCCACCGGGGACGATACGACATGCCGAGGAGATGGGCGCAGAGGTGATACGACCGAAGCATTCGTTTGCTCAACTACTTGCGATGAAGGTCAGCCACATAGACGGAGAAGGTTCTGCTGCAAGGAACTGAAAGAGTATAAGATTCTCGATAAGGCCGTAGTAGGTGTCCGTAAATGTGAGAGTACAGCGCGAGACAAGCGATACAATGAGCCGACCGCCTGCCGAGTATATAACAAAAAGAAGGGCATAAAATCCGAGCAGGTTCTGCCTATCTTATATTGGACTAATGAGGATGTGCAGGAGTTCTTGGAGGATAGAAAGATAAAGTGTGCTCCGGTCTATTACGATGAGCAAGGAGAGTTCCATGTAGAGCGCAGATTAGGGTGCATGGGGTGTCCGTTGGCTTCGAGAAAAAATAGACGGAAAGAGTTTGAGCAATACCCAGGCATGGTTCGGTTGTATATCAAGAACATTCAAAAGTACATAGATAGTCACCCGAACGGGAAGAGGACCAAATTATGTGTAGATGCCTACGGAGCGTTCTATCGTGATTTGTTTTTCGTGGTAAAACGCAAGAAGGGTGTCAAGACGGATGGCAATGCTCAGTGGCTTGCTTACTGCAACGGCATCTTCGGGCGACCTGACTTTAAGGCGTTCTTGGAAAACTATTTTAATGTAAACTTAGATAATCTATAAGACTATGGCACGGAGACCAGATTATTATAATGATAGCGTGAAGCGCATCCGAAAGATGATGCAGGACGCGGGGATATACGAGGCGCGATACGAGATACAGATTGAGCAGACCGCTGACACCATGCTCGACATCAAGCAACTGCGCGACTCTATCGGCAAACCTCAACTCATGGTGGAGGAGAAGACAGGTGGCGTGGGTACCAAGGTGAGCGCGAACCCACTATACGCGGTGCTCAATAACTCGCAGAAGTTGCTCATCCAGCAACTTGCCGCCCTTGGCCTAAACAAGATGTCGGAGAAAAAGAGTGAGACACGCGAAGTCAAGCGGCAAGACATGGATGGCGTGCAGACTTTCTTTGCAGGACGGAGGGGATAGCTATGCACCACAAGACCAATAAGGACGAGAGGGAGTATGAGTATTGCCCGGTACAAGGTAAGCGGATATTCTACACGCGAGGAGAAGCAGAGCGAGCCGTGCGCGAGGTAAGAGCCAAGCGAAAAGGGGAGCAGTCTGTGTATCAATGCCCCTGCTGTTGGTACTACCATACCACCTCCACCTCCTACCAGAAATCAAAAGACATCAGGCAAGGACATATACACCATGCCGGAAAGTTATATGAGATGTAAGACGGGCGATGAAAACGCCCGGCACGATAACCAAGAACGGAGATACAATCTCCTAATAATAAACATAACAAAAATTTTTACACAATGAGTAAAGAGAAGAAATTGGGTGCGACCTTCGCAGGTATCACCAGCACTAACCTCTATGAGGTGAGTTTTGAAGACAAGAAAAAGCCGAGCGAGAACGGATTGGGTTTCTCGACTATGATCTGCGCTCCCGATGAGGAGACCGCTCGCAAGTGGTTCGCTATCGCTGAACCCGACTGCGAAATCAAGGAGGTAATCGAGCGCGAGGGCGTGCTGATGCCGCTGTTCGAGATGGAGAATCCGCTGAACCGCCGACTCAATGAGTACCAGGCTCAGGCGATGACGACCTGCTTGCCAAGCAGTAACAATGACGCTTACATGCTGCTCAACCTCAACGGAGAGGTGGGTGAGCTGAATAGCAAGATTGCCAAGGCTATCCGCAAGGGATACATGAAGTTCGACGAGGAGAATAACCTGCAACTCGTTAAGGACATGACCGAGAGTGACGAGGGCGTTGAACTGGTAGAAAGCATCCTCAAAGAGGCTGGTGATGTGCTCTGGCAGTTGAGCGGATTCTGCAAGACCTTCACGGATGCCGAACTCGGCGTTGTGGCAGAAATGAACCTCGACAAACTTGCGGCACGGAAGGAGGCTGGAACCATTGACGGAAACGGGGATGGGGTGAGCGGAAAGGAGCGCACGGTATGACAAAAGCGGAAGTGGTAGAGGTGTTGCGCCAAGAGGCGCAGCACTTCACTCCAGGCTCGGTTGGCAATGTGGCATACCGAAATGCCGCTGACATCGTTGAGAGGGAGTTGGAAGAGTAAACCCTTGCTCGGAGTTTGAAGGATATATAGAAACACGAATTACCACAAATTAAACGCGAATTTTCGCAAATTATTAACCAAAAACAAACAAGATGAAACGATTTCTGATGTTTGGGCTATTCGCACTCTTCTTGAGTATGATGCCCACTTACGCGGCTCCGCCGCAAGTGATGACAACCGTGGATGACGGCTCCGGTGGATACTGCTTCGTGCAGGAGACTATCGACGCAAGCATGGCTGTGATGTTCGACTACCAACAGATGCCCGCTATGGCTGGCGAGGAGGTGGTGATTGAACCGCAGTTGCCGCGCATCTGCAATATCCGCTACGCTCGAATGAAGGCTATCTATCTGCCTATCGACCTAACTGGTACAAGCGATCCTCCCGGTTATAATCACAAGATGAATATCCGTGCTAACATCGGCTGCAATTACGACTATTAACAAAGCCGCCGACAAGGCACAAAAGGTAGGCGGGTGTGGTAGCCCGCCTATACTACTATTAACACAACACAATGACAATATGGAAAATCTCACCGAATCACAAGAGAGGAAGGAGCGGTGCCTGCGGGATTTGAGGGAGGCGATGCCTCGCTACCTGGAACGGCTCTCACAGATAGACCAGCGCATACACGACTATGCGCTGGACTTGGTGCGTACTGACATCGACATACATAACATCGACGAACTGCTGGGTTTCCGCAAGTTCCTACGCCTACTCGACACTTACCCGTTTGACTATGAGTATGTGAAGGATATACTCTATGATGCGGAGGGGGAGTGGCGTTGCACCGACGGAGTGTGGCGGCATGTTCGTGGTGGGCAGAAGATTGATGGTATCTTTGGCACCCGTGTATATAGACAGACACCAATGCAGGTGTTTGTATATGCGTGGGTGTACGGATTTAAGAAGTGGGTAGATACCACCTCTCCGGTTGGTAGCCGCGAGATGATGGAGACGGAGCGACCTGGTGACGCAGACGAAAACGAAGACGCAAACCATATTTACGACTACCGACTGCTGACGCGCAAGTTTATTGCTTTATGGCCGCGTAAGATGGCAAAGACATTCACCTCGGCGTTTATTCTGTTTGAAGACCTGATGCGTGGGACTCCAGATAGTGAGGACTACATAGCCACGAATGGCAGTGAGCAGAGCAAGGTGTTGTTTGGCATGTGCCTGAAGTTCCTACAAAACATGGACGGGTACCGCCGTTATTTCCGTTTCGCCAATAACGATCAGCACCGCTTCATCCAATGGAAGTCTGACACCGGACGCACAGCCAGCATTACTGCCCTATCATCCAATCCGAAAAACATGGATGGTAAGAAGGCGACAAAGATTGCCGCCGATGAGTTCGGTGCCGCCAGACGCACTCGCGGTAACGCCGCCGACATGGAGGAGTTGGTTGGCGTATTGGAAGGTTCGCAAGGACCTATTCGTGAGCCGCTGACCTTTCATAGTTCGACGGCTGGTACCGGTATTGAGACTCCGTATGAGCAGATGATAGGTGCGATACATCAGACGCTGCTGGACGAGTTGAAGATTCCGCTGGACGGCAAGCCCAACAAGACCGACTACGACCTGCAAGGGTGCATTCTGCTCAGACCCGACGAGTGGGAGCGCGGCGATGAGGAGTTGCTGCGCACCGAGCGTATCATTAGAAAAGTGAACCCGAATGTAGGTGTTACCATACAGCCTGACTACTACTACAACGAGTGGAAGGACGCAGAAATACAGGGCGATGTGAAGCGCAAGGAGGTGATTACGAAACTGTACAACATATTCTGCACCGACATGGCAAAGCAGTGGGTGACGGGCGACAAGGTGCGCAGTCTGATGCGACCGCTGAAGATAGAGGACTGCACCGAGGACGAGGGCTGGCAGATATTCTGCGGTATCGACTTCGCGCTCATGGCCGACCTCAACATCGTGGCGATGCTGGCGCGGCGCAGGCGTGAGGACGGACGGATGCAATACCACGCCGGGCTGAGGGCGTATATGAGCGAGGACGGCATCAGGCAGAATACGAACAAAGCGTTGCTGGAGAAATTTGTGGAGCGCGGGTGGCTACAGGTGGTGAAGGCCGATGACGACTTCTACATGCTGCCGGTGCGGGCGATAGAGGAGTTGCTGGATAAGGGGCAGTGCATCGTGGGCGTGGGGTACGACCCGTACAAGGCATCGAAGCCGATAAACGAACTGAAGGACTATCTGTTTGCGGAGTTCGGGGCCAACGACCCGAAGATTTGCGACATCGTGAAGCCGGTGCGGCAGAGTTTTGCGAACTTCAATCCGCTGGTGATAGAGATGGACTACATGCTGAACGGCGAGGGCGGCAGGGACGATGACCCGATGCTGACATTCGAGGAGAATGGATTATGGAGTTGGTGCGCCGAGAACCTGTACCTGGCCGAGAGCGCGGACGGCATGGCCAACCGCAAGCCCATCAAGAAGGCTCCGGACTGCAAGATTGACCCGTGGATTGGATTGCTGGAGGGGCTGTGTATGGCGGATGTGAGCGATGGGAAGATATATGATGTGGGGGAGGAGTAGCGGATATTCAGGATAGTCCGGACCGCTACGCTAAACTGGATAATCTGGAAAATCTGGAAGGCACGCGCGTGGGAGTTTACCCACGCGCGTGTTTGCGTGATAGGTGTATGGCAGGAAAGAGACATATAATAGATTTTAAGGTTACATCAAACTACGATTTTGAAGAGTTGCTATCGACCAATCCAGTGATGCGGGAGAAGTTGGAGCATGCTATTCGTGTTGTGATGTGGGATGCGCGTGACAAGGCGAGCGAGAACCTCAAGCAATATATGCGCGATTCGGCTCACGATGCTCACAGGGCGATTCGTAATATCGTCTATAAGAAGGTGATCGGTGGTGAACTGAATATCCTGAATGTGAAACGCGCACTGCGGCAAGGCAAGGTGTCACCTTCGTGGCGCGGACGCACGGCAGACACAAGTCGCATCCTGTCCTATACCGGCATAGACCGAGGTTTTATCCTGCGATTTGTGAACGATAGCACCAATGAGCGGTGGACGAAGAATATGGACGGACACCCAATGTACCGCAAGGATGTGAGTGAGCGTCCAAGGAGCAGAAAATATGTATATCCGCATCAGTTGGGTGGACGCGGTGGAGCGGCAAGGCGAAGAGGAAACACCATAGGTATGTTTGAAAAGGAGGGCACAAAGGCTATGGCAGCGGCAGCAATGGAACTGCAAGAACTGGTAGAAAAAATATATGTAGAGAAATTCGGTTAGTATGGCACAACATAGAATAAATATGACAGCGAACTTCAGTCAGGCAGATGCCGGACTGAAGGACATGATTAGCAATATCCGGTCTTTTGGCAAGGCTGCTGAGTTTGCCGGTGAGAGCGGAAGCAAGTCGGTGTCGAAGTTCATCAAGGAGATGAGCGAGATAGACTCAAAAGCCGTGACTACTCAGCAGAGGTCGTCGGCTATGACAACTGTTCTAAAAGAGCAGGAGATGTGGTACAACCGTATGGGTGCGAGTGCCAAAAAGGCATTCGGTCAGGAGTTGCAGGCATCTATTGAGGAGGCACGAAAGAAGGTTGCTCAGTA
Source organism: Bacteroidales bacterium (assembly GCA_045600445.1). GTDB lineage: Bacteria > Bacteroidota > Bacteroidia > Bacteroidales > UBA3663 > Liminaster. Next base: position 17,997 of record JAZRXZ010000060.1, on the reverse strand, counting down.
CAACTCTGAACTGCAAGGCGTTGGTGCAGGTACTTCGACCGGTGGCGGATTTTTTGCAAAGGGGGTGATAGGCTACCAAGCGTTTATGAAAGCTGTGCAACTTGGTGAGCAGACGGTGAAGTACGCTATCAACACTAACATGGACTTCGAGCAGAGCAACGCTACGCTGGCGGCTGTGCTCGGTAAGACTCGTGGGGAGATAGAAGACTTGACCATGCAGGCAAAGAAGCTTGGTGCTGAGACATTCTATACTGCCGGTCAGATAACCGGACTACAGACGGAGTTGGCTCGACTGGGCTTTACTCGGCAACAGATAAAGTTGATGACTGATGATATTACGAAGTTGGCGTTTGCAACTGGTGATGATCTAAGTCACTCTGCTTCGCTTGCAGGTAGTACTCTACGCGCATTTAATATGCACGCGAGCGAGGCTGAACGGGTAGCGTCGGTGTTGGCAGTATCAACCACGAAGTCGGCTTTGACGATGGGGTCACTTGGAACTGCTATGCCGTATGTGGCATCTGCTGCTAAGCAATTTGGATTCTCTCTGGAAGATACTGTAGCCTTGCTTGGAACGCTGATGAATGCCGGATTTAAGGCATCCACGGCTGGTATGGCAGTGAGAAATATCCTGTCGGCCATTGCAAATCAAAGTGGAAAACTGAGTCAGGCAATGGGAAGACCTGTGAAGACTCTGGATGACTTTGTGGAAGGCTTGAAGCAGATGAAGAAGGATGGTGCAAACTTGGATGATATAGCCAGCATAATCAACCTGAGAACGGCACCAGCATTGTCTCGCTTTGTGGATGGCGCAGATAGTGTGATGGAATTGCGCGACGCTATTACTGATTGTCATGATGAGATGGATAAGATGGCAGAAGAAATGGAAAACACGGCCTCATTCTCTGCTACGAGGCTATCTTCTGCATGGGATGGACTGATGCTGACATTCAGCAAAAGCAACGGATTCTTGAAAGAAACACTTGACGACCTGACCAAAATACTGAATAAAATAACAAAAGCAAGAAAACTGGCTATAGGAGGAGGTGAGGCTGTATCTGTATTTGAGTATGACCTGACAGATGAAGATAAAAAGCAACTGGAAGAGATAAAGAAAGCATACGCTGACAAGGGGTTGAAGCAGGAACAGATAGACGCAATAATACAAGGTCAAAGAGACAAACGCAATGCGAATATCGAGAAGCTGGAGGCAATGCAGAAAGTCCAGGATGGTGAGAGGGGTATAGAATTAGTAGAAGCTTACCTTGCACGCAAAAGAGGGTACATCTCTGATGATAATCCTGATTGGTATAAGGATAAGATAAATGGGATAATGCAGAAAGAAGGTTTTGAGGAATGGTTCAATTTTCTTCAAAGCAGAGGTGGTGAAAAACTTATTGATGATGGTGAATGGGATAGACTTTTGGAGATTATACCTCATAACATAGCAGAGAATAAGCATAGCTTGCTAAGACTTGACTATCTGGATAACTACTACGAAGCAGAGAAACTTAAAGAAGCGAACAAAACAGGTGACGGAGCCGATTATAGAAATAAATTTGGTGACGACGAGAAGACGCTGACAGAGACTGCTGCTGAGTTGGTGGAGACTGCTCTGCGCAGGTATAAAGAGGATCTGCGGGAGTTGCAGAACCGACTTGACCATGGACTGATTGACAAAGCCGGATTTTACAAGGGCAAATTGGGTCTGGATGAGCGCGTGTTTGAGGCATACAACAAAGCAAATGCCATTTCCCCTGCGAAGAAGTACGCCAATGGTGTGAACTACTGGGTGAGCGTGATGAAGGGCGATGCCGACATTGCGCAGAAAAGCGGTGCAATCAAGAAGATGGTTGCTGCCGAGCAGAAGTACGCACAGACCTTCGACCTTTCCGCTATGAAGGAGGAGCAAGGTTTGCAGGATAGCATTGCAGCCAATAAGCAACGACTGAGTGCGGAAGAGAGCCTATACAACGCCTACTCGGCACTATACGCGGAAACCAAAGACCCGAAGTATCTGGAGGAGATGGACCTGCTGGCAGAGGCTATCAAGAGTTGGCGAGGTATTATCAAGGAGCAGGAGGATGAGTTGAAGAGTCAGGAGCAGGTAAAGAGTATAGATAAGCGTACTCTGAACTCGCTGATGTCTACTGCTCGTGGAAACAAAATAAGCTACGGCTCCATAGGTATAGGTGGTCAGATGGACCGCATACTGAAAGGCGAAGACATCAAAAACGAAGAGTGGCAGAGTATAGCAGCTCGACTCAACGAGGAGTTGCAAAAGCGAGGCGTGACATGGTACATCGACATCGACTTTGAGACTGGCACTCTGGAGAAACTGAAGACCCGCATCCAAGAGGTGATGGAGGCACTGGATAACGGATTGGGTGGGGTGAAATCCATAGTAGGAGCATTCGACTCTATAAAGCAAGCCGGAGAGAGCATGATGGATACGCTGGAGGGCGACGGAGATGCGTGGGATAAGATGATGGCAATGTTTAACATGGCCATGGCTCCGCTGGAATCTGCTATCACCATATACGAGGCTATCAATGCGCTGAAGTCGATGTCGGCTATGCTGAGTGCGAAGGAGACGACGGAAAAGGTAGCCGAGACGGCTGCTACTACTGCTCTACTGGCATCGGAAGAGGCGCAGACAGGTGCGGCTATTGAGCAATCGGCAAGTAATGAAGTAGTGGCTGAGACAAGCATGGCGGCAGCGCAAGGACTGATGGCCGCTGCTAATGCCGCTGTAGCAGCAGCTAATGCGTCTATACCATTTGTAGGTCCAGCATTGGCAGCAGCAGGTATGGCAGCTATAACGAGTGCTTATGCAGGTGCGAACGCAGGAGCGTTGGCGGCTACTCAGATGATGCACTTTGCAGATGGTGGTATAGTGCCAGGTGCATACAATGGTGGGCGCGACACCGTAGCGGCAATGCTGAGTCCGCAGGAGATTGTGCTGAACCGAGCACAGACCAATAACCTCGCGGGGCAGTTGCAGCCTGCAAGACAGCAGCAGAGCATGGCACCGAGCCAGCCGTATGTGACGGGTGAGTATATATGGCTTGGACTGAATAACTGGCTGCAACGGACAGGACGCGGGGAATTGGTGACGACAAGACGATAACGAAAACGAAAACGCAAACGATATGAGAAAGTACATCACATGGAGACTACCATTCTCCGACATAGATAATGACAGATACCTTGTAGAGATTTATGCCAATACCATGCCAGAGTCCATCATCACTCTGGAAGGTATAGGCATAGGTAGTGGCGGTGCGTTCTCTGACGAAGAGAGCAGTGACAATAACCAATTCGCTCCAGTACGCACTCGCACGGCTCAAATGCACATAGCCAACTCGGAAGCATCTCTACAGATAGTAGACAGCATGATACCTCGTGATGACACAAAGCGATTTGTGCGCGTATGGAAACTGGATGACGATGGTAAGCGTCACTGGGTAAAATGGCAGGGATTCATGGGTAGCGACTCCTATACCCAAGAATACAAGCAAAGAGTAGGCAGCATAGACATAGCTATGAACGGACTGCTGATGACTATGGGAAGCATAGAGGCTAAGCAGTACATAGAGGATAGCAATGGCATGAGTGGCATGATGACCTTTCAGCAGATGATAGAGTACTGCCTAAACACAATAGCCAGACATGCAGGAGTGACAGATGTAATAACTGACTACTACATCCCTCGTCGCGGCGAAGAGATAATGACGAAGAAGATGAACACGCACAACTTCTTCAGTGTAGAGGATATAGAACTGAACGGCATAAAGAGCAAGCGCGTAAGGGGAAAAACACTGAAAGATATACTATCTGCCATATGCTCCTACATGAAGTGGGTAGTACGCGAGCAGGGACAGGCTATATACTTTGAAGATGTATATGGTACGGATGACATCGTACACTACAAACTAAGAGAAGGTCAGCATACATGGTCGGAGTATGTGAAAGTTCGCAGCATAAACATGAGTGAACTAAACTACAACGGCATAGATCATAGCAAATCCATATCAAGAGGTAAGAGATATGTAGAAGTGAGGGCCAGTCTGGGAGAGGTAGACAGCATAGGTCTTCCAGAATGCCCATATGGAAATCTGGAGTGGAAGGTAGTAGGCAAGTACAATGTGACGGATGCACTACAGTACAATACTGAATCGGCAGTAATGTGCGCAGTGGTAAACACTAACCCTAATCCGTTTGACTACATCACTACCAATTACTACAAGTCGAACATGGTAATATGGAACGATGATGTACACAGCACAGGCAGCATAATGCCATCAGACATAGATGAGTATGTGGCTAACTTCCCCAACATACCAAGACCAGAATTTGACGGATCAGCAGTAATGTACGCAGGTGCTACCTTTGCACGACTGGAGATAGACTACAACCAGTACAAGAAAATGCAATCCGGGCTATACTGCGGATTCTTATACGACACTCAGTATGGCAATAGCATATTCTCCATGAGGAGTAAAAAGGCGTACCACTTCAACGAAGGCTTTATCAATATAAGTGCTGATGTGCTATTCGGAGGACTGCAAAGGTACAATAGCACTAATATGCGATTCTTTGCAGATAAGCAGGATGGTGACACACAGAGCATACAACTGCAATCCAAGATATACATAAGAATAGGTATAGGAGGTTGGCACTGGAATGGTAGCGGGTGGTCCAATAAGGGATTGTCATCTATAGGGGTGGAGTTTGAGGACAATAACTTCAAGCAGGTGCCACACGACCCAGTATACGAGGTAGATAAGGACTTGAAAGGACTGATAATACCTATAAACAGAGAATTGTATGGCGAGGTAACTATCGACATAATGCAGACGATAGTAAGAGAAGGAAGACATATCAATGTTCCCAGCGTAATGTTCTTCCGATCGCTCGACATCAAGTATGTAAGACCATTCAACCACCTGCTGAGCGATGATACGGAAAACAGGTACATTGATATAACTGGATTCAGCTTTGACGACACAGAGACGATTGATACGGAGATAGCCACCAACAATGGAAACCTAAAATCGCCATCCATAGTATTTGAGCCAGATGGTATAACACCTATGGATGGAATGGTATTTCAGGGAGAGGGCAGCGAAAAATACAAACCTGAGCAGGTAACTCTAAAAGATATGAAGCGTTACTACTCATCACCAAGGCGCGTAATATCTCTCGTAGTATCAGACGACATAGAAGATATACCAAACACCAAGATTACTGGATTTGACGGGAAAACCTATTATCCACTCAGTGTGAAAACGGATTGGTGCAAAAAACAACGAACCATAGAATGCTACGAGGTGGGAGACATAGAGCCTGACACGGAGCCAGAAAATGACTTGCCACCTGTAGACCCTACAGCACAAACGACTACTGGGCAGACTGGAAGTGGAACATTAGAAAATGACAGCGACGGAGATGGTCGTCCTGACAACGAAAGGGAAGATGATTATCCAATGTATGATCCTAACGAAACGGAAGAGCCTGACATAGATGCACCAGACGGACCAGACCCAGACGGACCTGACGATGGAGGATATGACGGACCTGATGGACCTGATGGACCAGACTGGGATGGACCGGACGGAGATTATTAACGCAAACGAAAACGCAACGCGGCAGAGCCGCTACGCAAACTGAGAGCCGCGAGAGTAAACCTCTGGCGGCTCTTTTTGTATATGTATATATACAACGAAGACGAAAACGAAATGGTAGGAAAAGATTTACTGATAGCGATGGGTGGGCGCGTGATTGCGGCGCAAAGGACTTGCAACCTCAACATACAGCAGGACACCATCGAGGTGTGCTCGCCCGTGAGCGGGCCGTGGCGCGAATATATCCCCAGCACGCTGGGGTGGACGGTGAGTTGTGACGGACTCATCTATGCGCCGGAGTATGCAGACGAACTGATGGAGGTGCTGATAAGTCGGCAGAAAGTGCGCCTGAGTTACTACGACCCGGAACTGCGCATCGTGCGTAGCGGCTACGCCATACCGACAGGACTGCAACAGGGCGCGAGCATCAGTAGTCTGGCTACCTATGCGCTGACATTCCAAGGGAGTGGGGAGCTCGGGGAAGTACCTTACGAGGATGTGACTATAGATTTTAGATATACCTCTGTGCATGATGTTGATTTTAAGAATAATGTAAACCATCCGCTGGTGGCGAATGGAGGTGCTGATATGCTTGTGAATGTGTGCGAGATAAACAGTGTTTGTCGTGTACATATAAAGGCAAGTAGTATTGCTACTGGAGGTATTGCAAGTATTATACCATTACCTTATGATAAAGAGACTGAGATATTGGAAGGTGTGATAGAATCGTGTGACAATCTGCGATTCTTCAATATGGAGATAGCCCACATTGGCGATAGCGCACTCGGATTGAAGCAAGAGGTGGATATGATGATGCAGCCAGGGCGGTATGCGTTCCTCATGGAAGGACACGCGCAGATGCATCTGGATGTGCGTGCAATTAGTTTACCTGTAGATTAAGTTTGAGCGATAGGTATGAAAAGAAAATTAAGTACACCGTACATCGTGAGCATCGGGCTGATAGTGGTAGGACTGCTATTGTGCTGCTGGGGTGCTTATGTTCCGCCGAAGGGCGTAGTCGATGGAAGCCTGCTGGAGGTGTTTGGAATGGCTATCCTGGCAGCAGGCCTACTACTCGGAATAGAGACCGCACAGATGGCCATCAGTAAAGGTACCGACGCGACCGTGAAAGTTGGCGACAAAGTGGAGGTACACATTGAGAGCCCGGACGGTCAGGAGGATGCGGCGATGTAAACGCCGCCACGATAACCAAGGACGCAAACGATAACGCAAACTAAGGCGGAGATATAATCTCCTACCAATAAACATAGAAAGGTATGCCAAATTTAAGAGAAATAATCACTGGTGCGTGGCTGAGGGAGGCGACGCAACCGTCAGAGAAGGTGGAGCGCGGGCCTCAGTTGGCGAAAGAAGCCGAAGTGGTCAGTGGTGCGACGATGATTGACAACACCGTGCGCGTGATCACCACCGAACAGGCACTCAAACTGCCTTCCGTACAGCGTGCCCTCGTGGTGCGCGGTACTACCATCGGCATGATGAAACCCCACCTCCAGCGCAAGAGTACCACTCACGGCGGCAACTACGAGGATGTGGAGTACGGTATGACCAACTACATCATGCAGGTGCAGCCAAATCCTACGATGAACGCTACCGACTTCTGGGTGACGACCGAGATGATGCGCTGCCTCGGCAACGCGGTGGTGTATATGAAGCGCGATGGCTTCACGCTGAAAGGCTTGTACCTGTGCGGCTATGCGCAGGTCTATCCCGACACGCTGGACTACCTCATCACATACCAGAGCGAGTACGGAACGGTGACGGATGTGGTACCGTACACCGATGTGCTCCACTTCAAGGGTGACTTCCTGACCGAGGACGGACTGAGCGGCAAGTCGCTGGTGCAAATGTCGGCTGACGCACTATCGCTGATGGCTACTAACAATCGCCGTGCGAAGGATATTGCAGCCAAGGGCGGTGATATGAAGTACCTGGTGAGCGAGGATAACAAGAATCCGCAGGTAGGTGCAACGCGCCGACTGACGCAGGAGCAGAAGACCAGTCAGCAGGACAGCATCCAGAAGCAGATGGACGAGCGCAAGAGCGTGATCCTATGCTCAGGACTGATAGACATCAAGGCTATAACCGAGCCGGGGGCTATTCAGGCTCTTGACCCTGCGCGTAAGGCCGATGTGCTGGAGATTTGCCGTATCTTCTCTATCCCGCCTTCGGCAATGTTCGAGCTGACGAACAATACCTACAAGTCGCCGGAGCAGGGCACGATGGAGTTGCTGCAACGCACTATCCAGCCTGCGCGTGTAAGGTACGAGAACGAGCTACTGGCGAAGTTGATTGGTCCGAGCGGATTTGGCAAGTTGCGCTTCTGGATGGACGATGAGCCGCTGATGCAACTTGACCCGAAGGCGTTGGCTGAACTGCTGGAGAAGTATATTCAGAACGGCATCTACTGCCCGAATGAGGCACGCAAGAGACTGAACCTACCGGCACTGAAGAAGGAGGAAGGCGGCGATCAGCATCTGGTATCTACCAACTTGCAGAAGTTGGATGACATCAAGCTGGGGAAGAATCAGGCCGAGCCAACGCAAACGAAAACGCAAACGAAAACTGACGAGGAGGACGAGTAATGGAACTGCAATTTTTGACGGAAGAGCAACTGAAAGCGCAACTCAGGTTGGACGATGATGTGTGGTTTGCCGACATTGCCGTGATTGAGGTGTATGCTCAGGCGGCTGAGGACGCGGCATTGGAGTTCATCGGGCGACCGCTGGACGAGGTGATAGAGGTTTGGGGCAAGGTACCAACCAACATTGTGCTGGCATGCCTGCACCGCTTCACGGACAGTTACACCCACCGCGACCCGAACCAAATCATCAGCCGTAAGGATGTGGTGGCACCTATCCCTGCTGCGCAATGGCAGGATATTCTCAAACCGTACATTAAGCCCGAGACCCTATGAAGCAACCAGAGTTTTACACACACTTTGTGACCCCGATGTTTCGGTCGGAGGCGAAGATGGGCGATCGCGGTCAGGAGGAGGGCGAGTATGTGCGCGAGGAGCGGCCGTGGCGTGCGCGAGTGATTCCGCTGAAGGGTGCGACCCGCATCAAGGAGCGGACTATGGATGCTACCGACAAAGCGACACTCTACCTGCGCTACCATGATGGCGTGGATAGCGACACCCACTTCTGGTATCAAGGCAAGGAGTACCGACAGGACGGACCGCCTATCATCGAGAAGGAGGGGAACGAGATACAGACGATAATCGTCAGTCTGCAATAGTAAACCTATAGCAATAGTATAAATGATAAGTATATGGAAAAACAAGAGTATGAAATCAGAAGTTTGTGCGGCGAGCTTAGAGTTCGCGAGGCCGTACACAATGAGGACGGCAGCGTTACCGAAAGCCGAACTATCTATGGCAAGGCTATCGCTTTTAACTCGACAAGCGAAGTGCTCTACGACCGAGAGGTAGGTGGACTGTTCCGCGAGATCATCGCTCCGGAGGCATGTACGGCTGAGTTCCTGCGTAGCCAAGATGTGAAGCTCAATATGCTGCATGTGAGGGAGGGTACGATTGCTCGAAACAATAAGGGCGTTGGCAACCTCCGCTGGGAGGTACGCGAGGATGGTGTCTATTTCGAGTTCGACGCTCCAAAGTGCGATCTGGGCGACCGCTGCTTGGCACTTGTGCGTGAGCAGGTCTATACCGGATGCAGTTTTGAGTTCGTAGCCAATATGGATAAGACAGAGGTTCGCACCATCGTAGAGAACGGACGCAAGATTCCGCTACTCACGCATCACGAGTTTGTGCGTGTAAATGCCCTTACGATTGGTATGGACCCAGCGTATGTTGCTACCAGCGTGAAGGCGCGTGAGTTGGCAACCATCACGGACGAAGGCGACCCCGACGCAGAAGCGAAGAAGCGTGAAGTCGAGGAGCAAGCCGCTAAGGAGCAGGCAGAGCGTGAGGCACGCGAAAAGTTTACCCGTGAGCGTAGTGCGTCCGCTATGCAGATGGAGATTCGTTTGCTGGAACTCCAAAACAAATAAGTTGAACCAATAAATACATCTAATTAGAAGTATGAAAACGAGAGAACAAATCATCGCAGAGATGAGCGAGGCTCACAACTCTGTACTGGCAGCTGAATCCGCAGAGGTTCGCGAGGCTGCTGAGAAGAAGTTTGCCGCTCTTGAGCGCGAGCTGAAGATGCTCGACGCACAGGAGAAGGTGGACCAGATGCGTAGTAAGCCTGAGTCGCTTGACACCATTCTCAAGCGTGAGGGTAAGGCTGCTCTGGAGGCTAACCAGAAGCGCGAGGTGGCTCTGAATAAGACCGCTACCGTGACCGTTGCAGGTCAGACCATCGCCGAGGGTGCCGAGGCACAGCAGGTAATGATCATGTCGCTGCTCAAGTTGGCAGAGCCTGAGACCATCTACCGCAAGCTGGGCATGAACATCGCCGAGGGCGTACCTACCGACAAGATTATCTGGCCGTACCAGAAGAAGGCTATCGAGATTCAGGCTCGTGGCGAGGGTCAGGCTGCCGGTGAGGAGGTATTCGACTGGGCTAACTTCAAGCCGTCGCCCGAAGAGGCATCCCTCATGGTTATCGTCGATAACGAGGCATTCGACAACGCTACCTTCGACCTCGGCGCATACACCATCGAGCAACTCCGTCTGGGTGAGGGTCGCTACCTCGACAAGCGTTGCGTATCGCCCGCTCCCTTCACCGGTCTGGTATCGCCTATCACCGGCAAGCAGACGGGTATCGTTACCCTCAAGGCTGACTACAAGACCCTTAAGAAGAAGGTCGCTCGCATCGCCGCTTCGGGCGTGGATATGAGCAAGTTCGCCATCATCGGTAACGCTATGGCTACCGCTATCCTGGAGACCACTCCGAAGGCTAACGGTCAGGGCGGTATGATTCTGGAGAACGGCAAGATCGGTTCGAGCCGCTATCTGGAGAGCGAGTACTGCTGCTATGTCAAGGGTTCCGACAACAAGTACTACTACGACAGCGAGAACGCCTACATCGTATTCGCTCCGTTCTCGGAGTTGGCACTGGTGGGTCACGGCGTTAAGCGTTTCGTGGTGGATCCTGTTACCTTGGCTCACAAGAACCAGACCCGCTTCATCATCCACACGAAGCACTCGCTTACCAACCTCTCCACGGTTGAGAAGGACGACTTCTCCGTATTCCAGGCTTACAAGCTGGAGGATGTGGATGCAATCCCTGTAGAGGTTAAGGGCACCGTAAACACCAAGACCGTAACGGAGTAGCCTCACGCTATCCACACGGGTGATACATCGGGTAATGCCGGTCACTCCCCGTGCGTGATGCACTATCAAACGAAAACTATTAACCTATTTCACATTGGAATCGACTCTCAACATAGACCTGTTTTTCTTCGCTGCCATCCAGCAGAGCGAGGAGATTCGTGAGATGGTGAAGGACCGCATCTTTGATACCTACCGCAGTAAAACTGCGGAGAATGAGGATAAGTTGCCGTACCTAATCATCACCACCGGAGAGGCGCAAGCCGACCCGGACACGAAGGACGACTATACGGCTACGGTGGCTCGCGGCATGGTGTCGGTACTGGTATGTGCCAAGGACACCAAGCAATTTGCCCGCCTGCAATCGCTGGTACTACAGGCTGTAGAGACCGCGAACGAGACGGACGACATATACGTCGAGCACGAGGAGTGGGACTTCCCGCACCTGCACATCGAGCCGCGCCCGCTGGAGAAGATGGCAGACCCAGACAAGCCGTGTCTATTCCGTGAGATTCAATTCCTCTGTGAGATATAAATTCCGAATACGAAAATGAAGATCAAAGGACAAAACATTCGTCTGGCAGTAGAGGTAGAGGATGCCTCTACGCAAACGAAGAAGACTGTTTACTTCGCGGCTTCCACCACCTGCTCCATGAATGTGAACGCAGATCTTGAAGACTCAAGCACGAAGGATGACGCTGTAGATGGCGTTGCATGGCGCAAGCAGGAAGTGACCGGTAAGAACTGGGATTGCTCTTGCGAAGTGCAAGTAGTCGATGAGGCTGAGATTGGTCCCGACGGTATCGGTGGTTTCGACCTCGCTGACATGGTTGGCGCAGAGGTAAAGGTAGAGGTGAACCTGGTAAACGGATCCTCGAACCGTACCAAAGACAAGGGTCTGTATTCCGGTTATGCACTCATCACCGCTTGGCAGATGACCGCAGGCAACCGCCAGACCGCTACCGCAAGCGTTACCATCCAGGGTCAAGGCGAACTGAAGAAGGCAGTAGCCTAAACGATAGGTAAAGTCCATCCACCTTAAACGGGGACAGTCATTGTGTGAATGGGGGAGGAGGAGACTCCTCCCCTTTCCACTAAAAACGAAAGAAAACAAAATGAGCAGATACACAACTATTAAAGTACAGCGTGGTAACGACTTCGAGATTCACATGAAGCCGGTTATGCTCAACGGTGCTATTATCTCTGCTTCTGAGTTGTCCGACATCAGCGTGAAGGTGCTCGACAAGGAGGGAAATGAGTTTGCTCCTGATTTTGAGGTACGCGACAAGATTCTTGCTGTGAAGTTCAACGACAGCATGGAACTTGGTCTGTACGATACTATCGTTCATGCCAAGTGGCAGGGTAACGACATCGAGGATGCCCGCAAGGCTCTCATCGAGATTGTTGAGTGGACCACAGGTATTCAGTTCACCACCTACAAGCAGGAACTGGTACTGGTAGGCAGTACCAACGCCGAGATGGACGCGCTGCGCCGCCAGTATGAGCAGGCCATCGCCGAGGCAGCAGCAGCCAAAGCTGACGCTGAGCAGACGAAAGAAATCTATCAGGAGAAGATGGCTCAACTGGAAGGCATTGCCCGTGAGGCTTCTATCGACCAGGTTAAGGCTACGCTCCTGACGCTTGGCAAGGAGGCTTCGCTGGATGCTATCCGCGAGTACATGCAGAGCCTTGGCAAGGAACTGACCCTGCACGAGATTCAGACCGTGCTGGCAGGTACGGCTAAGGAGGCTACGCTGAACTACACCGCCAAGGAGGCTACGCTGACGGAGATGAAGTCCACGCTGGCAGCAGGTATGACATACCTGTCGCAGATCAAGGGCGTGGTGGACGCTATCGCTACGAAGTGTGCCGGTATGGATGTCAAGATTGACACCATCAACACCAACTCGGCTAACACCAAGGGTAAGGTCTATGAGTTGGACGGAAAGGTACAGAACCTCTCCACCAACATGGACGACTATAAGGCTGACGCTGACTCACAGCGCGCTGCCATCAAGACCGTCGTGGACGAGATTGAGGGACACCTGCATCCGACCGAGTAAAGAAGTGGGGAGGGGGAACTACCCTCTCCCCATATAACTTACAAAAATTGGTACATAAAAGTAGTAAGAACTAAGTAAGAACTAAGTAAGGACTAAGTAAGGACTCAGTAAGGACTTAACACGGTCTGTAACTTACAAAAAAAACACACAATGAAGACAATTACATTGGGCGGCAAGGAGTATGAGGTACGCTTCCGCCAACGCGCACGCCTCGTCTATGAGGCAGAGTTTGGTCACTCTATCATGAAGGATTGGGAGGCTATCTACAACGACATGAATGCGTATATGTTTGGACGCATCCTGCATATCATTTACATTATGCTTTCCTCGCGCAGTAAAAATCCATCTCTGACCGAGGACGAGTTTCTCGACATCGTGGACGACATGTCCGACGAGGAAATGGGCGAGATGATCAACACCTGCTTGCAGGCTATGATTGCAGACCTGTTCCCAAAGAATGCTATTCTCGAAGCCGAGGCTAAGGAGAAACAAAATGCCGAGTCCGAGGAGGGGCCTGAAAAAGAGGGGGAAGCGTAACTACCCACGAACTGTATAGCATTATCGTGGGACAGGGTGGCATAGACCCAGGCTATTTTCTGGACGAGATGACTTGGACGGAAATTCTGCTATACCTGAAAGGACTGAAACGCCGTGGCGATACCACATACGACGCTATGCGCATCCAGACGGCAAACATACTGAGCGGCATAGGCGCAAAGAAAGAAAACGGCGATAGCGTCAGTATGTTTGACATTTACAGTCTGCCAGGCGAAGCGGAAGCCCTCGAAAAGAAGCGAGCCAAGGAGAGTGCCGAGGTAAGCAAGATGTTGCACGACCTCAATCATCCACACGCGACAGAGTAAACCTCTGCCGCGTGTTTGTGTGTATAGTATAAAATCTATATAGATATGAAACAAGATACAATAAAGATTCAATTACTCAACGACACAAAACTATGTGTCAGATTGGTACTTCCTGATGGTAATCCTATACCAGACATAAGCGAGTTCTCTCTTAAAAGCGTTCGATGGGGAATACATGGTCACGAAACAGAAAGCGTGACTGGAGCAGAAGTCAAAGATGGATATGTGCAAATACCTATTTCGCACACTATGCCACTTGGTGTGTATGATGTACATATACTTGGGTCTTTTGGTCAGCTTCAAGATGAGCGCGAGGTAAGTGATAACCGCCACGCCATGTTCGAGCTGGTGAAGTACGGCAACGGTATAAGTTACGAGAACTACTACACCGACATGGTAATCATAGGTCTACCGGACTCGTATGTGGAGGCTCTTCGTCAGGAATTGGAGAAGAAAATTGAAGATGCAGAGGCGGCAAAGGCTGATTTTGAGAAGCGCATTGAGGATCTGGATGATATTGCGAAAGAGTCTACACTGAATGAAGTTAAAGAAGCTGTCGATAATATACATATAGACATTCCTGAAGACTTAGCACGAAAGGGAGATATTGATGCGGCAAAAACATCTATCAAGGAAGATATTAACTATTTGACGAAAATATCTACTGATGCTAAAGACAACTCGCAGGCTGCTAAGATGGCTTCCGAAACTCTTTTGAGCATTTCGGATATGTTTAATCAAAAACTCGACACAATCATAGCCAACACCTCGCTCACCGCTGCGCAGGCCGATGAGGATTGGCAGAATGTGAAACCAGCATAATTTAGGACAGGTATGAGAGACTATTTACAACGACTGATAGCCCTGATTAAGGGGAACATCAAGATGACTACGCACAAGATAAGCGAGTATCTGTACGAGGTCAAGTACACGGTGCTTGACTACGACTTCGCCAAAGCGTATTTCAAGACGCACTATGTGCCAGTGCAGGGCGGCTGCTCGGTTGTACGCAAGGGCTACCAGATTGGGCGCAACCTCGATTGGTACTACGACCACGAGGCGGAGTTTATTGTGGAGACGGCTGCTGGTATGGGACGCTACGCATCAAAAGGATTTGCTGGTACCATTGCTGAACTTACTAACACGGCAGTGGAAGAGGATGGTATCTTGGACGATATTGCAAAGGTGCTGCCGTTCCGCATGCTGGATGGTATCAACGAGAAGGGCGTGTACGCAAGCGTGAATATGCTGAGCAATGATGCAACGCGCTCGCTGGCTGACGCAGGAACCACTCCGATGATCGAGGATCGCGAGGAGATTTGCAGTATCATGGCGGTGCGCTACATCCTGGATAAGTTCGCAACGGCGCAAGAGGCGGCTGAGTACATCCGCGACTATGTGCGTGTCTATCCGCCTATCGCAGATGGTGTGAAGCACGATGTGCAGATTGTGGTGGCCGACACAACGGGCACATGGGTGCTGTCGTTTGAAGGAACTGAGACGCGCGTGATAACCGAAGAGTTCCACGGCGTAGTAACCAACTTCCGATTGGGCGGTACAACGCTTGTAGATGGAGCGTATGCCATTGATGGTAGCAATATCGAGGACTACGGTAGCGGTGTTGAGCGTGCAAATGTGGCGTTGAGTATGGTGTCTTCCTCTGCGATAGAGGAGATTATGCGCTCGCTCCATTACACCCACGCATACGATGATAACAGTCCGTGGCTGACGGAGTTTGTGGGCATCCATAGTGCGACCATCCACGACACTGCTACACTTCGCGATTCGCAGATTGCAGCGCGTGCGCTGTATCTCGCTACCACCCGTGACAAGGCCGACACATGGCACACCACGCACACGATTGTGTACGATCTTGACAATAAGATGGCATGGTGCTATACGCAGCAGGATGATAGAAAGTTTCGCGTACTCTTTGTGGAGTCGAGCGAGGGACAGGTAGGACCGCAAGGTCCGGAAGGCCCACAAGGGCCACAAGGGCCGCAGGGCGAGAAGGGCGAAAAGGGTGAGCCTGGACATAGTGGTTCGTACTTTCCTGCCGTGACTATCTTCGGCCATCCGCATATCGAGGGGCCGCAGATCAGCGGATTCTCGGCTGATGACTATCTGCAATTCCCATTCGTGGTGAACTTCGCAGGCCGTCCGTGGACGCTGCACTTTGACATCGCCACTGGTGCGGATGTATCGCAGCAGCACAACATCTTCGACTCGCAGTTCGGACTGGCCTTTGCCTTTGCCAATGGGCACTTCGTGATGGCGATGTCGAGCAATGGTACATCGTGGGACTTGGGCGCGAACGAGGGTACATACGCCATCCTGCCGAATCAGACCTACCACATCCGCATGAGTTGGGACGGTCAGACCTACAAACTGGAGTGGAGCATTGATGAGGTGGAGTGGCTGACGGACATTCAGGTAGCATCGACTGCTTCGCTCTATCCGCGCCAAATCGTGATTGGTAAGGACATATTCACCGGCACGCACTTCTATAACGGCAGCATCAACTTCGCTCACGCTCAGCTGACCATCGCAGGGCTGGTGGTATGGGAAGGTATGACCGAGGTGGGCACTGTTACCCGTATGGCGATTGATATGTCGAACATCGACGAGGAGGGAATAGCCAAAATGGAGCAGATTGTAGGGTCTTTCTATGTAAAAGGTTCTATGATCCGTGGAAACATAAATTTGACAGGTGGTACTATCTCTGGAAGTTCTATTAGCGCATCTGAAATCCGTGCAGGTAGCAACACAACTATTTCCAGAAATGGAATCGTTGTAGGTAGTGGAACTGGCTCTATTTCGGCTGGTTTTATCTATGGAAGTTCTATTAGCGCATCTGAAATCCGTGCAGGTATCAACACAACTATTTCCGGAAGTGGAATCGTTGTAGGTGGTGGAGCTGGCTCTATTACGGCTGGTTTTATCTCTGGAAGTTCTATTAGCGCATCTGAAATCCGTGCAGGTAGCAACACAACTATTTCCAGAAATGGAATCGTTGTAGGTGGTGGAGCTGGCTCTATTACGGCTGGTTTTATCTCTGGAAGTTCTATTAACGCATCTGAAATCCGTGCAGGTATCAACACAACTATTTCCGGAAGTGGAATCGTTGTAGGTAGTGGAACTGGCTCTATTTCGGCTGGTTTTATCTCAGGAAGTTCTATTAGCGCATCTGAAATCCGTGCAGGTATCAACACAACTATTTCCGGAAGTGGAATCGTTGTAGGTAGTGGAACTGGCTCTATTTCGGCTGGTTTTATCTCAGGAAGTTCTATTAGCGCATCTGAAATCCGTGTAGGTATCAACACAACTATTTCCGGAAGTGGAATCGTTGTAGATGGTGGAACTGGCTCTATTACGGCTGGTGTTATCTCTGGATATACAATTCAAGTAGGCAGCAACACATTTATTTCCGGAGGTGGAATCACTGGCCCAGGGTTCTATTATGGTTCTTTCTACCTTTCCGGCAATGGGTTTGTTCTATCCGGTGGCGCTCTAATCATGGGGTCTGTAACGCTCTCCGGTGGAGATATTGAAAAATTGCACAATCTCTAAAATATCATAGTATATGAAAAAGATTCTATTAGCTATTCCGACGAGTTGTTTCGTTGAATCAGAGACTGTGAAGTCGCTCTATAACATGCAGATACCAGATGGATATGAAGCAACACTTGAAATCGTAAAGGGGTATGCGGTGCATCAGGCTCGTAATATACTTGTTGATTTGGCAATAAAGGGTGGATTCGACTATGTATTCTGGATAGATGCAGATGTTATACTGCCTAATTATATTCTTTCTGTGCTACTAAATACAGGTAAGGATATAGTATGCGGATATTACCACAAAAAAATAGAAAATCAAGAAGTGGCAGAGATTTTTGGCAAATGTCCAGATGGAAGTATATCAAATGTACTTGCCAAGGACTTGCCAAGACAAGCTGGTGTATATCAGATAGCTGCATGTGGTTTTGGATGCACACTTACATCAGTTGAGGTGTTTAAGAAGATGCTTGAAAATAGCGAGACCGATGACCTATGCTTTGATTATATCTACAAGAAAAATGCAATGTGTAGCGAGGATATATTATTTTGTCAAAGAGCAGAAGCACTTGGCTATATAACCTATGTTCACACAGGAATGAGATGCGGGCATATTGGTCAAAGGGTGTTTT